>URXA01000003.1 GCA_900551745.1 uncultured Phascolarctobacterium sp.
CAGTCCCAATGTGGCCGTTCATCCTCTCAGACCGGCTACTGATCATCGCCTTGGTAGTCCGTTACACTACCAACCAGCTAATCAGACGCAGGCCCATCCTTTAGCGATAGCTTACTTGTAGAGGCCATCTTTCTTCATCCCGCCATGCGGCAGAATGATCATATCCGGTATTAGCACTCCTTTCGGAATGTTGTCCCCGTCTAAAGGGTAGGTTGCCTACGCGTTACTCACCCGTTCGCCACTAAGAATTTTACCGAAATAAAATTCTCCGTTCGACTTGCATGTGTTAGGCACGCCGCCAGCGTTCGTCCTGAGCCAGGATCAAACTCTCCAATAAAGTTTTATTGAGAAAGCCGATTGGCTCTTTCGATTTTGTTGTTAAGAAATTATTTTTTGACTTGGCAAACGCTTCTTTTACAAGAAACGCTCGCCCGCACATTCGTTTTTGGTTATTGTTCAGTTTTCAAGGTTCTGCCTGCCGCCGCATTTCGGCGACTTGTATATAATAGCATTCCCCGTTACTTCTGTCAACACCTTTTTGACAACTTTTTTATATTTTTTTCAATAAAAAATCCGCACCGAAAAATACGGTGCGGATTTATACTCTTTTTACTTTTATTGTACTTTATGGCGCATATGCGGGAAGAATATTACGTCGCGGATACTGCTGCTGTCTGTCAGGAACATAACCAGGCGGTCGATACCGATGCCCAGCCCTCCTGTAGGCGGCAGACCATATTCCAGGGCGGTCACAAAGTCATCATCCATCATATGAGCTTCATCATCGCCGGCAGCGCGGTCTTCCACCTGTTTCTGAAAGCGTTCACGCTGGTCGATAGGATCGTTGAGCTCGGAGAAGCCATTGCAGATCTCACGTGCATAAATGAAGCCTTCAAAACGATCCGTAATTTCAGGATCTGCTTCACTGCTTTTGGCCAGCGGTGAAATTTCTTTCGGATGTCCTGTGATAAACGTAGGTTGGATCAGTTTCTCTTCTACATGTTCTTCAAAGCAGGCATTGATGATTTTACCGATGCCAAAAGTTTTTTCATAAGGCACGTTGATAGCATCTGCCATTTTACGCGCTTCGTCAATGTCTTTGATGCCGGAAAAATCCTGTCCGGTATATTTAGCTACGGCCTCGATCATCGTCATTCTGTTCCAGGGCGGAGTCAGGTCGATCTCTTGTCCTTCGTAAGTGATCTTCATCGTGCCGAGTACTTTTTGGGCAGTCTGTGCAACAATGGTTTCAGTCAAATGCATCAGGTCGTTATAGTCAGCATAAGCCTGATAGATCTCGACCATGGTAAATTCAGGATTATGTTTGATATCGATACCTTCATTACGGAATACGCGCCCTAATTCATAAACGCGTTCCATCCCGCCGACAATCAGACGCTTCAGATACAGTTCCGGCGCGATGCGCATATAAAGCTGCATATCCAGCGCGTTATGATAGGTGATAAACGGACGTGCGGCCGCGCCGCCGGCAATAGAATGCATGATCGGGGTTTCGACTTCCAGGAAGTCTTTGCCGTCTAAAATCTCGCGAACGCTTTTAATGATCTGGCTGCGCAGAACAAAAGTGCGGCGTACTTCAGGATTTACGATCAGGTCAACATAACGCTGACGATAACGCATCTCGACATCTTTCAAGCCATGCCATTTTTCCGGCAGAGGCCGCAGAGATTTGGAAAGCAGTTCCAAAGCAACCGCTTTAACAGACAATTCGCCCATGTGCGTACGGAAAACTGTGCCGGCAACACCGATGATATCGCCGATATCCATCAGTTTGATCAAGGTATAGTTTTCTTCGCCCAAAGCGTCCTTACGTACATAAAGCTGAATACGGCCTGTTTTATCCATCAGATCGATAAAGCAGGTTTTGCCATGACCGCGGATAGCCATAACGCGGCCGGACAGACGGACAACAGTTTCATTAGCCGCTAATTCTTCAAATTGGTCGGCAATATCCTGCGCATGGTGAGTCCATTCAAATTTATGGCCGAAAGGTTTCCAGCCTTTTTCTTCGATTTGGTGCATTTTATTGATGCGCACCTGCATTTGTTCATTGATTTCTGTTTCTGTTAAAGCTTCCGGTTCGGCAGCTTGCTGATTTTTAATTTCTTCCGACATATTTCTCGCTCCTAAAAAATCAAATCTATTTAATTTTTACTATTTTATATGAAAGCTCGCCTACAGGAGTATGCACCTGTACGACAGTGTTCACTTTCTGTCCCAAAATCGCAGCGCCGACCGGTGATTCGTTGGAGATACGGTTCTGCGAAGGATCGGCTTCAGTAGTGCCGACAACGGTATAGGTTTCTTCGTCGCCAAATTCCATATCTTTAACGATAACGGTAGAGCCGAGAATAACTGTGCCTTTTTTCTTTTTCGCAGTTTCGTCAATAAGCGTAGCTGTGCTGATCATCTGCTCCAGCTCGATAATACGCCCTTCGATAAAGGCCTGTTCATTTTTGGCATCGTCATATTCGGAATTCTCGCTTATATCGCCATAAGAAATCGCTACTTTAATGCGCTCGGCAACTTCCTGACGTTTTACAGAACGAAGATTTTCTAATTCGTCCTCCAGTTTTCTTAAACCTTCGGCCGTTAAAATAGTTTCTTTAGCACCCATGGTATTACTCCTTTAAAATCATATTTTCCGCCGCCTCACAATACAAACAGTGCCAAGCAGCAATGCCTGACACTGGGATCAACGGATAAATAATATAATGTACTAGATTAAATTATAATTTTTTGTTGGTTTATTGTCAACCTCAGATATTACGCATTGCCAGTTCCTGTTCGACAAAACCCTGGATATGAGCGATTTCTTCATCTGTAACGGCCCGTTCAAAATTGCGGAAGCCAGCCAGACTGAAATCGTGTTTACGGGCTAATTGCGAGATCGTATCGATCTGTTCGATAGTCAGTTTCCGTCCCAGAGTAAAGTTTTCATAGCGCCTTTCCAGTGCCAAAATCATTGTTTCTGCCATACAGGCAAAAGAAGTCTGCGGGGGAAAGCCAAAATCGAAATGAAAATCGACATTGCCCGGCACCTTGATCACGCCGCCTTCTATGACCAGCACATCTTTGCGTTTGGAGGCTACCTCGCGCGAAACGTTACGCGGTCTTGCCACATCGCAGACGATGGCCCCGGCCTTGAGATCCTCTGGTTCGATCAGAAAATCTACGGCGCTGGTAACGGCGATCACAACATCAGCGTCCTTCAGGCTGTGTTTGATGTCGTTGGAAACCGTCAATTTGCCGGCGATACTGCCCGAAAGCTCGTGCGCCAGTTCTTCCAGCGGCTGCAGATGCCTTGCGACCATTGTAATATCCTTTGCTTCGCGTGCCAGAATCCTTGTACAGGCCGCACCGATAGAACCGCTGGCACCGACAATAGTCACATGCGCCGTCGCCAGATCTTTTCCCATCAGCCTTACTGCTTCACGGGTCCCCTCCAGTGCTGTTGCAACTGTGTAGCTGTTGCCCGAGGTCACGGCTATATCTAAATTTTTGGCTACTGTGATGCCGGCATCGCCGACGATAGATGTGAACGCGCCCAGACCTACCACTTTAGCACCCAGTTCCTGAGCTATCTTCCCTGATTCTATGATCCTGTCCATAACAAATTCTTCCGGCAGTTCAACCATTTGCTTCGAGGTCAGGGGGCAGCCGATAAACCAGCCTTCCGCTTCTGCGTAAGGGCTCTTGATACCTGTGATATGTGAAACCTGAAAAGGTTTTTTCAGTTTCAGAGCACTTTCCAGCCAGCTGTCAGGAATAAATTTCAAAACAGGCGAGACGTGAGCCATATCATGAATCGACAGCGGATGTATGATAAATGCAAACTTTTCCATTAAATGTGCTCCTCCTCTCCGTTCAGATATTCCAGCCCGGATTCTATCTTATATTCTTCCAGTAATTTTTCGTAGGCAGCCGCATCAAGCTGTTTATCAGCACCGCTGGCTGCCACCAGCAGGCCTTCCATCACATTGGTACCATAACTGCGTCCGTCCAAAGACGGAGTCGTCGTGATCAGGCAGCGTACTCCGGCATTGCGCAGCAGCTTGCGGTCACCGGCTGTAACGGTATTGGTAATAATAGTCTTGCCTGTCAGCTTATCAGGCATAAACCGTCTGATAAAATGAAAATCGCCGGCAATGATATCGTTCTCAAAAAAATAGCGCTGGTGCTGCGGTTTTCTCTGGCTTTGTTTGGCTCCCATCGGATAGAACCACCTTACGGGCAGCTTTGTCAGAAGCGGCGCCAGCAGTTTGGCAAAGCTATCCAGAGTCTGCAGCGATTTGATCGGATGATCCCAGTTCAGTCCAAAAATCAAATCGCCAAAAGTAACGTCAGCGCCATTAGCGACCAGAGCTTCTGCCATACCAAAGCGGTCTACACCGCAGACCATAAGCACTTTTTTCCCCTGAAAGTCTATGATCTTATCAGCGGCAAGACGATTGATCAGGATACGTTCCAAAGAATTTTTCAACCCGCTGCCATCCAGCACAGGGGTGTTTTTGACATTTTCGATCAGCTTGGCCGATTCACGAAAAGTATAACGCCGGCCGCCGGCATATACATAAAGGTCAGTACCGCCCAATCCCAGAGCGTCTACCCGACCGTCCAGCTTTTCCAGAAGCTGACGGGCTTTCTGCAGATCCCCGTCAGTTCCCAGCCGTTCTATTATAAAGGTCTGCCCCTTAAGCTGCAAAGTACTTTTAGCATTGCGCTCAGAAGATCCCAAACTTACACTTACGATATGTTTACAGCTGCATTCAGTTGTCTGAGAGGCAATCATTGTTCTACTTCTTTCTCTAAAAAACTTGTCCCTGATGACATATCATTTTAGCATATTTAAAGTGTTCCTACAATATTTGCTATTAGATTTAGTATTATCTTATTTATTTTAACCGTTTTCAGGCACCGAATCTTTCTGCGGACTCGAGATATTCTGCCAGCAGTTTTTTAAAATCGGCGTAGGTTTCTGTCTGATGGAACCTGCCGCGATATTCAGCCGCATTCGGCATACCTTTGAGATAGGCGCCGATATGCCGCCGCATTTCTTTAACAGCAACAGGTTCATTTTTATATTCTATCAGCATCTCCAGATGCCGCAGTGCCAGAGCAAGTTTTTCTTTTAAGGACGGTTCCTGCGGTACAGGCAGTCCCGACAAGGCAGCCTGCAATCTGCTGAACAGCCAGGGATTGCCGTCGGCGCCGCGCCCCAGCATCAATCCGTCGCAGCCTGTTTCCGCAAGCATCCTCTGTCCGTCGGCCACTGTAAAGATGTCACCGTTACCGATGACCGGTATTTTGACAGCCGCTTTGACTCTGGCGATAACCTGCCAGTCTGCCCTGCCATTATAAAACTGTTCCCTCGTCCTGCCGTGTACTGCTACGGCTGCGGCGCCCGCCTTTTCTGCCAGTACGGCTATTTCTTCCGCATTGATATGTTCAGAATTCCAGCCGGCACGGAACTTCACCGTAACCGGAACAGAGACAGCGTCTGCCATCCGCGCCAGAATTTCGTAAGCCAGCTGCGGATTTTTCATCAAGGCCGAGCCTTCGCCATTATTGACGACCTTAGGCACCGGGCAGCCCATATTGAAGTCGATCACATCCGCGCCGCTCCCGGCGACTATCCTTGCAGCTTCCGCCAGTTCTGCCGGAACGGAACCAAACAGCTGGATCGCTGTTGGTCTTTCACCCGGATCGATGCGCAGCATATCAAAAGTTTTGACATTTTTATAAAGCAGCCCTTTGGCGCTGACCATTTCCGAAACAGTCATACCACAGCCAAGTTCTCTGCAAATGACCCGATAGGGCAGATCTGTGATGCCGGCCATAGGCGCCAGCAACAAGGGTACAGCTAATTTTAAAGTGCCGATCTGCATAATCTACTCCCAATTTTAAAATACTATAGAAATAAGACCCGCCAGACAGCGGGTCTTTGTTTATTTAGAATTTTTCTCGTGCAGGATCCGTAATCCGTCTAAGGTGAGGAACGGCTCCACTACGTCGATAGAATCGGACTCGGCCGCCATCGTATTGGCAAAGCCGCCAGTAGCGACAACAAAAGCATTGCCGCCTAATTCTTCCTTCATATGTCTGACAATGCCGTCCATCTGGCCGACAAAACCGTAAATAACGCCCGCCTGCATTGCATTTACAGTATTGCGCGAGATAACGTTTTTAGGTTTGATAAGCTCGATACGCGGCAGCTTCGCCGTTCTCTGGAACAAAGCCTCCGTAGAAATACCGATACCGGGGGCGATAGCGCCGCCTAAATATTCGCCTGTCGGCAGCAGGGCGCAAAAGGTAGTCGCGGTACCGAAATCAACGATGATCATCGGCATACCTTTTTTGCTGTATTTGTCAAAAGCGGCAACCGCATTGACGATACGGTCTGCACCGACTTCTCTGGGATTGTCGTAACGCAGCGAGATACCGCTTTTGATGCCGGGTCCTACAACCATCGGCGTCAGCTCAAAATAACGCTCGCACATATGGCAGAGCGGTACGATCAGCGGCGGTACAACGCTGGAAATAATGATTGCCTTAATCTGATCCATAGGCATCCGCGTATAATTGAACATACTGCGTAATAAAATACCATATTCGTCGGCAGTTTTACTGCGATCTGTGGAAAAACGCCAATGACAGACCAGTTCTTTATCGTCAAAAACACCTGCTACAATGTTGGTATTACCTACATCAATTACTAATAACATTCATGTTCCTCCTCAAGGAGCTTATTTAGTCCGCTCGAGCAGACCTGCCAGGAGTAAAGCCTTGCGCACTTTAGCGCCAATAAGAGCAGCAGCAGCAGCTTTTATTATATCAAACGGAAGAAATGGCGCAACTGCTAAAAGTAAGGCATTGTCCCAACTCATGGGCTTTTGCAGAAAGTACTGGAAGCTGAGCTTGAAGCCGATGAGACCTATCGCATAACATACCAGCATTCCTACGCACATATACATAAGATTTTTTAAATAACTTGCTTCCAGGTCACGTTCTGTAAGATAACCAACAAGCCAGGCCGTAATAATAAATGCAACGATAAAGCCTCCGGTAGGCCCGACCAGCATCACAGCTCCGCCCTGTCCCTGATTAAACACAGGCAGACCAACACAGCCGAGGATCACCCACACGCACATGCTGACCGCGCTTAAGCGGCTCCCCAGCAGCATGCCGGCCAAAAGCACGACCAGGGGCTGCATCGTAATGGGAACAGGCCCAATAGGAACTATGATATACGCACTGATGATCATCATCGTGACAAAAGTTCCGGCCAGGAGCATTTCTCTGATCTTCATTACGCGTATTCCCCCTGCTTGGCCAGAGCAGGCCGGATCGAAACATCACCGGCGATGACTTTTTCGATTCTGCCGTCTTCGCGTTTTACCATCAAAAGTCCGTCTTCATCTATATCGAAAGCTTCACCGAAATAAGTCTGGTCAGGTGCAATAACTTTGACCTGCTGACCTAGAGTCGAAGAGTATTTTTTCCATTCCTCAAGTACCGGTTTAAAACCATCATGCAAAACTTTTTCATACAGTTCTTCCATATGGCCCAACACATCGGCCAGCAGTTCGACCCTGCTGATAGGCTCACGGGCAACATCAGCCAGCGATACAGCCGTTGCGCGCAGTTCTTCCGGCACCATCTCTTTCGGTACGTTGACATTGATGCCGGTACCGATAACGATATAATTTATCCGGCCAAATTCAGCGCTCATTTCAGTCAAAATGCCCACCAGTTTTTTACCGTCCAGCAGCACGTCGTTAGGCCATTTGATCGATGCCTGTACGCCTTTATACTTATTGATGGCTTTCACAACAGCAATCGCTGCCAGCAGCGTACACTTCGATGCTTCCTGCGGCATGAACGGCGGCTTTAAAACAACCGAGAACCATACCCCACGGGCAAACGGGGAAAACCAGCCGCGTGACAAACGACCCTTACCGGAGTTCTGCTCTTCCGCGATCACCACCAGGCCGTCTTCACAGCCTTCTCCGGCCAGACGTTTGGCCAGCTCGTTTGTAGACGTCGTCAGTTCACAGTAGTGTATATGATGTCCGAGCCATTTTGTTTTCAGATTGGCGACTACTTCCGCAGGCTTCAATCTGTCAGGAACTTCTTTCAGGATGTAGCCTTTTTTAGGCACTGATTCTATAGTATAGCCTTCATTTTTTAAAGCCTGGATATGCTTCCAGATCGCCGTACGCGATACTGCCAGTTCCTGAGAAAGGATTTCCCCCGAAACAGGCGCAGGCATGTTACTGCGCAATATTTCTAAAATGCGTTCCCGCATATCATCACACTCCCACACAATGTTATCCTTAGATTAGCACTGGGTTAACCAAAAGTCAAGTCACAGAAAAACCGTCCCCGAAATTCAGGGGACGGTCTTAGATTACAGACTATTGCTCGCTGGGAGCTGCAGAAGATTCTGCGGGCTGCACCTCTGCCGGCTCCGGAGTTCCGATCTCAGAAGTATTCTCTTCTTTAGATAAAATTTTACCGTATTTCATCAACTGATCGATTTCTTCGCCTTCCAAAGTTTCTCTTTCAATAAGTGCATCCGCAATCAAATGCAGTTTGTCCATATTTTCATTCAGCAGGCTTTCCGTTTTCTGGTAAGCCTCGTCAATAAATTTACGGATTTCTTTATCGATCTTGGCAGCGACTTCTTCACTGTAGTCTTTATCTCTGCCGATATCACGACCCAGGAAAACCTGGTCCTGACGATGACCAAACGTCATCGGGCCCAATTCAGGGCTCATGCCGTATTCACAGATCATCTGACGGGCAAGAGATGTAGCACGCTGCAGGTCATTGCTGGCACCGCTGGAAATTTCTTTCAGTACCAGGGCTTCAGCCACACGTCCGCCTAAAAGCACCTTCAATTCGTCCAGCATTTCACTGCGGGTCGCATAGTAACGGTCTTCTTTCGGCAGGCTCAATGTATAACCGCCGGCACGGCCGCGCGGGATAATCGTTACCTTATGGACCGGATCAGTGTTGTCGAGCAGCATACCTATCAGGGTATGGCCGCCTTCATGATAAGCAGTCAGACGTTTTTCTTTATCGCTGATCACGCGGCTGCGGCGCTCGGGGCCCATAATAACGCGCTCCGCCGCTTCTTCCATTTCCGGCATATCGATTTTATTCTTATTTTTACGGGCAGCCATTAACGCAGCTTCATTGACCAGATTACTCAGATCAGCGCCTGTAAAACCGGGAGTTCTGCGGGCAATAACGTCAAGCTCGACTTCGGAGCTGATCGGCTTGCCTTTAACATGGACTTTTAAAATTTCCTGACGGCCTTTGATATCAGGACGATCAACGACGATCTGTCTGTCAAAACGGCCCGGACGCAGAAGTGCCGGATCAAGGATATCAGGACGGTTGGTTGCGGCAATCATAATGATGCCCTCATTAGCGCCAAAACCGTCCATTTCAACCAGCAGCTGGTTCAAGGTCTGCTCGCGTTCATCATGGCCGCCGCCTAAACCTGCACCACGCTGACGGCCGACAGCGTCGATCTCATCAATGAAAACGATACAGGGAGCGCTCTTTTTAGCCTGTTCAAAAAGGTCACGGACACGGGAAGCGCCAACGCCGACAAACATTTCTACGAAGTCGGAACCGGAAATACTGAAAAACGGTACGCCTGCTTCACCTGCGACAGCCTTGGCCAGAAGGGTCTTACCTGTACCAGGCGGTCCGTAGAGTAAAACACCTTTTGGTATTTTGGCACCAAGATCATTATATTTCTTCGGATGCTTCAGGAATTCGACAACTTCTTCCAGTTCCTGCTTAGCTTCATCAGCACCGGCGACATCTTTAAAAGTAATTTTAATATTGTCTTCGTCATAACGGCGGGCACGGCTTTTGCCGAAATTCATCACCCGTCCGCCGCCGCCCTGGCTTTGCTGCATCAGCATAAACCAAATGCCGACGATCAAAAGCATGGGCAAGAGCGAGCTTAAGATCGTCGTCCACCAAGGTGGCTGCGGCGGCAGCTCGGCTTTAATTTCAATATCACGGGCACGTAAAGTCGGGATCAGGCTGTCATCACTGGGAGCCACAGTTGAGAAATCTTTACCATCTTTCAGCTTACCGCTGATGACATTATCAACTATCGTTACCTGTTTGACCTCATCTTGCTGCACGTGCTTCATAAACGCACTATAAGTGATGTCTGTTTTGCTGACCGTACTGGCCGAATAATAATCGATCATCCAGATTGCCACGATGATAATCAGCAAATAGAACGTCACGTTCTTAAAAAATCTATTCAAGGAATTGCTCCTCCTTCCACTGCGATCGTCTACCAAATTACAGTAACGTCATTTTTTTATTATAATATAGATGCGGAAATTCTACAACCATTAGTCGATAAAATCATGTACGCGCGTAAACACAAGGCTTTAAAACACCGATATAAGGTAAATTACGATAGTTACCGGCGTAATCCAATCCATAGCCGACAGCAAACTCGTCTGGAATACAGAAGCCTACATAATCCGCGCTTTTGCCATTGACACGCCTGTCGGTCTTATCGCACATTACCGCTGTTTTGATAGAAGCCGGCTTATGCTGCTGCAGCATACAGCAAACAGCTTCAAGGGTCAGCCCTGTATCAATGATGTCGTCGACCAGAATCACATGCCGCCCCGCCAGTTCCTCGGCTACATCAAGCTTCACGCTGACGTTACCGCAGCTATTAGTGCTGTTGCCATAAGAAGACGCGACCATAAAATCGATCTTGACAGGCATATCCATTGCCAAAGTCAGATCAGTAGCAAAATAAGCGGCGCCTTTTAAAAGTGCTATTACTACTACTTCTTTGCCTGCATAATCTTGTTTCAGCTGGGCTCCCAATTCCCGGACCCGCGCCTTTATTTCTTCCTCTGTCAGTAAGATTTTACCAATATCTTCATGCATATCCACTACTTGTCATCTCCCAGACCGAAATATTTAATATCCAACGTCAGCCATGCTTCGCAGCCCTGCTCCTGTTCATGCCAGCCTGCAGCTTTACTTCCCACCAGCCATAAGACCTGCTGTCCGCAGGTTACTAAAAGCTGACTGTTTCTCTGCTCCGGAGGTACTTTAGCGTCGTTAAAATATTTTTTTAATTTTTTGCTGCCTAAAGACCCGGCCGGGAAAAATCTGTCTCCGTCCAGTCTCTGCCGCACTTCCAGCTGACTATCCTGCAGCAAATGCCAGGGATATACCGCCGCATGCTCCAAAGGCCTTGCTGATCCCTTAAAGTAACCCAAACTTAAAATGCCGTCTGAGAGCTCCACTTGCACCGTACCTGCTTTCTGCAGTTCTGATAAATCAACAATATAATTCTGCTCTGCTATCGCTGACGGTATTGCAGCCGCAGCTACTATAAGCCTACCGTAGCTGTATACAGCACAGATCCCGCCCGGCAGCATGAGCCTTTTGTTACTGCTGCCTTTATGCACCAAACCGATCACCCGCTGTGTCTGCTGACAGGTAAGCATACCTGCTGCTCCCAGTTTTTTCCACATCAGCCTGACTACGCGCGAACACAGCGCGGCAGGCAGCGAAAGCAGCCAGACTGTATCACAGCTGCAGGAACGATCATCCTGCAGCACATACTGTGAAAATTTATCTTCTGCCAGCGCGTTCAAACAATCAGCATCCTCGGCAACCAGTGCTGCCGTCTGGGCCAAAGCCTGTTTGATATTAGGATTGAATTCACGCTCCAGCAAGGGCAGCAGTATATGCCGCACTTTATTACGCGTATAATATAAATCCATATTGCTGCTGTCAGTACAATAGTCCAAACCACGCATTGTACAATATGCCTCCAGCATACTGCGGCTCACCTTTAAAAAAGGCCGTACGATACTGTTATTACGACAGCGCATTCCCCCAAGCCCTTCCGCACCGCTGCCTCGCAGCAAATGCAGCAGCAGGGTTTCTGCCTGATCGTCACGGTGGTGTGCTGTCACAATATAGTCGGACTTGTGTTTACTGAAAATCTCAAATAAAGCAGTATAGCGTAATTTACGAGCCGCGTCCTCTACAGAAAGTTTACTTTCCGCAGCAAATTTTTTAGCGTCAACACGCAGAACTTCACAGGCAACCTGACGCATCCGGCAGAATTCCACAACAAAATCAGCATCCGCCAAAGCTTCGCTGCCACGCAAACCATGCTCGACGTGACAAACTATCAGCTGATACTTCCGTTTTTCCTGCAGCAACAGCAGCGCATCTGCCAAGGCAAGTGAATCGGCCCCACCGCTGCAGGCAACAATTATTTTACTGCCGACAGGCAGATGTTTCTCTACCTGATCGAGAATTTCAGTAATTTGCCTGTGTTCTTTCATCGTTTCACCTTATCATCCTACAAACCAAATAAAAAAGGCACCCCTGCAGGAAGTGCCTTTTTGGACATTATCTGTCGCGGCTGGCGCCACGGCCGCCGCGCTTAGACTCCGTATTGCGTTTCAGATCTAATAATCTGTCATCGCTGTCTTTTAAAAAGCGCGATAATTTATCTTCAAAGGAAACAGGAGGCGCCACTTTAGGTGCACGACGTTCCTGACTTACCGGTCGCTGCGGTTTCGGAGGTGCCGGAGGCGGCGGTGTCAGCTGCTTAATGGACAGACCGATCTTACCGCGTTCGTCAATAGACAACACTTTGACCTTGACCTTATCTTTTTCCTTCAAAAAATCATGTACATCTTTTACATATACATTGGAGACTTCGGAAATATGTATAAGACCAACTTTTCCTTCAGGCAATTGCACAAACGCTCCAAAATTTGTGATACCAGTAACTTCACCTTCAACGATTGCACCAACTTCGAGTGACATAAAGCGGATAATCCCCCTTAAAAAATCTTTATACAGTAAGTATTATACCCTTCTTTTAAAATCAGTGTCAACTGCATTGTACAAATATATGAAAAAAGATAAAAAATAACAGCTGTACGCCAGTAAAATCGACTGTACAGCTGCTATTTTTTCTTTTCCTCAGCTTCTGTTTCCTGTTTTTGCTGTTTTTCCTGCTCATCAACTATAAACAGCGGCACTTCGTTCTTGCCCACCATATTATGGTCTTCACGCGCCAGTTTTTCAATATATTTCAAATCATCCAAACGTTTGCGTTCAGCCTCAAGCTCAGCCTGAACTTTTTTTAATTCGTCGACACGCTGCTGAGTTGCCGACATTTCCTTATTGATCTGGTAGATCTTGTATTCCTGCCGGCCCAATACGCCCAAGCAGATGATCAGCAAAATAATCAGGACCCATAAAAAATCATTGGAGCTGCGGCGTTTTTTTCTGCGCGTCTCAGCCATTATGAGCTCCTTCCTGTTAATTAATCAGACAAAAATACCGGGCTGTTTGGCCCGGCATTCTTGAAACCCAAGATTATTTTTTGTGTTTTTTGGCAGGAGCAACGTTAACAGCGTCTTTGAAAGCTTTACCAGCTTTGAAAGCGGGAACGGTTGCTGCTGGAATTTTGATGGGTTCGTTGGTACGAGGATTTTTACCGGTACGAGCGTTACGAGTACGGGCTTCAAAAGTACCGAAACCAATCAGTTGTACTTTGCCTTTTTTAGCAACTTCACCTTTTACGGTTTCGAGTAAAGCAGCTACTGCTTTCTCTACGTCTTTTTTGGTGAGGCCAGCTTTTTCTGCTACTGCAGCAATAAGTTCAGTTTTGTTCACAATAAATCCCCCTTAAATTTTGTATGCGCCAGTTTAGGCGAAAACCGCTTAAACACAACGACTAAGGTTATTCACTAAAACTCTAATTCGCTATCAAAAGCAATATTCCTGCTAACATTTCATCTTTTTTTATTTTTTTCTTAATTTTTGTGTAAAAAACGCCTTTTTTTAATTATTTTTCTCAAAATCCTTTGCCAACTCCCAAAAAACGTCTAATTCAGCCAGAGAAAAGTCCTGCCATTTTTTCTTTGAAACCTGTACTTTTTTCTCTACATAACTGAATCTTTTTATGAAACGGTTATTAGCTACAGTCAAAGCTGTTTCCGGTTCCAGTCCGATATGTCTGGCATAACCGGACAAAATAAACAGCAAATCACCCAGCTCGTGCTCCATTTCCTTCAGGCTGCCTCCGGCTACTGCCGCTTCAAGTTCATGCAGTTCTTCCTGGACCTTTTCCCAGACGCCTGCGGTATCCGGCCAGTCAAAGCCTACTTTGGAAGCCTTGCTGTGCAGCTTATAAGCACGCATCAGAGCAGGCAGTCCCGGAGAAATCCCGTCAAGGACATGCGTCCGTTCCTTTTTTTCTTCCAATTTAATAGCTTCCCAGTTTTTAATTACTTCATCACTGCCTGAAACTTTTCGTGAACCAAATACATGCGGGTGTCTGCGGGTGAGCTTCTCAGTCACGCCATCAATGACATCCTGCAAAGAGAACAAGTTTGCGTCAGCCGCCATATGCGCATGGAAAACAACCTGCATCAGAATATCGCCAAGTTCTTCTTCCATACCTTTAAAATCGTGATTATCGACAGCTTCTAAAAATTCATAGACTTCTTCGATCATATTACGGCGAATACTGCTGTGCGTTTGTTCGCGATCCCAAGGACAGCCGCCCGGCTCACGCAGCTTACGCATAACTTCTGTAAGCGGCAGCAGTTCAGCATCATAGCGGAAGTCCTCGATATCACAGTAAAAATCATCGTCGTCATCAAAACAAAGCTGTTTTTCTTCTCGCAAAGCATTGACATGCTTAACAACAGTCTGCTCCTGTGCCGGAATAAAGACGCTGGTCAGATGATCGATATGCGGCTGCCTGTCCAGCTCATAGAGCTTCAGCGGCAGACATTCTTCGTCAGGCAAGCCTAAATTACGCAAAAAGTACAGCTGCGCTTCATCAGCGAGCACTTCCATCAAATTTATTTTCACATCCGACGCTACCAGCTGACTGTAGACCTGCGTGATCATCAGCGGATATTTACCGGCATCGGCCAGCGCATCAAAATCATGGGCATCAACAATACGCAAGCCGGCAATAGGATCAATTCCTAAATCGACATATGCAAGATCCAAAAAGCTCATCGCCGGTAAAATTTTCAGAGGCACCCCTGCCGCAGCAGCCTGTTCCCTCAGCAGCACCACCGTGCGTTCGGCAACCAAAGGACTGCCCGGAACAGCATAAACTACCTCCTGCTCTTTTGCGGCCTGTAAAACGGAGGTCACAATTTTTTGATAGACGTCCTCAAAAGATGCTTCCTGTTCATAAACAGCGTCGCAGGACGTAAACTTTATACCAGCCTGTACCAGTTCTTTTACAGTTGGGTGTACATCAGTCCGCAAAATAACCCTGCCGCCGCTTTTCAGCACTGTCATCGTTTCCAGCGACAAATGTCCGGCGCTGCCGGGCCCCAATCCTACAACAGTAATTCCTTTTTCCATCTTACCATCCCTTTACTTGAATCTGGAACCGATGACAGGCAATTTCTGCAATTCTTTCCTGCCGATCGTTCCGCTTGCTATCAAAGTCAATAGATAAACGATGCCAGCTGCAAAAATCGTTACCGCCGTCGCAAAAGTATTGCCCCAATAAACTATTAAATAATTATATAAAAGCATACTGACTGCTGCCATTAAAACTGCCGCCAGCAATATTTTTCCCAAAGCATACACTTTGAAAGTGATGCCGCTGCGAATCAAAAAGAAGATATTTAAAGCGGCGGCCAGGCCAAAATTAATGTTAGAGGCCCAGGCTGCGCCGACTATATTGCACGGCAGCGCTGTAAGATACCAAACAGCAGCAGCTTTGACCAACGCGCTGAGCAGCATATTCCACATGGGAATGATAGTCTGTCCCATTCCCTGCAGCATGCCTGTGGTTATCTGGTGGATGCCAAGCAGGCAAATAGAGGGGGCCAGGTTCCTGATCGCCTCGCCCGCAAGCGGCGTACCATACAGCAATTTTGAAATAGGCTGGGCCAGCGCCCACATTCCGGCAGCAGCAGGAAAAGTCAGCAAACAGCATAATTTCATGGCCGTATTTGTTTTCTGATCGATACTGTTCCTATCGCCCAGAGTAAATGCTTCTGAAACAGCAGGCACCAGGCTTGCTGTAAGGGAAAGCGTCGGAATAGTAGCCATCATGACCAAAGGCATCCCCATCCCTGTAAGATAACCAAACAAAGTCGTAGCCTCTTCGACCGAAAAACCGGATTCAACTAAACGATTAGGCACCAGCAGCATGTCAATACTGCTGGTCACAGGCACCATGATATTAGCACAGGAAACAGGCAATGCCAGCAATACCAGCCGTTTTGCTATTTTACCGATACTTTCAGGTGCTTCAGTGATCTGCCTGCTGATCTCCTGCTGCCAGCGCAGTTTGTTCTTCAGGTAAAAAAAACTCAGTACGATAAGTCCGGTAATCGAACCCGGCACGGCACCGAAAGCGGCTCCGGCCGCCGCATATTCCAAGCCGTACGGAAGCAGATAATAGGCCAGTACGACCATCGTCACAACGCGTACAAACTGTTCCAGAATCTGCGAGACCGCAGGCGGAGTCATCATTTGATATCCCTGAAAATAACCGCGGAAGCTGGCCAGGATCGTAGCAAAAAACACCGCCGGAGTTAAGGCCACCAATCCATAATAAGCCCGCGGATCGCGTACCAGCCCGCTGTCGACCAGCCAGCCAGCCGCACAATACAGCCCGGCAGCAAACACAAGCCCCGTTGCGGCCATCAGCCCCAGCGAAACCCTGAATACCCTGCCGGCACTGGCAAAGTCTCCTTTTGCCACTTTTTCGGCTACAATGATCGAAATCGCGATCGGGATACCGGCCGAAGATACGGACAGCATCAAAAGATAAACGGGATATGCCATTTGATAAAGCCCGATACCTTCGCCGCCAAGCAGTCTGGATAACAGTATTCTGTTGACCGAGCCAATGATCTTGACCATCAGCCCCGCCAGCGTCAAGATCATGGCGCCGCGTAAAAACTTATCCTTGGTCATACCCTCGTCCTTTCCTTAATTTCTTCATTTAGTTAATTATAATCAACTTTATTGCCTCTGTATAGCTTAGTCAAAAGCCAGACGCGGCAGATTTTTTTCCAGCCAGGTCAAACTGTCAGTTTTTAATTTGACCGTACGGAAAATAAGCTGGGCCTGCGCGCCGCTTTTAAAATTCATATATTGCTGCTGTTCACTGATAAGCTGCATCAGAGCTGTCGGATCAACGGCAGCATTTTCAGCAAAGGTAATCCGCAGCTCGCCCGGTTTGACACTGATCCCACGAATATGCAGCAGCCGGCACAAAGCCCGCAGACAGGCAACACGCCATAAAACTTCTACTTCTTCCGGCGGCTCTCCGAACCGATCGATAATTTCATCAAGCAGATCATCTTTTTCTGCATAGGCCAGGCCGGCAAAGCGTCTGTACAGCTCAAGCTTATAACGCGGGTCAGCGATATAGTCATCGGGAATATATCCGTCAACGCTGATCTCAAGAACCGGATCAGGCTCGGGTACTCCGTCTTCAACGCCATCTTTCAGCTTGCGGATCGTACGCTCAAGCATATCGCAATAGGCGGCAAAACCTACACCTGCAATATGGCCATGCTGCTGCGCACCCAGCAGATTACCGGCGCCACGGATCTCCAGATCGCGCATCGCGATCTTAAACCCGGCGCCCAGCTCTGTGAAATCACGGATCGCCTGCAAGCGTTTTTCTGCGACCTCGCTCAAAGCACGATTACGTTTATAAACGAAATAGGCATAAGCCAGACGAGAGGAGCGCCCTACCCGGCCGCGCATCTGATACAGCTGCGATAAGCCAAAATTTTCGGCGCCGTCGATAATAATAGTATTGGCCAAGGGCACGTCCAAACCATTTTCGATGATCGAAGTCGACAGCAGCACATCACAGCTGCCTTCATAAAAAGCGATCATCGCATCTTCCAGCATATCTTCTGACATCTGGCCGTGAGCGATCCTGATGTTGATCCCCGGCACCAGACTGCGCAGGTCGGCGGCAATATTTTCCAGACCAAGAACCCTGTTATGCACATAATAAATCCTGCCGCCGCGACGCATCTCACGCTCCAGCGCTTCTTTGATCATTCCGGGATTATATTCGGCTACATAAGTTTCTACCGGCAGACGTTCCTCAGGCGGTGATTCGATCACACTCATATCGCGCCCGTTGACAAGCGCCAAATGTAAAGTGCGCGGAATCGGCGTTGCCGACAAGGTCAACACATCAACGCCTGTTTTCCAACGTTTGATTTTTTCTTTCTGCGCCACACCAAAACGCTGTTCTTCGTCGATAACCAGCAATCCCAGATCGGGAAACAGCACATCCTGCTGTAATAAACGGTGTGTCCCAATCAGAACGTCCACCTGACCATTTTCCAGATCGTTCAGGATTCGTTTTTGTTCCCTGGGAGTGCAGAAGCGGCTTACCATCTCCACTTTGACACCAAAAGGCTGCATTCGTTCTTTGAAAGTCATAAAATGCTGCTGTGCCAAAACAGTCGTCGGCACCATTACCGCTACCTGTTTACCATCCATAACTGCCTTGAAGGCCGCGCGGATAGCAACTTCTGTTTTACCATAACCGACATCGCCGCACAACAATCTGTCCATCGGCTCAGGTTTTTCCATATCAGCCTTGATCTCCGCGATCGCTTTAAGCTGATCCGGAGTTTCTTCATAAGGGAAGCGTTCTTCAAAATCACGCTGCCATTCGGTATCCTCAGCAAAAGCATGACCAGGAACGATCTTACGCTGCGCGTATAATCGCAGCAGTTCTTCAGCCAGCTCGGTAATCGCGGCACGGGCTTTACTCTGCACGCGTTTCCAGTCGGCTCCGCCCATTTTAGAAAGTCTTGGAGCCTGCCCTTCGTTACCGACATATTTATGCAGCATGCCAACCTGTTCCACAGGGACATACAGTTTGTCATCGCCGGCATACGCCAGCAGCAGATAATCACGATGCACGCCGTCGACAAGAACATTCTCCACGCCGATATAGCGTCCAATACCATGAACTGAATGGACTACATAATCTCCAGCCTTGATTTCCGAGAAATACTGCAGCTGGGCGCCGCTGTTTTTGGTATGCAGCCGTCTTTTTTTCTGCATACCAAAAATATCATTTTCTGTCAGCAGCAGCCAGTTTTCATTCCAGAACCGAAAACCTGCTGTCAGCTCGCCGCTGATGACAGTGATGCGACCCGGTCTAAGCAGGGCGCCTTCTTTTACAAAAGCAGCGTTTAAATTACGGCTTTGCAGACTGTCAGCCAGCCCGCGCGCTTTAATATCGCTGCTCATCATCACCACAGGCACCTGCCCGTCAGCAAGCCAGCCCTGCAGATCGCCTGTCAGTAATTCCAGATTTCTGTTATACGGCGCTACGGACCGCACCGGCACATTGATATCCTTAAACAGTTGCAAACGGCTGTGTCCCAACGCTGCCACGACCCAGGCTCTGCTCCGGGCGCAAAAGCCTTCCAGCTCGGCAGGCGACCATAATTCATCGGCATAACCGGAACTTTCAGTGTACAGTTTCTGCAAAAGTTCAAATAAACGTGACGGCTCATCTACCACCAAGCGCGTCGAAGCGGCTAAATAATCAAGCACCGAGGCTGAAAAATCTTCGCCGGTCTCAATTTGCAGCGGCACGATTTTGACAGCACTCAATGATTCAATACTGCGCTGATTATCCAGATCAAAACTGCGCATCGCATCAATAGTATCGTCAAACCATTCGATCCTGGCCGGATACTGACTATTGATCGGGAAAATATCAAGAATATCACCGCGCAGACAAAACTGACCGATAGCATCTACCTGCTCAGTGCGCTCGTATCCCAGTTCGATCAGACGTTCCAGCAGCTCCTGCTGCTCAAGCTGCTGCCCCAATGTTACGACAACGCCGCTGCCCAAAACCTTCTGCGGTATCGGCAGCTTCTGCAGCAATGCTTCCGCAGTCACAAAAACAATACCCCGTTCCTCGCCCTGCAAAATACGCATCGCCGCCACACGCCCAGCCTGAATCTCACGATTACGCGAATCAGCCTGCACCAGCGGCAGATCGACAGGATATAATTCCTGCATCAGCAAATCCGAATAAAAACAATTCAACGTCCTGCGGTATTCACGGATATCGTCCCTGCCGCTAAGCAGGAACACTAAAGAGCCCTGTTCCGGCAAAAGCCGGTCCAGAGCTGCCAAAAATACTGTTTTTGCGGCTCCGCTGAGACCAGTCAGCGAGCACCCCTGACCCTGCTGCCACAATCCGGCAGCGGTACGGGCTTCCGTTATTTCACCAATAGCATCCAATAATTGCAATTTCATCAATTTACCCTTGAAAACAAAAGGGTTCTAGCCTGAGCTAAAACCCTTGAAGATTGTAAAGCTTACAGTTTAACGGCAAAATCTTTGCGGTCAAAGCTGTGTACTGCGTCAACAAAACGTACTGTACCGGTTTTATAACGCATGGAGACGGTATGTGTCCGCACACCGCCGCCGAAATAACGCAGACCGCTGAGCAAATTGCTTTCGGTGATAGCCGTCGCCGTGAACATGCAGTCGTCGCCTTTGACCATATCGTCCAAGCTCAAAACCTGCTGACAATCACAGATGCCCATTTCCAGGCAGCGTTTGACCTGTTCATCATCTTCAGGGCACAACCGTGCCTGCATATCACCGCCAAGACATTTGATAGCGGCAGCAGCCAGTACGCCTTCAGGAGCACCGCCCTTCCCGATATACATATGCACGCCGGTACCTTCAATGCCGGCATTGACGATCGGGTTAACGTCGCCGTCAGTAATCAGATGAATACGTGCGCCGGCACGGCGGATCTCATCCATAATACCATAATGACGTTCACGATCCAGCAATACGACGGTCAGGTCAGAAACCTTACGTTCCAGGGCTTTAGCCACGCGCTCCAGATTTTCACTGATCGGAGCATCTATATCGATGCAGCCTTTAGCACGAGGACCGACAGCGATCTTATCCATATACATGTCAGGAGCATGCAGCAGGCAGCCTTTCGGTGCGATGGCAATGACCGCGATTGCGCCAGGCTGGCCTTTAGCCACCAGATTCGTACCTTCAACAGGGTCGACGGCAATATCGACTTCGGCACCGCCGCCGCCGACTTTTTCACCGATATACAGCATCGGTGCTTCATCCATCTCGCCTTCACCGATAACTACTGTACCGCTGATATTTACCGTATCGAATGCCTTGCGCATAGCGTCGACCGCCAGCTGATCGGCACCGTTTTTATCACCACGCCCTACACTGCGGCCGCAGGCAATTGCTGCAGCTTCGGTAACACGTACGAATTCCATGGATAATTCTCTGTTCATTCCTCAACCATCTCCTTTATTGATACGATCATATAAAATCACATTAATTATATCACTTTCTGCCATAACTTGCAGAGTAAAATAAAAAATACTTTATTTTAAGTTAAATTTATCAGCCTATCTTAAGCATCAGCAATTCAAACACAATCTGCAGCGGCAGCACAAAAGCGATATACAGCAGCAATAGGCTGAACGCTACAGTTGCCAGCGACCGTTTAAAATCTATCAGATAGACCACCTGTAAGGCCCTGATCAGCAGGTACAGCATCCACAGCTTCGCTGTAATACAGGCCCCCACTACTACCAGTATCCCCGGCAGGCCCAGCTTGGTTCCCAGCAAAGCTACAGGCGCCATGACCAAAAACGGCAAAGTCGTATAGCCCAGCAGGCAGATCAGGCCTACGGCATCACCGGCCATGGCCCCTAAAGTTTCCAAGATGCCGTGCAGTAAAAAACCATACATCGACAAAACTACGCCGGCAATGGAAACAGCCGCGGCAATAACGGCAAACCGCACTGACAGCGCCTGATCTAAAAACAGCTGATTTGTTACAACGCCGCTGAACAGACCTACGCTTAAGGTAAAATACCACAAGCTGCGCCACATACAGCGCTCCTTTACCAGCAGACGCATGCCGTCTCTGGTTTCAAACAAAACGTCAAAGGTTTTACGCCTCATAAGGCATCACCTCGCCGCCTGCGGTGAAGGCATTCCAGCCGCGTCTTTTTGCAGCAGCATTTCCAAATGGCCCAGCATCATTTTAGATAACTGCGCACTGAAAAATACTTCCCAGGGTTTTTGACGCTTATTTTCTTTAATTTCCGGTATCCCATCTACGCCGATGGCTTTACCGGCTGCCTCCAAAGCGTCATAATAATTGCCTAGTTCATCGACAAGCCCGACGGCCTGAGCCTGCTGGCCGGTATAAACACGTCCGTCAGCCAAAGTTTTTACTTTAGCGGTATCCATTTTACGGCCTTCGGCGATCACAGCGACAAAATTCTCAAACATCTGATTGACCATATTTTGTAAGATCTGCTGTTCTTCCGGAGTCATCGGTCTGTCAGCGGACATGATATCCTTGTACTGACCGCTTTTGATTTTAGTAGTATAGATACCGATTTTTTTGAAAAGTTCCTGTGTATTCATATAGGGCATATAGACACCGATACTGCCTGTCAACGTAGACGGATTGGCATAAATGGTATCGCTGTAAGCAGCCAGCCAATAAGCTGCCGAAGCAGCACTGTCGCCCATCGAAGTGATGATCGGTTTATCAGTAGTTTCTTTAAAACGTTTCAGCTCGCGGCCGACTTCTTCTGCCGCAGTTACGCTGCCGCCGGGGGAATTGATCCGCAGCACCAGTGCTTTTACACTGCTGTCGGCAGCCGCCTCACGAATCTCACGCATCAGACGGCCTGAAGAAGCACCCGTAGTTTCACCCCAGATATTCTCGCCCGGTTCACCGCTGACGATAGTCCCTTCGATATTGATGACCGCTACCCTGTCTGCCGGGGCAGCGATAACCTTTTCATCATTATTTTTACCTGAAAGCAGCGACACTACAAAAGACAGGACCGCGATCAGTAAAATCGCACTGATAAAAATTTTTTTCAGCATACTTTCTACTCCTTTTACAAAAAAAGCAGACTGACGCTCAGTCTGCTTTTGGGTTTTTCTTCAGAGTCTTATTTTTGTTCCCGCAAAGCAGCGGCAATGAAATCTCTAAATAATGGATGCGGATTAGTGGGGCGGGATTTAAATTCCGGATGGAACTGTGCACCCAGGAACCAGGGATGCCTGTCTTCCGGGATCTCAACGATCTCAACCAGACGTCCGTTAGGCAAAGTGCCGCCGATCCTCAGACCGCCGTCAACGATCTGCTCACGCAAAGCGTTGTTTACTTCATAACGGTGACGATGACGTTCGTAAACAAGTTCTTCCTTGTAAGCCTTCTCGGTCAAAGTACCGGGATAGACTTTGCAGGGATAAAGGCCTAAACGCATCGTGCCGCCTTTATCTTCTACACTTACCTGTTCCGGCATCAGATCGATGACAGGATATTTACAGTCAGCTACAAATTCGGCGCTGTTGGCGTTTTCCAACCCGCAGACATTGCGGGCATATTCGATAACAGCACACTGCATGCCCAGACAGATACCAAAGAACGGGACCTTGTTTTCACGGGCATACTGCACAGCTTTGATTTTGCCTTCGATACCACGGTCACCAAAACCACCCGGCACCAAAATACCATCTACGTCTTCCATAATCTTCTGCATATCAGTTTCTGGTGCTTCGATGTTCTCGGCGTTCACCCATTTTATTTTCAGTTCGCTTTCATTAGCGACAGCAGCATGTTTCAGTGCTTCTGTAATACTGATATAAGCATCCTGCAGCTCAACATATTTACCAACTACGGCAACAGTTACTTTGCGGTCATAATGCTTCAGGATACGCTCTACCATTTCATGCCAGTAAGTCATATCTTTTGGTTTATCAGGCATATCCAGCTTTTTGAGCACGATGGAATCCATCCCCTGTTCTTCCATCAGCATCGGCACCTGGTAAATGCTGGCCGCGGTCAGGTTCTGAATTACAGCTTCCGGATCAACGTCGCAGAACATAGCCATTTTTTCGCACATATCCTTGGAAATAGGACGTTCACTGCGGCAGACAATGATATCCGGGGAAATACCGATACTGCGCAGTTCTTTAACGCTGTGCTGGGTCGGCTTGGTTTTGAGTTCGCCGGCAGCAGCTATATAAGGAACAAGGGTCACATGGATATACAAGACGTCGTTGCGGTCAACTTCTTTTTTTACCTGACGGATAGCTTCAAGGAACGGCAAGCTTTCAATATCGCCGACGGTACCGCCAATCTCTGTAATAACAAAATCAGCATTATCATCACGGCCAACACGGTAAACACGCTCTTTGATTTCATTGGTGATATGAGGGATTACCTGCACTGTACGTCCCAGATAATCGCCCCGGCGTTCTTTATTGATAACGGACAGATAGATCTTACCTGCAGTAACATTGGAGCTCTTTGACAAATTAATATCAATAAAACGCTCATAATGACCCAGATCAAGGTCGGTCTCAGCACCGTCATCGGTGACAAAAACTTCGCCGTGCTGATAAGGGCTCATTGTCCCCGGATCAACATTGATATAAGGATCAAATTTCTGGATCGTTACCTTATAGCCGCGGCTTTTCAGCAAACGTCCAAGCGAAGCCGCTGTGATCCCTTTCCCCAGCGAAGAAACTACACCGCCTGTTACAAAAATATATTTCGTCATGATTGTCCTCCCGTTCCTCATAAAATGGCTTTTATCTCAAAAAAATTACATTCTTTCCGGTGCCGATACGCCCAAAATGTTCAAAGCATGTTTGATAGTATGGCGGGTCGCCTGTACCAGCTTGATCCGTGCCTGCTGCACTTCCGGGTCCACACCCAGGATGCGGCACTGATTATAGAAGGAATGGAACAGTCCGGCCAGATCGTGCACATAATGCGCCACACGGTGTACCGCGCGTTCTTTAGCCGCAACTTCCAGCATTTCCTGATATTCTCCCAATTTTTTGATCAGTTCCAGCTCTGTGGCATCTGTCAGCAGGTTATAATCAGCAGCTGCCGCTTCAGCAATATTTTCCTCAGACAGCTGACGCATGATGCTGCAAATACGGGCATGTGCATATTGGATATAATACACAGGATTTTCATTAGATTTTTCAGTAGCCAGGGTCAGATCAAAATCCAGCTGGCTGTCGATCGAACGCATAGCAAAGAAGAATCTGGCAGCATCAGTGCCGACTTCTTCGATCAGCTCGTTCAAAGTAACGCTTTGTCCCGTGCGCTTCGACATCTTAACCAGCTCACCGTTACGGTACAGACTGACCATCTGCAGGATCAAAACCTCCAGCTGCTCAGGATCATAACCCAAAGCGCCTACGGCAGCTTTCATTCTGGCAATATAGCCATGATGATCAGCGCCCCACAGGTTGATGACACGGTCAAAGCCGCGGCTGAATTTATTCCAGTGATAAGCAATATCAGCAGCCAGATAAGTAGGCACACCGTTATCACGGATCACGACGCGGTCCTTATCATCTCCGTAAGCAGTAGCTTTCAGCCACAATGCTCCGTCTTTTTCATACATATAGCCGCGTTCCGTCAAAAGCTCGCAGGCTTCTTTGATCTTATCTGCGTCATGCAGTGTCTGCTCGCTGAACCAGACATCAAATGTGACGTTAAAGGCTTCCAAATCTTCCTTCAGAGCAGCGAGTTTTTCTTTTAGGGCAATCGTACGGAATTCGTGCAAACGTTCCTGTTCATCCATATGCAGGAATTTATCGCCGTAGATCTTGACGATGCGTTTGGCAGTTTCCACGATGTCGTAACCATGATAACCGTTTTCCGGAAACTCCACATCCACACCAAGCTCTTCCAGATAACGGGCATTGACCGAAGCAGCCAGGTTATTGATCTGATTGCCGGCATCATTGATATAGTATTCCCTGGTAACATCATAGCCGGCCGCTTTCAGCAGATTGGCAAGCGAACTGCCTACCGCAGCACCACGGCCATGGCCGACATGCAGCGGTCCGGTAGGATTGGCGCTCACATATTCCAATTGGATCTTTTCGCCGCCTCTGGCAGGCAGATTACCATAATCAGCACCTGCTGCTACGATACTTGCCAAAAGTTCAGCTGTCCAATTTTGTTTCAGATAAAAATTAATAAACCCCGGTCCCGCGATCTCAGCCTTGGCGACATAAGGGCAGTCCAGATTGTCGATCACAGCCTGAGCCACTAAACGCGGATTGCATTTTAAGCCGCGGGCTGACTGCATAGCAAAATTGGTGGCAAAATCGCCAAATTCCTTCTGCGGCGGCACCTCTAACAATACCTCCGGCAAGTCTCCCTCTTTGATCGTACCGGCGGCAATCGCTTTAACCGCGGCAGCTTTAATGGCAGCAGCCAGTGCTTCCTTCATATTCACGCTTGACATCCTCCTCGATTTCCATCTTCAGCTTAAATCTGCTGCGTGTCTGTCCTTCCAGCTCTAAAGCATATTCCAAATCGATATGCCAGACTTTATCACGGCAGTAAACATATACATACTCGGTCGTCAACCGCATCGCCAAAGTCAGATACGGAGTCCGGTACATACTTTCACTGACCAGACCTACGGCAAATTCCTGCCTGCAGTCTACCGCGCCGCTGCGCAGAATAATGACTCTTTCATAATCCCACTTGATAGTAGTTTTAGTGCCTGCCAGACCTGCTGCTTCAGATTCCTCATAAAAAACATAAAATTTATTATTTTTTTCTGTCAGTCTGCCGTCAGCTGTGGTCTCGATATTCTCCATACCTTCGCTGCTGTGTGACTGACTGTAAATATGTATTTTCACAGGCTGCATAAAACTTTTCACTCCATAAAAAACGACTAGAGCTTACTCCCTTTCGCCGCGTTAACCTATGTTCGAAACGGAGCAAGCCCCTCAATGCCTGCACCTTCCTTTCAATAAATAAAAGGAACGGTCTACAAAACTTCTTCAAATATTATATATCAGTGGCCGTATTCAGTCAAGGAAAGGCTGACTCTTGCACCTGCAGCTAAAAAAAGTGTATAATATTTATACTGTTTTTGTTGAATTAAAGAGGAGGGGTCACGATGCAGCAGGATTGGGGCATCATTTTTGCATTTGGATTATATTTTTTAGCACTGTTCGGCATAGGGATTTTCCATATGAAAAAAGAACAGGATCTGGCCGGCTATGTTTTAGGCGGACGTAAGGTAGGGCCATGGGTATCGGCAATGAGTGCTGAAGCCTCGGATATGAGCGGCTGGATGCTGATGGGACTGCCCGGCTATGCTTATGTGGCAGGTGTCAGCGCGTTCTGGATCGCTATCGGCTTAGCAATCGGAACCTGGCTGAACTGGCTGTTTGTAGCTAAGCGGCTGCGTGTTTATACCAAAATAGCCAATGATTCGATCACTTTACCGGATTTTTTTGAAAACCGTTTCCGCGATAAAACAAAAATCCTGCGGGTCGTTTCGGCAATTTTTATTTTTATTTTCTTTCTAATTTATACCGCTTCCGGCTTCGTTGCCGGCGGGCGCTTATTCAATACTGTTTTTGGACTGCCTTATTTTGAATCACTGCTCATCACGGCAGGCATTGTAGTTTTTTACACCTTTACCGGCGGTTATGTAGCCGTCTGCCGCACCGACTTCTTCCAGGGCTGCCTGATGTTCTTTGCGATCATCATCGTTCCTGTAACCGGTATTTTTAAAGCCGGCGGACCGGTAACAGCTTTTGAAAAACTTTATAATATGAACGCCAACTATTTCAGCTTTTTTACCGATGCTACCGGCGTCACACTAAGCGCTACGGCAATTATTTCTCTGCTGGCCTGGGGGCTGGGCTACTTCGGTCAGCCGCATATCCTGGTACGCTTTATGGGTATCAGCTCTGCCAAGGAGATCCCTCAGGCAACCCGTATCGCTATGGTCTGGGTAATCTTTTCGCTGTTCTTCGCAGTCACGGTCGGCCTTGTAGGCCGCGTGTTATTAGGCGATGCGCTGACCGGCGTCAATGCCGAAACTGTTTTTATGGTACTTAACAACGAGTTCTTCGTTTCCTTCCTGGCAGGTATCATCATCTCCGCTATTTTGGGCGCGATCATGAGTACTTCTTCCAGTCAGCTGCTGGTAACGGCTTCAGCCATCTCTACAGACTTTTACCAAGCGCTGCTGCGTAAAAATGCCGGTGAAAAAGAACTGGTTTTTGTCAGCCGTTTATCTGTAATCTTAGTAGCCTGCTGCTCGCTGGCTCTGGCTTCCAATCCCAACAACTATATCCTGGAACTGGTGGCTTATGCCTGGGCAGGCTTCGGCGCTTCCTTCGGCCCGCTTGTACTGTTCAGCCTTTTCTGGCGCCGTACTACTATCAAAGGCGCTATTGCAGGCGTTTTCTTCGGCGGCAGCACCGTGCTTATCTGGAAAGAATTTTTTGCTTCGACCGGTATTTACGAAATCGTTCCCGGTTTCATCATTTCAGCTTTGGCGATTTATATCGTCAGCCTGCTGGACAAAAAACCTGATGCCGCTATCGTCAAAGACTTTGACGTCGCCGAAGCCCATATTCAAGATCTGTAAAAACTTAACCAAAGCTCCCGCAAATCTGCGGGAGCTTTTTTATTTCTCTCCGACCTAAATATTTTATAAAAAAATAACGCCTGCATTTTCGCAGACGTTATTTTGAATTTTCTTTTTATAAAATATTCTGCTTTGCCTTACTGCGCAGATTTGCTTTGACCAAAGCTACTACGTCACCTGACAGCAGCAGTCCCGTCATCGTCAGCAGCATACCACAGGCGATAACCGTCGTGATCTTCTCATCCAGAACGATAACTGAAGTAATAACGGTAACTACCGGCGCCAGATAAATATAGGCACTGGTTTTAATTGCCCCAAGCAGTTTGACTGCCATATTCCAGGTAACAAAACACATCGCTGAGGCTCCGACACCTAAAAACAGTAAATTGAGCAGATTAACAGGGTCTGCCAGCCGTTCAAAGCCCCAGCGAAAATCCATAAATAACAAGGCAGGCAGCATAAATACCAGACCGTACATAAAAGTATGCCGCGTACTTTGGATAGCATTATAACCAAACGAGCTGATTTTTTTGGACAGTACGGCATAAACCGCCCAGGTAGCAGCCGCCGCTAAGGCCAGAAAATCGCCTAACGGATTGATCTGCAGCTGCGTAGCGCTGTTGAAGCTGATCATGGCGATACCGGCAATAGCCAGTACGAAACCGAGTATAAACTTTTTCTGCAGAGCTTCGCCTGCCAAAAAACGGCAGGCCAGCAGCGCTGTAAAAAATGGCGCGGTTGCCGTAATAACCCCCACGTTAGACGCAGGAGCATACACAAGCGCAATATTTTCAAACAGATAATACAAAGTAATACCGCTTAATCCGGCACCGGCGAAGATCCATTCCTGTTTTTTATCAGTCACTCTCAACCGATGCGGATAGATCAAAAACAAAACTATCAGCCCCATAATAAAACGGAAAAACAAAATCTCTATCGGAGTAAAGCTGCGCAGCAATACTTTAGTTGAAATGAATGTCGTCCCCCAGAGCAAGATCGTTACAAGAGCAAAAAGATGCCCCATCAAAATTTTATTCTGCATAGCTTCTCCTATTGTTTTACTCTAAAAATATTACGGTATTGTCCCGGCGTCAAGCCAATGACCTCTTTAAAAAATTTACTGAAATGGCTTTGGTCGGTAAAACCGGTCATCAATGCAACCTCGGCCGGCTCCAGGCCCTGAGCAAGCAGCTCCTTGGCTTTGCCGATTCTTATTGTTTCCAGATAACGATAAGGCGTGATACCTTCTGTTTTCGTAAACAGCCGCAGCAGGGAATATTTGTTCATACAAGCCACAGCTGCCAGTTCTTCCAGCGTCACTTTCTCTGTATAATGTCCCAGCAGATATTCTGTTACTCTACGTACAGGCGCGGCTTTCGTTTCGACAGGCGTTTTACTGATACCGGCAGCAACGAGCTGTTCCAGCAAAAAGTAAAAAGTTTCTTCCTTCGCCAGGTCTTCCTGTTCCTGCATAATCATTTGATGCAGCTCACGCAGCAGCGATCCAGACAATTCGTCACCGCGCAAAACAGGGCTGGCAAACAACGGCACTTCTCCACTGCCTGTCAATTCCTGCATGGACTTGCTCATGATTTCCGGCTTGATATTCAGGCAGCGCAGATCAAGCAGATCATTATCCATCGGCTCGCAGTTATGCGGCACACAGGGATTGAACAGCAGCACGTCGCCGGCAGTTATATAATAATCCACATTATCGTAGCACATATGGCGCAGGCCGCTCTTTTCAACAAAACCGATCACATAATATTCGTGAAAATGCTGCGGGAATTTTTGCAGGATCCCCTGAAACCAATAGGCTTCCAGCTGCAGTTCTTTATCATATTTTACAAAGCGTTTTTCATTTTTCACAGCAGGCTCCTTTTTTCTTATCCTACCAAAAATCTGCCGTGTCATCTTGTATAATATTGACTGTAATTATAAAAGAACCTGCGTAAAACGCAGGTTCTGGCAATCAACGCATATTTTCGATAAAATCTTCAAAGTTATTGATGAGAATCGGATGGCCTACGACCTTTAAATCACGCAGGTGCGTACCATAAGATTCATAAATATTTTCAGCAAGCTCCATTTTCAGACCTTCTTTAACATATTCTTCCATCATTTTGACGATAAAGCGGTTGATCTCTCCTGTTTCCGGTTTAACATTAAGCGGAATGATACGTTCTTCGGGTTCATAGCTTTCAACAGTCACATCCCAGCCGCCGGGAATAGGCGGCAGCCGTTTTGCCAAAATCATATACTCAGGCGAGAATCCTACATACGCATCTAATTTATTTTGTAATTTTGCTTTAGTAACAGGGTAACCGTTAGCGTTGCCCCATTTAACTATTTCATCACAAACTTCGTTGTTGTGAATAACACTGGAAAATGTAGTTTTTGCTAAAACTTCAGCCATAATCATACCTCCCATATGGTAAAATTCTAACTTCTATTGTACTTTATCTTGCCGATAAATTCAACTCATTCGCTTTTAGCGATGTAAATTTAGTAACGCAGCCAAAGAAAAAGCACCGGCCTTTGGCCGGTGCCTGAAAATACTGCTGATTAAATCTGTCCCAGCGCTTTCAAGATAGTCTGCGCAATAATCGCGCTGCCGATATAAGTACCTGTAAAAACTACACAGGCAACAACAACGATGCGCCAGCCGCTTTTAGCAAAAGCGTCAAGGTCTTTGCCGATAGAGATACCGGCATAAGCTAAAATCGGAGTGCAAAGCTGCAAAAAGCCTACTTTTTTAACAGCCTCATTGATCACGTCACTGCCGGGCATAGCCGGATAAGTCAGGATACAGCCCAAAGTTACGATATAAGCAACAGCAGGGATGCGTCCCGGCAGATATTTTGCCAGAATAACGCCGGCAATTGCCAAAAAGATCAAAAAGAGCAGACCGGGAATCGCTTCCACGATAGTATATTTGGTACCAATAGCGTTGGCGACAAGAGACATGGCGCCGACAATAAATAATACGATCAGTGTATCTTTGATTTTCATTTTGCAGCATCCTTTCCTGTCGGTTCAACACCGTATTTTAAGCGGTAGATTTTCTTATACAGCCACTCTGTCATCGGCAAAGCCATCCAGATGCACATATACAGGCCGTCCAGACCGGAAAGCATATTGCTGGCGGCACCGAAGGCCGCGATCTGATCGGCCATCTGCGGATACATAACGCTTAAAGAGCCTACGGCGGCTGTCATCATACTGGCAGAGCCGACACCGGCCGCCATTGCCAGCGCGTAAGGATGGAAGGGCAGGTAGGCAGCTGCAAAGCTGGCCATAACACCAAAGAAAATAGTACCAAAAACGGTACCGGCAATATATACGCCCATAACGCCGCGCCCTTCAGCAGAGTCAAGACCATAACGCTCGCCGATCAAGGCTACGTTAGGTTCGCGGGCAATAGAATGTGCCGCACCGATAGTTTCGCGTTTGAGACCCAGATAAATAGCCACAGGCACACCGATGAAAACAGTGCCCAGATTGCCAAACTCCTGCAGGATCAAAGCCGGAGAAGCCGCCAGAATTTTAGGCAGCGTCGGTCCGACTAAAGTACCGTAACGTGCCATCAGCAGCATCAGCGTAATGCCGATCAGAGAGCTGGCATCCAGCATATCTTTTTGATTGACTACCTTTAAAAATTTAGGCGCCATAAAAATACCCATTATCAGGGCATACAGCATCGGCAGCAGTACGATAGTACCTACGCCGATCTTGAAAGAAACGTTGCCAATCATTTCCGCAATGATGATCAATGCTAAAACGATGGCATGAACTTTAATGTTTTTCACAAAATCCACCTTCCCTTTTCCATCATTTTCCTGTTACAGCTTATAATTACTGAAAATATTTATCAAGCTTGGCGATGTATTCTTCTTTTGTCAGCAGCGGGTGGTGCTCCGCTTTGATTTGACGCGCCAATTCGGCATCGTCGGCCAACAAGTCGATGATCATCATCGCAAAAGCTTTAGCAGGCAATAAGACAGCATGCCTAAAATCAACTACATGAAAATCTGCCGTATGCAAAAAGCCGTCGACACCGCCAATAAAGGGATGAATAACCGGCAGTAAATGTGATACGTCACCCATATCAGTTGAAGCACTGAAGTGTCCGGCGTCTTTAACTGCTACATTGGGTTCAGCAATTTTAGCATTGGCTACGAACAGCTCGTTCAGCTTGTTATTGCAGGCCAGAGGCAGCTGCCCCGGCATCGTGGCAATGACTGTCTGTGCTCCTACGGCATCTCCGCCGGCTTTCAATGCCGCGTCCACCTTTGTATGAGTAGCTTCGATCGCTTCCATGGTTTTAGCGCGCACATAGGTCTCGATCCTGACATCGGCGGGAACAGAGTTGACTAAGTCGCCGCCCTTAGTAATGATCGGATGAACACGAACCACGTCTGCTTCACGAAAAGTCTCACGTAAAGCGTTGATCCCCATCAGTCCCAGCATCGCCGCATTGAGAGCGTTAATACCTTGATCAGGCGCATCGGCTGCATGAGCTGTTTTGCCTAGATACTGGATAGTTTTGCCAATAAAGCCGTTGCTGCTTTCACCAATAGATACAGTCGCCGCCGGCATATTTTTATCAGCATGCATCTGCATCGCCATATCAATATCGTCAAAAGCACCTTCATAGATCAACTGACCCTTACCCGTAAGAAAATGCAGTTTGCCTTCTTTGATCAATTTATTGCGGTAAGCAAGTTCTACATATTCTTCAGCAGGAACACCAAAAAATACGGCATCACCTGATAATTCACTCAAAACACCCGACTGCGTAATCCCGCAAGCCACAGCAGCCATTGTCGCAATCTGTAAATTATGGCCGCAGGCATGCGCCGCACCAGTCAGAGGATCGGCTTTACAGCTGTCCGGACAACCTATCGCGTCCAATTCTCCCAACACTGCCACAGTAGGTCCGGGGCGTCCGCTGACAACGCGGGCTTTGACACCCGTCAGGGCCATGCCAGTCTGAGGCGTCAAACCTAATTGCTGTAAAAAAGCAGTGACTTTAGCTGCTGTTTTAGTTTCTTTAAAACCAAGTTCCGGTTCACTTTCGATATCCTGCGCTAAAGCTTCGACTTTATCGGCCCAGGCATCAATAGCGGCACATACTTTTGCTTTCATCACATCTTTATCCGTAATAAACACCTCGCTTCGAAATAGTATACACTTTATTCTTATAAATCGTTTTTAATTATAGCATAAATACTATCAGTGGTACAGGCTTAATTCCCAGCATTTCTGTTTGATTATGAACTTTTATTTCTTTAAACTTTACCACAACTTACAATTTTTTACAATTCCATCATATTTTGTATACTTTATTCATATTTTTAACTTTCTGCTATAAAGTCTGCCGTTGTAATAATTTGCATTGGAAAATACCCTGTGCTAAAATATATAAGTTAAGAAGTCACTTTAAAACTGTTTACGAAAGGAGTCTGTCATGTTCGACCAAATCAAAACCGACATCGATGCAGTTATGCACCGCGATCCTGCAGCCAAAACCAGGCTGGAGGCAGCACTTTGTTATCCCGGTCTGCATGCTATCTGGCTCCACCGTTTAGCACATAAATTATATTTAAAAGGCTGGGTCCTGATCCCCCGACTGCTCAATACATTTTCCAGATTTATGACCGGTATCGATATCCATCCAGGAGCAACTCTTGGTCCCGGACTTTTTATCGATCACGGTATGGGGCTTGTTATTGGCGAAACTGCAGAGCTTGGTTCTAATGTCACGCTCTATCAGGGCGTAACCCTCGGCGGTACTGGCAAGGAAAAAGGTAAACGTCACCCTACGATAGGCGACAACGTAGTCGTTTCCAGTGGTGCTAAAGTACTGGGCTCCTTTACAGTCGGTTCTAATTCTAAGATCGGCGCCGGCTCGGTAGTGTTAAAGGAAGTACCGCCGAATTCGGTAGTAGTAGGCGTTCCCGGACGTATCGTTACCAAAGACGGAATCCGCATTGCCGCCAGCGATATGAGCAGCCCTGACAGCATGATCGATCTGAACCACAACCAGCTGCCCGATCCAGTTGCCGATTACGAAGACCGCCTGGCGGATTATATGGTACGTATGGACAGCAGACTGGAAGAACTGGAAGAAATCATCAATAAACATCGCGAGCAAAATGAAAAGCGAGGTAACAACGAATGAGCAGAACAATGACCATGTCGGAAGCTATCAATGAAGCACGCCGCTGTTTGAATTGTGCACGTCCTACCTGCCGCACCGGCTGCCCGATAGCTAACAATATCCCGCAGTTTATCCGCGCACTCAGCGAAGGCAATATCGGCCTGGCTTACGAAACCATTGCCGAGCGCAGTAATCTGCCCGCTATCTGCGGACGTGTATGCCCGCATGAACGTCAATGCGAAGCTCACTGCGTTTTAACTAAAAATAAACACGGAATCGAAATCGGCAGTTTGGAAATGTTTATCGCTGATTTCGCTCACGAAAACAATCTCAAGCCACTGCCTCCTTCCACTGGCAAACGCGGTAAAGTTGCCGTTATCGGCAGCGGACCTGCAGGCCTGACGGTGGCAGGCGATCTGGCTAAAATGAATTTCGCCGTTACTATTCTCGAAGGACAATCAGAACCCGGTGGTATCCTGCTGTTCGGCATCCCGGAATTTCGGCTGCAAAAAGAAGTCGTCCGCCGCGAGATCACTGAACTGCTGCATTTAGGCGTAGAAATCAAGACCAATATGCTGGTCGGACCAGACTTTACAGTTGATGATTTATTCGAACAGGGCTATGATGCTGTTTTTATGGGTACAGGTACTTCTCTGCCACGTACTTTAGACATCCCGGGCAAAGAACTGTCCGGTATTCTGACTGCTACATATTTTCTGCGTATGGTAGTACTTTCTGATTCCGGCAAATTAGACGAAAGCGAAACACTGCTGCACGACGGTGATAACGTAGTAGTTATCGGTGCCGGCAACGTGGCTATGGATGCCGCCCGCACGGCAATACGCCGCGGCGCGGAAAACGTGACCATCGTCTATCATAAAACCGAAGCCGAAATTTCCAGCTTCCCGTCTGAATACGAAGCGGCAGTTAAAGAAGGCGTGCAATTCAACTTTCTGAAGCAGCCTATCGCTTATCTGAACAAGAAGCAGATGCGTGCTTTAAATAATATCCGCCGCAAACCGGCAGAATCCGACGAAACAGATCTGGCTGGACTTTTAGTACAAAACATCACCAAAACTGATGACGGTCAGTTCGTAACCGAAGGCGGTCAGGAAGTCATTCCCTGTGATTGCGTTATCCTGGCTATCGGCCAGCGCCCTGCAGCCCGTATCGTTTCTACTACCAAAGGTATCCAGGTCGACGACCGTGGTTTTGTTATCACCCGTGAACGCCCTTACGGTATGACGACCAGAGCCGGAGTTTTCAGCAGCGGTGATGTAGTACACGGCCCTGCAACCGTAGTTTTGGCAATGAAGGAATCTAAAAAAGTAGCGGCAGGTATTGCTCAATATATCGATGCCAAAAAACTTCTGGAAGACTGCTGTGAAGATTAATAAATAACTGAAGCCTCTGCTTAAATAAGCAGGGGCTTTACTTTTTTCACTAAAAAACTCCTGCCGCAATAAGCGGCAGGAGTTCAATTTTAATATTCTACTTGCGGCAGCGTAGCGAAGCCTTTTTCCAGATCTTCATCAGTAGGAACATAATCTACCATGGTTCCCTGATTATAAGCCTGATAAGCGGCTAAATCAAAATAGCCAGTACCTGTCAAACCAAAAACAATAACTTTTTTCTCGCCGGTCTCACGGCATTTAATTGCTTCATCCATCGCTACACGAATAGCATGTGAACTTTCAGGAGCAGGCAATGTACCTTCACAGCGGCAGAACATCGTAGCGGCTTCAAACACTTTTGTCTGTTCCACGCTGCGCGCTTCCATCATCCCATCATGATAAAGTTTAGAGACGATCGGCGACATACCATGATAACGGAGTCCGCCGGAATGGTTAGGAGACGGCATAAAACCACTGCCTAAAGTATACATACGCATCAGCGGTGTAGTTTGTCCTGTATCACCAAAATCAAATGCATATCTGCCGCGGGTCAATGAAGGGCAGGAAGCCGGTTCAACGGCAATAAAATGAATGTTGTTTTTGCCTTCAAGCTTATCTGCCATAAACGGCGTAATCAACCCGCCAAGGTTTGAACCGCCGCCGGCACAGCCGATAACTATATCCGGCCGGATACCGTATTTATCAAGTCCGAGCTTAGTTTCCAGGCCGATGATACTTTGGTGCAGCACTACATGATTAAGTACACTGCCTAATACATAGCGGCAGTTATCTGTTTTCATGGATACTTCCATTGCTTCTGAGATAGCGCAGCCCAAGGACCCGCCTGTGCCGGGATTTTCTGCCAAAATCCTGCGTCCTACTTCAGTAGTATCTGAAGGCGAGGGAATGACGCTGGCACCATAAGTTTCCATAACAGCCTTACGATAAGGTTTTTGCTCAGCAGAAACCTTAACCATATATACGGAAAGATCAATGCCAAAATAACCGCAGGCCATCGAAAGAGCAGTCCCCCATTGTCCGGCACCTGTTTCCGTAGTCAGGTGAGTCAGCCCTTGCTGCTTGGCATAATAAACCTGAGCAACAGCAGAATTGAGTTTATGCGAGCCGGAAGTATTAGTGCCTTCAAATTTGTAGTAAATTTCTGCCGGCGTACCCAGCGCTTTTTCCAAATTATAGGCCCTGGTCAATGGTGATGGACGATACATTTTATAAAAATCACGGATTTCTTCCGGAATTTCAATAAATTTATTGGTATTATCCAGCTCCTGCTCGATCAGCTCGTCGCAGAAAACAGGCCGCAGATCGTCAGCAGTACAAGGTTTAAAAGTCACCGGATTGATAAACGGATCCGGCGCTTCCTGCATATAAGGGCGGATATTCTGCCAATGTTTCGGCAGCTCATCCTCTGATAAATTGATTTTATATGGTATTTTTGCCATAAGTCACCGTCCTTTCTATTCTGCTTTAGCGGCCTTCAGCGCCGCGTATGCTTCTTTGAGCAGTAAAACAGTCAGTACCAGCAAAACAGTAGAGATGCCGGATACTATATAGTTATTCAAATTAGCGGCAATCATCTGCACCAGAGCCACAATAGTAGTGACCAGCATAAAAGCCATCGGGTACATGATAAATCCGGCGCTCTTTTTCAGAGAACGAATTACCCAAACACCCATTGCCAAAAGCGCAATCGCAGCAACCAGCTGGTTAGTAGCGCCGAAAACAGGCCAGATCATCTGCCAGGCAGCAACTTTACCGGTCTTAACAAAAATAAGCGCTAAGGCCACGCCGACACTGATAGCTGTTGCAAGATATTTATTCAGGCTCATGCCTGTAAATTCCTGCAGCTGATAACGCGCCAAACGGGTAGCCGTATCAAGCGAGGTAAGAATAAAAGAGTTGAGCGCCAGCAAGCCAAGTGCAGTACCAACGCGCGGAGAGATACCCAGCAGCGAAGCAAACTGGCCTAAGCCGTTGCCATATACAACAGTCGGACCGCCTTGCAGCATTTCGCCGCTCATCATGATCGTACCCAATGCAATAACGCCAACAACACCTTCCAGCAGCATAGCGCCATAACCAACAGGAACAGCATCAGTTTCGCGCTTCAGCTGTTTGGACGTAGTGCCGGAAGCAACCAGAGAATGGAAACCTGAAATAGCGCCGCAGGCTACTGTAATAAACAGCAGCGGCCAGAGCCAGTCGCCGGACGCAGTAACAAAACCCTTAAATGCAGGCAATTTCACTTCATAGCTGGCACCGCCAAAGATCATGCCCACACCGCCGATAAATACGGAAAAATATAACATATACGAGGCCAGATAATCGCGCGGCTGCAGAAGCAGCCAAACGGGCAATACAGAAGCGGCAAAGATATATACGATCAAAGCCATACGCCAGGTGTCAAGGCTCAAAGCAAAGGTTGACTGCACCCAGGAGCTTTCGATACCAAATATCAGCGAGCCGAATAAAAGCGGCAGCATAATAATCGTGCTGATTTTTAAAGAGATACCATAGTGGTAAATAGCGACACCAAAAACCATCGCCAGGAAAATATACAGGGTGGCTGTGAAAGCAACCGCCGGGTCAGCAGCAAAGGTCTGTGCCGCCAATTCCAAAAAGACAGCAATGACCAGCGTTAAACTGAGCCAGGTAAACGCAAGAAACAGCTTGTGGCCGCGGGCGCCGATCCATTGGCGGACAACTTCGCCGATCGACATGCCTTTATGGCGAATAGACGCTACCAAAGCCCCCATATCGTGTACACCACCAAAAAAAATACAGCCGATAATAATCCAAAGCAAGGTCGGCAGCCAGCCAAGCGCTGCAGCTGCCGCAATGGGACCTACAACAGGGCCGGCACCGGCAATCGAAGCAAAATGATGCCCCATCAAAACCGCCGGATGAGCAGGACAATAATCGATATCGTCCTGTAATTCAGTAGCCGGAGTTTTACGATTTGGATCTAAATCGTAAAAACGGCTTTGGAAGCCTCCGTAAAATTTATAAGCGACAGCAAAACAAAGAATCGTAATTACAAAAATGGTCAGTAACATAAAATATCCCCTTCGCGAACTTATTGCAGATCGACTCTGCCGCAGCTCCTTTGCTGCGCTAAATAGATCAAATCATCAAAACGCTTTTCCGCATCCCCCTCCTTATACTGCAATATTTCCAACCAGCCGCGTATACCAAGCCAAAAAGCTTTTTTTGTCAATCTGGTCTCCTGACAGTCCAACAGCAGAAACCTGTGAGTCATAACGTCTTCTCTGCTCTGCCAATGCCCCCGCAGCCAACTTACCGACCTATCACCTTCGTGACGGATCACTATATAATCATCCGCATAATAGCGGGCAATTTCACCTGCCAGACAATCCTTGACAAATGCAGTCTGACGATACCATCCCTGCAGCCCGCCGGCCGACCAGGGTACAAAACCATAACCTTTTAAAAATTCTTCCCACTCTTTCATACAGCGCTCCTGTCTACAAGTTTGCTTTACGCCAGGTGTTCAGAGCGCCGCAGAAATCTTCCCACAGCTGGGGCAGCATTTCTACCGCCGCCTCTGCTTTTGCACGTTCCCATCCGGCAAACAGCCCTGCCTCATAGCGCAGCTGCACATTACCAGCATCCTCGAGAAAACACTGCACTAACTTAGCGTTGATAAAATCATCATGTAAAAAGCCCAGCATATCCTGCAGCCTTTTCAACCGCCGCAGCAGATTACTGTCACGCGGCACTTCAGGCAAAGTCTGCAGCGCATAACGAAAACGTTTGACCTTGATCCTGATCTGGTGCAGTTCCAACATATTATGGAAATCCGGATATTTTCTATCAATAGTTTCCAGCTTCTCACTCCACTCATTCAAACGTCTGCTGATAAACTTCCTGATCTTTTTATCAGCCAGATTCGGAGCCAGCGGCCTCTCATGCAGCCAAATACTGAACTGTGCCAGCGTTTTTGTCATGATACTGAGATCCGATTTCTGCAGGCATGCTGCAGTTTCCTCAACACGCAGCTTCTGCAGAAGCTCTTCCACCTGCGTTGGCACTGTCAGCTTACCGCCTGAAGCAGCAGCCTGCAGCTTTATTTTTTCACAGGTCATCAAAGCCACATCCAGCTCACGCAGCCGTGACAGCATTTCACCCTGCTGCCGCAGGGTATTCTGCCAGGCAACCGTACTGTTTTTTTGCAGCACCGGTTTAAAAAAACTCAAAGTCGAACGCAGCCGACGCAATTTTACCCGCAGCTGCCTGACAAAAACTTTTTCTTCCGGCTGCTGCAGAAATTGCTGCCAGGCTTTACTGACCACATAAATCTGCCAAGGCAGATGACAAACCGCCATCGCCTGCAGACTGCCGTTTTTATAGACAGGCAGCTTCCTAAAATCATAGGTGCCGTTCTCCTGCGCCAAACGCTGCCTCAGATCCGGTTCCGCTATAATCAGCGACATCCGGCAGCAGAGTTTTTCGACAACCGTACTCAGCTTCGTCAGCTCCTTACTGGTATAAACAACTGTCAGCTCACGAAGGGGAAGCAGCTTGGCTGCCGTAATTACAATGCCTTCTTTCGCGATAAGCCGTAATTCACTGTTTTTCGCCGGCGGCTGTAATTCCGTTTCGCGGCATCTCAGTACGGCCTCTTGGCCGTCAATCTCAAACCGCAGTTCACGTTCTTCAGTTCTGCCGGCTTTCCAGCCGGTAATGATACGCAGGCGTTCTGCCAAATCTACTTCGCTCACACCTGACACATCTTGCAGGCATAATTTTTTTTTCACCGCTTCCCCTCCTTTCTTCCGGTCTGTTTTACTTGTCAGTCTTTTATTTTTACCTGCGCCGGTAAAGGTTTACCAGCTAAACCTGCCAAAATATTAGCCGCCGCCAGCTTCGCCATGGCATCGCGCGTTTCCACCGTTGATGCGGCAATGTGCGGCGTTACCGTAACATTGGGCAGCGTCAGCAGCGGATGATCACCGGGCAATGGTTCCGGTTCAACTACATCAAGAGCAGCATAAGCGATCTGCCCGCTTCGCAGCGCTTCATAAAGTGCCTGCGTATCGACGACCCTGCCGCGGGAAATATTAATAAAACGCGCCGTTTGTTTCATTTTAGCAAAAGCTTCTTTATTGAACATTCCAGCCGTTGCCGATGTTAAATTGACTGTTACCAAAACAAAATCGGCCGTTTGCAGCAGATCGTCAAATCCAGCATAACTTATGCCCAGAGCTGTTTCGTCAGCCCGCCGATGCCTGTTATGATAAATAACCTTCATTTTACTGGCCTGGGCCCTGGGCACTACGGCACTGCCAATGTCACCCAAACCGACGATGCCCAGAGTTTTACCGGCCAGGTCAACGCCGAAGCCAAGACCTTTCCGTTCGCCCCACTTGCCGCTTTCTACATGCCTCCAGCCACGGGCAATACTTCTGGCACTATCTAAAATCAGGCCGTACGCAAGATCGGCAACAGCATCCACCAGTACGCCCGGCGTATTACCCACAGCAATTCCGCGCACGCTGCAGGCAGCGATATCAATATTATCATACCCAACCGACGCCTGAGCAATTACTTTCAGCTTCGGTGCTTTGCCCAGAAAAGCTTCATCAACTTTAATATTACCAATAGAATAAAGCCCTTCAGCTTCTGCAAGCCAGCTGTCAAATTGTTCCTGCGGCACTTTGCCACCCTGCTGCCAGGACAGCAGTTTAGTCTGTTCACTCAATATATCATAGGCCACCTGCCGCAGTTTACCACTGGCAGCCACAGTCATTTTTTTCAGATCGGTCATTACTGTCACCTCTCTTTAAAAATCAATGTTTGGGAATAATTTCCAACCAGTAATTATCAGGATCAGTAATAAAATAAATACCCATCGCGGGATTTTCATACACTATACAGCCCATTTCCTGATGTTTTTTATGGGCAGCATCATAGTCCTCCGCTTCAAATGCAAGATGGAACTCATTCTCGCCCAAATCATACGGTTCCTTACGATCACGCAGCCAGGTCAATTCCAACTGATGCGGAGTCTGACCGTCACCTAAATATACTAAAATAAAACTGCCGTCACCTGCTACTTTACGGCGGACCTCTTTTAATCCCAAAGCGTCATCATAAAATTTCAGGCTTTTTTCCAAATCAAGCACATTAAAATTGTTGTGTAAAAATTTAAATGCCATTTTTTACCCTCCTTTAATATTGTACTGTTTCAATTATTCAAAAAAATCTGCTTAAAAAGCAGCAGCGCCATCGCAAAGGATGCGACTATTTTGCCCAGCATAGCAACGAACTGTGTCTGTGCCGCCTTCCAGGCCAGCGCAAACGCATTTTCCTTATTCCTGGTACGCATAAACTCGTACCCAAAGGCAACGATATACGAACCAACAGCGCCGCCCAAAACAGAGCCCAGCACCGGGAAAAAGCCTGTACCGATGACAGCGCCTATAAAAGTACCGACAGCAATCAGAAATACCGCACCCCACGATACTTTATGCCGCCGAATTCCAAAAAACGATACGATAAATTCCCAGATCTCACCAAAAGCATAAACCAGCACCAACGCCGATAAAAGACGTCCATCAAAGTATCTGGCTTCATCAAAAAAAGCATAACCTATGCCTGCAGCTAACATAATTGTATTGCCCGGCAGGTCGAGCAGCGTCAGCAACGGACCTACAACCACGATCAAGGCCCCGAATGCCCACTCTACTAAAAATTCCACACAAAGTCCTCCTTAACGAAGATTAAAATATATTATAACATATTTATGATAAATAGTTAGATAATTGTATGACTCTTATGTGAATTATTGTTTTTTGTTTACGCAAATGTTACAATATCTACAAATATCTTTTAGAGGAGTAACTACAATGGATCTGGACGCTCTTTTTATTCTTCTGCAGCCCTGGCTCAGACCCTTTCTGGCGTTTGTTTTTTTTACATTTTTACGTTATTTTTACAGAGCCGTATTACTGCGTGTACTGCATCGTTTCAACAGCAAAACATCCTTTGAATACGGAGAAGACCTGCTGAACGCTTTTGAAAAGCCGGTGCATTTTTTCCTGTTTATTTTTGCTATTTATGCAGCGCTTAATTGCTCGCCTTTGACCTTTATAGCGGATCACCCTTCTATCGACCAGCTTCTGCGCAGCTTTTTCATTATCTGTTTCATCTGGGGCCTTTACAATCTCAGCGACACCACGCATGGCATCGCTATGAAGGTACTCCTTAAAGCAGGCGTTGAATTTGATCTGGCGCTATCCAATGTCGTTTCCACCACCTTACGCATCCTGCTTCTCATTTTGGGTTTTGTTATGATCGCCAAGGAATGGAATTATGATATTACCGGGTTTATCGCCAGTTTGAGTATTGGTTCCCTGGCTGTTGCCTTAGCCGCCAAAGACTCTCTGGCCAATGTATTCGGCAGCCTGGTCATCATCATTGACAAACCTTTTGTGATCGGCGACTGGATCTCGGCTAACGGCATCGAAGGCACTGTAGAAAAAATCACTTTCCGCAGCACTTGTCTGCGTACTTTTCCACAGGAACTTGTCTATATCCCCAACTCCCTGCTCTCCAACACGGCCATCACCAATTTCAGTAAACGTGAAAAAAGACGGCTTGATTTTGTGTTGGGATTGACCTACGACACGACCTATCAGCAAATGGAAAAATTTGTCGGCCGCCTGCGCGAATATCTCATGCATCATGATGGTGTTTATGACGACGGCATCACCGTCAATTTTCAGGATTTCGGTGGCAGCAGCCTGGACATCAGAATAATCTGCTATACTAAGGCCAGCGCTTACGCCAGTTTTATGGATGTCCGCCAGCAAATCAACATCGATATTATGAAAATGTTAGAAGAAGAAAATCTTGGCTGTGCATTCCCAAGTACCAGCGTTTATTTTGAAACACCGCTGGTCCAAAAGCAAGCAGCTCCACCAACAGATGCCCCTAAAACTGAAGTACAAGCCTGAAACATAAAAAACGCTCCTTTTTTAAGGAGCGTTTTTTTTATATTTTATTCCCATAGATCAACAATTGCGAATTTACCAACATCGACCAAGCCTTTATCGCTGAGCCTCAAACTGGGAATAACCGGTAACGCCAGAAATGAAAGGCAATTAAAAGCATTCACATTTTCCGGCACTCCCAGTTCAGCAGTCCAAAAGTTCAGCTGCTGCAGCTTATGCTGCACATATTCAGTATTCTGATCACTCATCAGACCGGCAAGAGGCAGAGGCAGCATAGCTTTTACTTCTCCATCTGCCACCACTGCCAGACCACCACCTGCTTCCTGCAAAGCAACTGCAGCCGTCAGCATATCCTGATCGTCAACCCCGACCACAATCAGATTATGCGAATCATGCGCTACAGTCGAAGCCAAAGCACCGCGCTGCAAACCAAAGCCCCGTACCAGGCCTACACCTGTATTCCCATTACTACCATGTCTTTCCCAAACTGCCAGTTTTAGAATATCACGCTCAGTATCACTCACAACGAAACCAGCTTCTGCTTTAGGCTGCACATATTCTGTTTCAGTCAAAATCTGCTCTGGAACAATGCGGATAACACGGGCCTTTCTGCCATTCATTACCGGCAAGCGCAGCTGCTGTTCACGCACATCTTCCAAGTGCATGGTATTCTCAGGATCTTTCAGCAGCGGCGGTGACTGCCAGAGCAGTTTTTGTTTATTTACAATAACGACACCGTTTTTTAGGACCAGCTGTGGCTGAAAATTTACCAGATTATTAAAAACACAGATATCCGCCTTATAACCGGGTGCTAATGCACCTCTGTCATACAGTCGAAACCTTTCTGCTGTATTCAAGGTCGCCATCTGTAATAACTGTTCAACAGGATAACCATGCGCTGTACCAATCTCAATCAAATAATTGATGCTGCCTTCACTCACAAGCTCATCTAAATGCCTGTCATCTGTTGCCAGACAGCAGCGGCGGCAATTAAGCGGCGTTACTGCCGGCAGTAAGGCTAACAAATTATGGGCCCCAGAAGCCTCTCTCAGCATCAGATAAGCACCTCGGCGCAGTTTCTCCATTGCTTCATCCGCCGTTGTTGCTTCGTGGTCAGAACTGATCCCTGCGGCCAGATAAGCATTGAGAGCTTTACCGCTTACACCTGGAGCATGCCCGTCGCACAGGCTGCAGCCAGCCAACGCAAGTTTATCAAGCACTGCTGCCGCAGCATTGATCGTCCCCGGATAATTCATCATCTCACCCAATCCCAGCACTCTTGGATGACTGACCAGCGGCTCCAGCTTTGCAGCCGTAAGCACGGTCCCGCTGGTCTCCATTTCAGTAGCAGGCACACAAGAAGGCAACATAAAGAAAACGTCTAAAGGTATTGCCTCTGTTTCTGTAAGCATCAATTCAATCCCTGCTGTTCCAAGGACATTAGCAATTTCATGAGGATCGGCAAAAATCGTCGTTACTCCATTCAAAAGTAAAATTTTTGCCAGCTCACGCGGAGCAACCATTGTACTTTCAATATGCAGATGAGAGTCCATAAAACCGGGAGTCACATATTTACCGGTAACATCAATTTCTTTTTTACCGCTGTAGCTGCCGATACCGGCAATAGTTTCTCCAACTATAGCTACATCGCCAATTTCCCATTCACCTGTAAAACTATTGAAAATACAACCGCCTTTTAACACTATGTCAGCTGGGACTTCGCCTCTGGCAGCAGCCAAAACCTCTGTCAAATCTATATTCTTCATCACAATTCACAACCTTTACCAAAAGTTCTCTGCTTTTATTGTCAGCCATACACAGTAAAAACGCAAGCTTTATTTTATTTATTTCTTCACTCTCAGACCTGGTTTTGTATTTTACATTCCCACCTTTAAAAAGGTATAAAAATAACAGGCGCCACCGAAACTGGTGACGCCTGTTATCAAGGGGAAAGGGTATCTATATGAACGGTAGCTGACCGTTATTTTTTCAAAACGGTAACGTAATATTTACCATTTTCTACTTCTACGCCATGGGAATCATGTTCAAAAGCAGGGAATTGTCTGTCAAAGCCTTCTAAGGCTTTCAGATAACCAAGTGCAGGGCCGTCGGCAGGACCGGCATTTTCACCAGGCATGATCAGCGGAATTCCAGGCGGATAAGGAACAATACCTGTAGCTAAGGTACGCTCAGCAACACCGTCAAGATCTACTTTTTCAACATTATCAAGCACCAGTTGTTCATAAGCTGCTGCCGGGCTCATATCAGGATGCGGCAATACAGCGAAACCTTCGGACATAAATTCTGTCGTTTTGAGCTCTTTCATTGCTGCAAACATTTCCTCGCACAAGTCGCGCAGGCCCATACCTGCATAACGCTGCGGAGCTGCTTTAACAACATCAGGCAATACTTCTTCCAAAGCAGTGTTGTTGTCATAGTCTTCTTTAAATTTGATCAAGGTATCGATCAAAGTGCCCCATTTACCTTTAGTAATACCGATAGAGAACAGCATCAGAACAGTAAAGTCAGTTGTCTTCTCAGGAATGATGCCATTGGCAGTAAGATAAGCGGACAAAATGGAAGCAGGTACGCCCATTTTACCCAACCCGTCAGGACCGATGCCCGGAGTGGTGATAGATACTTTGATCGGGTCTAACATGCAGTATCCGTCTTCGATATCACCGAAGCCGTGCCATGCTTCATTAGGATGCAGGACCCAGCATTCCGGTTCGGTAGCCAGGTATTCGGGATTGGCCAGACGAAAAGCAATTTTCTTGCCTTCAGCGTCTTTAACAAAATCAGGCTGCCAGCAGTTAAAGAACCATTCGCCCTGATCGGCAAAGTCTGCATTCAGTTTTGCCATCAATTGACGGAAGGCTACTGCTTCATGGATCGATTCGTCAGTCAGCGCTTTACCGCCTTTACCATCCATCATTGCTGCTGTGATATCGTTAGAAGCAATAATCGGATAGTTCGGGGAGGTAGATGCCTGCATCATAAAGGATTCATTAAAACGGCTGTGATCGACATTCTTTTTACCTTCACGGATATGAATGAAGGAAGCCTGAGAAAGAGCAGCCAGTAATTTATGGGTGGATTGAGTTGCAAAAACCGTCATATCAGTTGGTTTGTGGTCGGCAGGATTGCCGTACATGGCAAAGCGGTCTTTATAAATAGGATTGAAGCGGGCATAGCCATACCATGCTTCGTCAAAATGCATGCGGTCAACGCTTTGTCCAAGTAATTCTTCAACACGACGGGCATTGTAACACAAACCATCATAGGTGGAGTTGGTAACGATTGCATGTACAGGAGTAGAATCTATATCTTTAGTAATCAAGGAGTTTTCAGAAATAGTTTTCTTGATTGCTTCAGCCTGCAAAGCTTGCGGCGGGATAGGGCCGATAATACCGTAGAAGTTACGCAGCGGCATCATATAGTTAGGGATAGCGCCGCTCATGGTCATCGCCTGTTCTATGGATTTATGGCAGTTACGGTCACACAATGCAACCTGATTATGAGTTACGCAAGCCATAAAGATTACTCTGTTAGAGGTAGAAGAACCGTTGGTAACATGATAGGTACGATGAGCGCCGAATACTTTAGCGGCATATTTTTCACTGGCACCGATCGGTCCGGAATGATCAAGCAAAGAACCAAGCTCGCCGACAGAGATCGATAAATCGCTGCGGAACAGATTTTCGCCAAAGAAATCAAAATAAGCACGTCCTGCAGGTGCTTTCATAAAAGCAGTACCGCCGGTATGACCCGGAGTATGCCAGGAATATTCATGCACCTGGGAGAATTTAGCCAAAGCCTTAAACATCGGCGGCAGCAGATTTTTCAAATAAGTATCAATCGCTGCTTCGATACGTCCGGCAATAAAGTTAGCAGTATCTTCATACAACCAGATGAAATCACTGGTTTCTTTCAATACTTCCAGAGGAATATCAGCAACGTCGGCACGATCTGCAAACAAAAATACAGGTACGTTCTCGGCACGACTGCGTAATTTGTTTAAAACATCTTTAGCAGCCTGATGTGTATTGTCTTCTGCCAGATCCCAGTCCAGCAGTATTGCTTGGATCATCGGATCAGCGACAATCATCATTTCGGCATCGAATGCTGTTGTAGCAGTGAGCACTTCAATTTCATGTTCTCCTAAAACATTACTCAGTTTATCGAGAGCACTTTCATCCAGGGTATTATGATCACAAAGGTCATGTACCAACAAAATTCTTTTGCCTTTTGTTTTGGAAATAATCATTTTTTTCACTCCTTAATTAAATTTTTTAGTTATCTATGCTAACAGATTGAGTAGTAGTAGAACCTACCTTATCCGGAGCTTGTGTAGTAGTAGTTATGTTAGTACGATGTTTGAGTTCCATATTTTTATCGATACCGACAGAGTACCAGAACGTACCAACCAAGGTAAGGATCGTAATTGCCAGGGAAGTATAACGAACCCATCTCGGCGAGAATCCGCCAGGAGTTTCGTGCAGTTCTTCCAGCTCATGTTTTCTGGTAACAGCACCAGAGAAGAATACGATCGTAGCGATAACGAAGATCAGTGACCACCGTGTCTGGTTACCATTGGATGTTACCAGCGCCGCCATACTGTAGACAGCTGCTATCAGACCGATGATACATGATTTATTGTAATCTTTCGGTGATAACTTTCCGTAACCCAAAACCTTGATAGAAATACTGGAATAAATATAAGGCAGCAAAGTCAGGATAACGGCGATTGACGCGATCTTACCAAATTGCTGACTGGCAGAAGGCGACATAGTTGCCAAAACCTGTATTGTCATAATACCGGCAACAATAGCTAAACCTGCGGAAGGTACGCCTTTAGAGTTAGTACGGGCAAAAACATTACCGAACAAACCGTCATCAGCAGCAGCTTTAGCACTTTGTCCAACCAGCAGCGTCCAGCCTGCCAGCGAACCCAGGCAGCCTAAAGCAGCACAGATAGCTACGCCGTTACCAGCGATTTCACCGAAGGCCAGTCTTGCGGCATCAGCAAAAGGTGCCGATGAATTAGCAAGTGCATGGTTCGGAATCATGCCCATAATAACAGAAGAACTTAAAACATAGCAGACAGCGGCTAAAATTACACCGCCAATAGTTGCAATTGGAACATTCTTTTTAGGATTTTTAACAACGCCGGCAGATACAGAAGCACTCTCGACGCCAATAAAAGCCCACAAAGTAAAGTTCAATGTCATACCAATAGCACTGACAGTGCCTTTACCTGTTACGTTCCATGCATCCATGTAGGTTTTGCCGTCAAACCAGAACCAGCCTAAGATTGCGGTACCTATAATAGGAATCAATGCCAGAGTAGTGGTTACTGATTGAATACGCCCAACCAGTTTAGGACCGATCATATTAGCGTAAGCAAACAGCCAGATAACGCAGATCTGCGCCAGAGCAAAAGCAAATGGATTTTTTAATGCCGGGAAAAAACTGATCAGATAACCGATACCTACAACTGCCAGACCAACGTTACCGATAACGTTTGCCAGCCAGTAAATAAGGTTTGTCTGATACCCCATGTAATCGCCGAAGGCTTGACGCGCATAAGCGTAAGGACCGCCGGCAGCAGGATCAATGGAAGATAACTTTGCAAATGTAAGTGCCAGCGCGATAGCTCCTATACAGGTCACTATCCAGCCGAATACTGCAACACCTCCTATTGCCGCCAGATTCGCAGGCAACATAAATACGCCGGAACCCATCATATTACCGGCAACCATCAATGTTGCAGCAACGACACCTATTTTATTACTGTTGTCGTCTTGATTCATAATAAAACCTCTCCTTTCGATTATTTGCCGTCAGCAGCGGATGGGAATCTTGGCTTTCGGCAAATCATACATAAAGTCAGCTTTGCAGCATTTTTCTTTATGCGATTTCTTGCTTCGGATAAATCTTACACCCGTTACAAACAAAATATCCAAGTAAGAAATTTTCATTTACTTTTTAATATGTTTTTTTAAAAAAGTTAGAGTAAAAGGCCATTATTCCTATGGTAACAATTCCGTCTGCATGGGCTTGCCGCCAACATATAATTTTCTACGGATAAATAATCTCCAAATCATTCTTACCTTCTACTGACCTGAGTTATTTTTTCACTTTGCTTAATTTACTAAAGTATTTTCCACACAAAAATAAACTGTGCGCTAATGCAGCAGCAACTTAAGCCTCAAGCAAACCCCGGCAGCTTTTTATATTGTAAATAAACCAATTATTACTTCTTCTCACAGCTTAAAAACAAAAATCCCCGCCTTTATAAGGCGGGGATTTTTTATTGACAGGAGGATTATAAAGGAAAACAATTCAGGCTGTCAGCCTTATATTTACTTAAACAGCATATACTTTTTCCCCCATAAAATATGTAGCTTCTACTTTAGCTGTACCAATATCTTCCGAGGCAATTTCCAATATATTCTTATCTACAATTATCAAATCTGCGTATTTTCCTAATTCTAAAGAACCACTTATATCATCAATAAAATTTGCATACGCTTGATTAATAGTAAAAGAATCGATCATATCTTTTAAATCGGCACGCTCTTCCGGCCACAAAGGTTTGTGGAATTTAGGATCATCGTAGTTAAAAATCCATGGATGATAATTATCAGGCGCAATCCTCGTAACGCCAATTTCTATACCAACAAACGGATTAGGTACTGCAGTAATAGGATAATCACTGGCATTTGCGACCTTGACCCCAGCTTTAAAGAAACAATTAAGCGGGAAGGTTCGATCAGCTCTTTCCTGACCAATATAACTACCGTTAACGAAATAAGTTTCATCAATCTGAGCCCAGTAAGAGTTTGTCATTGCCACTGTATCCAATTCTTTAAAACGAACTACATCCTTCGGATCGACTAAGAAAATATGTGTAATACAATGTCTGGCATCACGAGGGCCATTTTCTTGACGTGCATATGCAATAGCATCCAGAGTTTGTTTCACAGCTGCATCTCCGGCACAATGCACATGTACACCCATTCCCGCTTTGTCAATTGCCGCCACGACCTTGTTCATATTGTCCGTACTCCAAATCTGGTCACCACGCCAATCTGGAGCCCTACCTGCTTTTGCAGTATAAGGTTGCAGTAAATAAGCTGTTACACTTTCCAGTACTCCATCCATAAATAATTTAACTGCATTGATTTTGAACAAATCACCATTATTATCCTCGTCTCTAGCTGTTACCAATGCTACAACCTGCCCGGAATCCTGATTAGGATCGGCCCAATAGGCACCTCTTAACCGCATTTGCAGCCTGCCTTCAGCCTCTAATTCTTTCAATGCCTTGATGGAATTTCCGCCTGCCATTAACCAGGGATCATAAGCACCGGTAAAACCATATTGATGAGCCATCTTCTGAAAACTTAAAATGCCCTCTTTATATTCAGCAACCGAAAAATCAGGTAAAGCATTCAGAATGAGATCCTGTGCTGTTTCACGGAAACAGCCACTAGGAGTTCCATCTGCAGCCCGTTCAATGCGTCCGTTCTTAGGATCAGGCGTAGCTTTGTCAATACCAGCTAATTCTATTGCTTTAGAATTAGCCCATAGAGAATGCAGAGTTTCAGCCTGCACAACAATAGGAATTTCAGTTGAAGCTTTATCAAGAGCTTCTTTGTGCGGTCCTTCCCCCGGAAAACATGCTTCCAAATATCCTTGCCCACGCAACAGCTTGATTCCAGGTCTTGCCGCAATGAAATTACGGCAAGCCTCTACATATTCAGCTTCAGTATTCATACCCGCTAAATTAATACCTACAACTGTTGCTGTCGCTTTTGTGTAATGTGTATGTCCCTCAAAAAATGATGGCAGAACCAATTTCCCTTGTAAATCCACGATTTCTGTTGTTTCCGTTATATACTCATTCACACCATTATTATCACCCACATATATTATTTTCCCATCTGCCACCGCCAATGCTTCGGCTATTGTTCTTGCACTGTCCGCCTTATAAATAACCCCGTTTTTTAAAACCAGATCAGCTTTCATAATTTACCACCTTTCTTTAACTTCTATTTTTACTAACTACCGTCTGACGTCAACAGCTGCAATCTTCTAATCTACTCAGCTTCAATATCATCCGCCGACCAGTTATCAACATCATTACGATCAGTTGACTTTCTATATTTTGCCATACAGCTGCGTGTAATCAATTCTCCTGCGGCCAAAGTCAATACAATTCCAACAAGCACGAACATACTCTGTTTGAAATTGAAAGGAGTTCCAGGTACCCAGATAAACAAAAACATCGTTGCAAGGATAATAAACTCACCAATCCGAACCATTAAGACTGCAAACCAGGACGGTCCAGGAAAGGTATATGGCCGAACCGTAGTTTTATCAGTGCGCCGCAATTTTAAAAAAGCTTCAAAATTTAACAGATAAGGAATTAATAGCAGAAAGCTTGTGCAGGAAAAAATCGACCAGAACATTTCTTCTGCCGAACCAGACATAGAACTCGCAACTAAGGTCATCGCTGAAGCAACAAATCCGGCAATAACCAAACTGCCAATTGGAGACCCATTTTTATGCGTTTTAGCAAAAATACGCGGAAGTTCACCTGTCAAGGCCGTTTCAGCAGACACGCGACAGACAGTGAGAATCCACATCATTCCCTGGCAGAATAGCACAGTAACAAAAACAGCACCAATACCATAAACTAATGCATTCATCACAAAGCTGTCACCAAAGCCTATCCTGAAGCAATCTACGAGCCCTTGAATAATGCTGATATCTCCTATGGGAATTATTGCCAGCATAGCCAGTACAGTCACTATATAAAGTCCTGAAACCAACAGACAATTCTTCAACGCTGCTCTTGGAACATCACGGCCAGGATTTTCCATTGCAGAACCAGCCGCTGACATAGACTCAAACCCTAAAAAATTATAAATCAATGCTGGTATAAAAACGATCGACTGACCAAAAGTCGGAACAAAACGATCCAATGTAATTGGATTAGCAAATTCAAAGTCATTTCGCATTAAATATAAAATGGCAGCAATAACCAGCCCTATGCCTAAACATAATTTTGCGATAGCACTGAAATTGATGATCTTCTGTGAATTATCCATCGGCCTGGTGGCAACAAATACCATCAACCAAATAACCGCAATATTGAAACAGGTCACTATAGTATTGGATATTTTCAAATGAAAAACTTGACAAAAAACTGTAACGACAAGTGTTGCAACCGATGATATCCAAATAGCGTTGCAGGACCAGTAAATCCAACTAATCCGCGCTCCCCATAAATTTCCGAAAGCACGCTTAATCCATGCATAAAACCCTCCATTTTCAGGATAGGCGGAACCTAACTCCGCAACAGTTAAACTGCCGGGAAAGAAAAACAGTGCCCCAACAATAACGATCCAAGTCACTGCAGCAGCTCCCATTGTAGCAACCGAAGCAATAGTATCCACAAAAAAGATTGCACAGACCAGCCCTAAAAGCATATCCAACTGACTAAGCTTGCTACTCTCCTGTTCCATTCTTACAGGCTTTTTATTCTCACTCATTTGTCTCCCTCCCTAAATGTTATTACCAGTCACACCGCTTTTAATAAAAGCTTTATCACCTCCTTTCTTTTTAAGCTAGTTATGCACTTCCAAACAACTACAAGGATCAGCTATCTGGCTGCCAGCTTACTTACGGTGTTACTTGTTACTGCTATTATCTAAAAAAACATACTACTTCTCTATAAAAGTGGCAGAATCAGGAAAAATCAGCCTATTATCGGAAAAAAACACCGGATAACTTAAAAGTTATCCGGTGTTTTTTTACATCTTTGGTTTTATTCATCCAGTGCTAACAACGCCAACACTGAAAATACTGTCTCCGTATGCGTAATATTTAATTTACCATGATATTTATTGACGATACGTTTAATATTAGAAAGGCCGATTCCACAAAAATGTTTCTCTGTTTTCACTGTTGCATAACTATTTTCAACTAAATTAAGTAATCCATTATATGAATTATTTACTTGAATACAAAGAAATCCTTTTTGAACACGCGCATTAACATAAATAAACTTCTCTCCATCTTCTATTTCTAAACGCTTACATGCTTCCATTGCATTATCTAATAAATTGCCAAGCAAAATTAAAATATCAATATCTCGCACTGATAATTGCGGCGGTATTATCAAATCAAATTCCAATCTTATTCCAAAATCCTCTGCGCCCTGTAACTTATTGCTAAGGATCGCATCAATTACAGAATTACCACAGTGTGCAACAGAATGAGCAGATTCCACATCCTGATAAATAGTCTTTACATATTCCTGCGCTCTTTCCGTTTGCCCCTGCGCCAGAATCGTATTTAAATACCGAAGATGGCTTTTCATATCATGTGAAATACTACGTATCTCCTTTTGCTGACTTTCCAATTCTTTATAATAAACGTCCTGCATTGAAAGCAGTTGTTCTATAATCTGCTTTTGTTCCATTGTTTCACTGATAGACCTCGTTCGATCTGCAAAAAAATATAATGACAATCCTAATAAGAGCAATAGTCCGCTGATGATCAAAAAATTTTCCAGCATATATTCACGTGACTGCACCTGCATAGCCACATAGAATAGTTTTAATATAATTAACAGCATGAATAAAGGAACACAAAACACATAAATACCATCAAAAAGTAAGTTCTTACCCTTTTCATAGCTACGAAGCTTATCAATGACAAATACACTGACAGTAAAAAGCAGATATAAAATCGCCTGTGACCAAAAAGCTGGTTCTAAATTCAAAGAATATTCAGAAATAGGATTACCACGCATCTGCCATAAAAATGTTGCTGCCAAAACAGTAAAAGCATAATTAAGTGCCACAAACATAAAGGACACTATCAATTTTACTTCCATTTGATTTCTAAAAAAGATCAGGGAAAATAATACTATAAGTGAATAACAGAACAGTGATACGAAATAAATAGAAAAACTGTTTCCAGCTGTAAATAAAACACAAAAAGCATATAAAAGCAAAGCCAGCCAATAGTATTTGGCTTTGACATCATTACGTTCTAAAAAGGTCGTAAATGCATGATGCAGCATGGCTGTTTCTGTAAAACATGCAAACCCTAATGTTAAAGCTTGATTAACTTCCATAGCCAGCCTCTATATATTGCATTAATAATTCGTAAACCTCTTTAGAACGATATTTGCTTACATAGATTTTTACTCCATTCTCCATTGTAATTACTCCCTTAAAAATATTTTTTACATAACGAAGGCTAACTACATAACTTTTATGTACCCGTACGAAATTAAATTTTTCAAGTTTTTCAGCAACTTCACTGATAGTGCCTCGAAAAGCATATCGTTGCTGCCAGCTTTGCAGATAAATTGTTTTCAAATCTGATTCAAAGTATAAAATATCTTCCATCTTAACCTTACTGATACCCTGTTCATTACTAATACTAAAATAATGCTGATCAGCTTTTTCCTGTTTATTAAGTATTGTTCGAACTTCATTCAAAAAAACTTTTTTATCGATCGGTTTCAGTAAATACCTGTAAGCATTTACTGAATAACCTTCCAATGCAAACTCTATCGTAGATGTAACAATTAAAATCGGCACGGTAGTGTCAATTTTCCGTATTTGTTTAGCTGTCTCAATACCATTTATTGGCTCCATGTACATGTCCAAAACCAAAAGGTTGAAACGACGCCCTATCTCATACTCTCGAATCAACTCCGGTCCAGTAAGATAAGGCATAATTTCCATACGATAATTTTCTTTTTTGAGTTCCCCTAGGCAGTCCATAATTTCCTGCAAATCATTTTTGCAATCATCGCATAGCGCTAAATAAAACATATCTACCACCACCTTTTCTTACATACACAGTCATCAGAAGTTTTTTATCTGCATTTTCTTTTACATTATATATCATGCAATAAAAAGTTTTAACATCATAATTTTATTTAACTTATCAAAACTATTATACTATGATTTATTTTTTCTAGCTATTCACTATAAGAAAAAATCATAAATTATCAAAATTTACAGTAATGTTTCCAAAGATTATATTCGAAACTGTTAACATGCATAGCAACACTTTTTAAATAATAGTTTTGCTAACTAAAAAACGCGCCTGCCGAATCGGCAAACGCGTGTGTTTAATGGTGTCCTGGAAGGGAATCGAACCCCCGACCTATCGCTTAGGAGGCGATCGCTCTATCCTACTGAGCTACCAAGACGTAAATGTTCTATTGTTTTCAGAACCCTTTTACTATAACACAAATAGAGGAAGCGTTCAATCACAAATTTTCTGTCATTCCCGGAGGCATACTCCATTCCACCAAGACGTCCGTATTGAACCAAAGCCTAGTCAGGCAAATTTTAAAGTTATCCAAGCTTTCAAGCGGCTCCAAGGTTTTAGTAACAAATTGCCGGACCGTATCGCCTTCCTGCACATCCAAAGTCAGCTTTTCATTTAAAAATTTTTCTACTTTGGCTTTTGCTTCGGCAACGCCTAAAACAACTTCTGCTTTTTTATTTTCGCCATCATATTCAACATAGCCATAATTGCCATGATGGTTTAAGGTTACAGCAAATTTGCTCATTCTTTTTCCTCCTCAAAACTTCTGCATACATTATAGCAACTCGCAGCCAATTCTACAATAAGCAGTATTACTTAAGCGATTAAATTACTCTTTACTGTCCTTGCTGTACATGGGCCGCAGTCTTACTTCCATCGGGATTTTATCAGCAGCGGCCGTTAAAAGTGCTTCCTCATATAAGGAACTCTGCGCGCTTACAGGCGTTGCTTTATTGGTGACACGTCTGTAGGTCCCGTTAGACTGCATCATATGCGCACCGACATTATCCCGCAGGTACAAGTCAAGAATCTCTTTGATACGCTTGATATGTTCTTCGCTCTCGACCGGGAAAAACAGTTCTACACGGTCATTAAGATTTCTGGGCATCCAATCGGCACTGGAAAGATACAGCTGCTGTTCACCGCCGTTAGCAAACCAGAAGATGCGGCTATGCTCCAGCTGCCTGCCGACAATACTGCGAACAGTGATGTTTTCACTGATACCTTCAACACCGGCCCGCAATCCGCAAATACCGCGTACAATCAATTCTACCTGTACGCCGCCGATCGAAGCTTCATATAATTTTTGGATGACCTGCTGATCGATCAAAGAATTCATTTTTACAATGATGTGCCCCTTGTTGCCTGCTTCGACCTGTGCTATTTCATTATCAATAAGTTCATAAATTTTATCGCGCAGCCCTAAAGGCGCCATTACCAGTTTATTCCATAATGGCGGCTGCGAATAACCTGACAGCAGATTAAAAAACGCCGAGGCGTCGCTGCCAAACTGATCGTTAGCTGTTAAAAGTCCCATATCTGTATACAGCTTGGCTGTATTGTCGTTATAATTACCAGTGCCAAGATGAACATAACGCTTAATGCCATCGGCCTCCTTGCGTACGATCAGAATGATCTTAGCATGAGTTTTCAGCCCTACAAGTCCGTAAATAACATGGCATCCGGCTTGTTCCAGACGTCTGGCCCAGATAATATTATTTTCTTCATCAAAACGTGCCTTAAGCTCTACTAATACTGTGACCTGCTTCCCATTCTCAGCAGCACGTGCCAGAGCGGCTACGATAGGTGAATTGCCGCTGACACGGTATAAAGTCTGCTTAATAGCCAGAACCTTGGGGTCTGAGGCAGCATCATTGACCAGCTTTACAACAGGATCAAAGCTTTCATAGGGATGGTGCAGTAAAATATCTTTTTTCCTGATAGCTCCAAATAAATCGCTGTCATCCGGCAATTCTAAAGGACGCTGCGGGACAAAAGGCTCATAGAGCCACGGCCACATACCAGGCAGACCGGCAAATTTAAAGAAACAGGTCGCATCAAGCGGGCCGTTAATTTCAAAAATTTCCTGTTCTGATAAATCAAGATTGTCGCTGAGGAATTTTTTGATACGCAGATTAGCTGTTTTATTTAATTCCACACGCACCGCCGCGCCCCGTTTTCGTTTACGCAGCGATTTCTCTACTTCTTTCAGCAAATTATCTATATCATCTTCATCAACATCAAGATCGGAGTCACGCGTCAGCCGAAATGGCACTACATCCAAAATTTGGCAGCCGTTAAAAAGATCATGGCAATTTTCAATGATAATATCTTCTAAAAATACAAAGGTCCGCTTGCCTTCACCCTCTACCTCGACGAGCCGCGGCAATACTGATGGGACCTGCACCAAACCCATGCTTTGTTCTTCATCCTGATTGATGAGCTCTACCGCCAAATTCAGCGTCTTATTCGCCAAAAACGGGAACGGTCTGGAAGCGTCGACAGCCATAGGCGTCAGAACCGGATAAACAACCTCACGGTAATATTCCTCCAGCCAGCTGCGTCCTTTTTCACTGATCTTGCTCACCCGACAGATCCTGACCCCATTATTTTCCAGCTCTTTAAGGATCGACAGCATATATTTATACTGGAGCTTGACCTGTTCATGCGCAGAAGCACTGATTTCGTCCAATTGTTCCTTGACTGTAAGTCCGGAAGCATCGCGCTGATTGATTCCATCTTCCCACTTATCCCACAGTCCGGCTACACGCACCATAAAAAACTCATCCAGATTAGATGCGGTAATCGCAACAAACTTCAAGCGTTCCAGCAGCGGCGTAGTTTTGACCGCGGCTTCCTTCAGCACGCGCAGGTTAAATTTCAGCCAACTCAATTCACGGTTAAAAAAATATTCAGGTTTGTTTAAATCTATGCTTTTCATCTAGTCACTCACCCGTTCTAAAATTGCTTTCAAGCCGTAAACTTCTTCAAAAAATATCGCTTTGCCGGCGAAAGTCCATTCTTCCAAAGTCAAATCGACCTTGCTTTTGGCTTCTATCAGCATCGTACCATCTTTAACACTGACTTTACAAACTTTGATTTTTTGCTGATAGCTGCGGTCCATAGCATCAGCTAAACGTACTAAGGCAGCTATTTTCGCCACTAACGGCGTCAGTTCTTTTTCCATTTCCGGACTGCCGGCCTTGTTTTCAAAAAGCTGATTGGCATGATAATAGCTTGCCAGGGCTACGATCTTTTTGTCATCATCACTGAAACCTAAAATGTCTGTTGACATAATCAGCTTATAGGTATAAAGCGAATGACTGCGCATGGAAATATATTTGCCGATATCATGCAGCAGCGCCGTAGCCTGCACTAAAGTGCGGCAGCGCCCATCCATACCATGGCTTTTACTTAATTTATCAAACATTGCCAGCGCCAGCCGTTCAACCTGTTTGGCGTGCTTAACGTCATAATTATAATGTTCGCCGATATTATGGATCAGGCTCAATTGCTCTTTTTCCCGTTCGGCGGCATACTCTTTATCTGTCTTCGGTCCTATATGCAGCAGTTGAATGCCGTCGATAAAACGGTCGGCAGTAATAATTATCTCTTTTGTCGGCACTAGAGCCAGCAGCTGTTCATATAAAAGGATCGTAGGCAGTACCAATTCTGCCACACTTTCCTTTATCTTGAATACTTTTATGATCTGCGGCAGATTTAGTTTATGGACTTTATGAAAAAGTTCCATAAACTCCTCGGCTTTAATCCTCGTTACCTTAGCCTGAGTATCCAGTCCCAGCATCTGTAAAAGCAATTCGGTTTCCGTACCGGAAAGGATCAAATAGCGGATATTAGCATCTTTCAGCGCTTCGCGCACAGGTCCCATCGTACTGGCCAAAAACTCTGTCAATGCCAGATTGAACTGCATGCCATTGCGCTGATTACGGTTAAAACTTTCTTTAATCCTGATGATGCCCACATGAAAATTCTGCTGATATTTAATTTTTTCATCATCAACAAAAGTGATGCCCAAGCCGCCCGAAGAAATATCCATCAGCAGCATGCCATAATCTTTGCCGTTAATGCCTTCACTGCGCAAAGTCTGCCTGATGGCCGTATACTTGGTATAAATTTCCTGAGGCATATCAACAACTTTAACTTTCAAACCAGTTTTAATATAAATCTGATCCAATAAAAACACCTGGTTCAGCGCTTCACGTACAGCAGTCGTTGCCTGCACACTGCATTCTTCCACACCATATTCGGACATCAGGCGTTTATAGCCCTGCAGCAGTTCGCAGATTTCACTGACCATGCTGAAAGGGATGATTTTATTTTTAAAAGTTTCTTCGCCCAATCTGACTCTGTGGTTGCATTGTTCGATTACTTTTACCTTATTCATATTGCGATATTCAACTATTTGCATGCTTATCATCTCTGATCCGAGATGAATTGCAGCAAAGGTTGTATAGCTTTTCTTTTTCACAAACAAACCTCCTCTATTTTATATTAAATTCGACGTAAGACCTCTAAATCCTTGCACAAACGTTACTTTTTACAATTCTTTACATAAAATTTTACAAAATCAGTTAAATGACGCAGGATTTTTTTAATCCGTGAGTAATATATAAAATATATCATTTTAATCGGGGAACGTTTTCTATATTACTGGGAGTGAAAAATATGCAGCGTATCGCAATCATCGATATCGGTTCTAACTCGGCCCGTCTTGTGATCAGCCATATTTATAAAAATGGCGCTTACAACATGGTTTATAATCAAAAAGAAGCATTGCGGCTCAGTCAGAAGCTTGATAAAACCGGTCGTTTAACAGAAGAAGCTTTCGCTTCAACACTGGAAACGATGAAAAGCTTTGCTTATATGTGCCGGCTTTACAATGCCGATAAAACTATCGCCGTAGCTACGGCCGCTATCCGCTCGGCTCCAAACGGACCTGAACTGACGCGTCTTGTCGAAGCAGAAACAGGTATTACCCTGCATATCATTACCGGCAACACAGAGGCCTACATCAGTTATCTGGGCGTTATCAATACGCTGCCGGTTAAGGATGGCATTATCTTTGACCTGGGCGGCGGCAGTACTGAATTGATCCTCTTTAAAAACAGGCAGATCGTTGAATCTGTTTCCCTGCCCTTCGGCGCAGTCAATACTACTGATATGTTCAATACCCGCGGTACTATGTCTCCCAATGTTTACAGCGATATGAGCTTTTTCCTGCTCAGCCGCCTTTCGCAGCATCCCTGGCTCAAACAAAACCGGCTGTCGCTCATCGGAGTCGGCGGTACGGCGCGTACATTGGGTAAAATGCAGCAGAAGCGCAGCAAATACCCATCTTCCAAAATCCATAACTACAAATTTTCTGCACAGGCTTTCCATGATATTTTCAGTCAGCTGCGCAGCACAACTTTAGAACAGCGCCGTAAAATAGCCGGTCTCAGCAGCGAACGTGCCGATATTATTTTAGCCGGTGCCGGTATCATTAATTGTTTACTCGAAACAACCGGTTGTAAACAAATGATCATTTCCGGCTGCGGTTTACGTGAAGGATTATTTTTCGATTACTATTCCAAATCCGAAAATATGCCTCTGATCGCTCCCGATATCCTGGACCGCAGTACGCAGAATATTTTAACGCTCTATACCCCTGACACTACGCACAGCAAACATATCACTGAGCTTGCACTGACTATGTTTGACGCCTGGAAAGATTTACATAAGCTGGACAAGGATTATCGAAAGCTGCTGAAAACAGCGGCTCTGCTGCATGATATCGGTATCACAATCAACTTCTACAGCCACGCCCGGCACAGTGCGTATATGATCCAAAACGCTCAGATTTTTGGGCTTTCACATCGTGAACAACTGATAACTTCCGCTATCGCCGGCTGGCATAACGGTATTTCCAAAAATTATTTTCGGGACCGAAACTATAAAGAATTGTTAAACGAAAATCACTGGCAGGCTATCAATAAATTAGCTTTATTGCTGGCACTGGCGGAAAGTCTGGATTATTCACAAACCAATCAGATACGCGGCATTCAGCCACGTATCGAAAAAAAACATGCTGTACTGACATTACATGCCGAAGGTATACCCAGTATCGAGATGCATCAAATCAAACAGCATATCCGCTGGTTTGCCAAAGTTTTCGGTGTCGAGCTCAGCGTGCAGCTGGGATAAAAAAATACCTGTTATTTAAACATAATCAACGTTTAGATAACAGGTATTTTTATTTTTTATTTTGCCGCAGCCTGCAGAATGCCGTAAACCATCAGCACACTGTTGTAAAGATCTTCTTCCAGTATAAATTCATCTACCGTATGTACTTCACTCATACCAGTGCCTAAAATAACACAGGGCACACCGTAAGCATTAATAAAGTTTGCATCACTGCCGCCGCCAGTCACTGTAACATCCGGCGCAAAACCGTTTGCTTTGCAGGACTCCAGTGCCAGCGTCACAACGTCAGAATCATGATTCAGGTCAAAAGGCTGGTACTTATGAATGATCTCCACATCCACCTTGCCGCCATTAGCAACAACGCCTGCAGTAACAGTATTAACCAGATAATCACGCTGAGCAGCCAGTTTATCCAGATTACGGCTGCGGACGTCACTTTGGATCTCTACCAGATCAGGAACAATATTAGTAGCTAACCCGCCATGGATAACGCCGATATTACAAGTCGTTTCTTCATCAATCCTGGCATATTTTTCAACGCCGGCTAAAGCCTTAGCTGCAACCAGAATCGCATTGATGCCTTTTTCAGGAGCGAGTCCGCCGTGGGCAGTTTTTCCGTGCACTTTAAAATGTACCCTATCCTGTCCCGGAGCAGCCGTAACGATTTCTCCCGGATGGCCTTCACTGTCCAGGGCATAGCCAACGTCGGCATGCAGCAGGCTCTTATCCAGACAGCGCGAACCATTAACGCCGCCTTCTTCAGCAATCGTGAATAAAACCTGGATATCACCGTGTTCAGCCTTTGTTTCCTGCAGCATCCGTACTGCTTCCAGAATAGCTACTACGCCGGATTTATCATCACTGCCTAAAATAGTAGTTCTATCTGACAGGATTTTACCGTCTTTTTTAACGACTTTAATGCCTTCGCACGGCTCCACACAATCCATATGCGCTGTCAGCAGCACGCGTTTCGCTCCAGCTTTGTTCCCCGGCAACCATCCCCATAAATTGCCGCATTCGCCGCCTAATTCTTTACCTGCATCATCTTCCTGTGTCACAAAACCCAGATCTTTCAGCTTCTGCTGCAGAAGTTCAAAAATCTGCCTTTCTTTAAGAGTATGACAGGGAACAGAAACCAATTCCACAAATTCATCAAAAATTCTTTCTTTGTTTGCTTCTGCCATTGTCAACACTACCTTTCAAAATTATAAATTACAGCCAGCCGGTATGTTCCAAAAGAATCTTCGTACCAATAATGATAAGTACACAGCCGCCTACTAACGTAGCTCTGCTGCCGATCCTTTCTCCTAACCTGAAGCCAGCCAAACCACCTACCATAGAAAAAATAAAAGTTACCAGGCCGATCAGCCCTGCCGCAGTCCAGATATCTACATCTAAAAAAGCAAAACTCACACCAACCGCTAACGCGTCGATGCTGGTAGCTACAGCCAATGTCAGCATTTCCCTGATATTATAATGCTGCTTTAAATCACAGCTGTCAGCAGCATCAGACTCCCGCAGCATGTTGATTCCCAAATAGATCAACAGAATGAAAGCGATCCAATGGTCATAGGTTTCAATATAAGACCTGAACCTTATTGCACATAAAAACCCCACAACAGGCATCAGTGCCTGAAAAAAACCAAACCAGATGCCGAAACGCAAAGCTCCGCAAAAACGCGAAGCCGGAGCTAAAGCCAAGCTACCGCAGATGGAAACTGCAAAAGCATCCATCGCCAGACCTACGGCTAAAAGCAATAACTCTAGTAAACCCAAATCTAACCCTCCACAACAAGTTTAATCTAATTCACTGACAGCAGCAGTTCCAAAAATATCTTCAATAAAATGCTTGGATTTTTCTTTAACTTCTGCATCTACATATCCCTGGACCTGCAATAATGCATAAGTAATCGCCACAAAATCATCACTATAACCTAAAACAGGCGTCAAATCGGGAATAAAATCCAAGGGCGCAATCAAATAGCCGATAGCCCCCGTAATAAGTGCTTTCTGTTTCAGCGGCACATCAGGCTTCTGTAAAACATACCACAGCTGCAGCACTTTATAAACTGCCCCCACACCAATTATTTTGGCATATTTACGCAGCTTTTCCTTAAAACTGTTCTCACTGTAATCCTGTTTATATTTCTGCAGTTCCTGTGCATTGATTTTAGAACTGTCAAAATTTTTCTCGTCATGCTTTTTATCTGTCATTTTCTATCGCCTCAGCAAACATCCTTACCATGATACTTGATTAAAAATCTTCTGTCTTTACGGATCTTCAGAACACGAAATAAACTGGAAACCAGCATCACGCCAACAGCTATAGCACACGAATCTGTTATTGCCGTCAGCAGAATCGACATACCGCCGTTATAATCATTGTTGATAACGGCAAACATCCCTTTATAGATACCTAACCCTGGAACCAGCGGAATAATACCGGGAATGACAAAAACAGTTGCCGGCTGTTTAAAAATCCTTGCTGAAAGCTCACTTAAAAGCGCCAAAGCAAGCGTCCCGAAAAAGTTGGCATAAAACGAGCTGTAGCCCAGCTGATCACGCAGACTTATAAAAACCACCCAGCCAACCGCACCGATCAAACCATCAGTCAGTAAGATTTTTTTAGGTGACTGAAACAATACCGCAAAGGCCATTGTCGCAATAAAAGCAAAAATAAAGGAAGTGATCATTTCCATAAATCCCACCCCCACAATACCCAGGCACGCAGCGCAAAGGCGATACCAATAGCAATAGAGGCAGCAAAGAGCAGAGCCTCTGCTATCCTCGCATTACCGGAAAGCAGGTCTCCTGCCATATAATCACGCAGCCCATTAGTAAAAGCCACACCAGGTACAAACGGCATCAAAGCACCAACAATGATTTTTTCCATCGTGCATTGCACGCTTACAGCACAACAAATAAGAGCTACGACACCAATTGCCACACCAGCCAGCGCATTCTCCCAAAACGCACTGGGACGGTAGCCTGCAATCTGTTTCAAAACCAGCATGGCAATACCGCCAGTTATAAAAGCAGCAATAAAATCATGGCTATTGCCGCCCAGCATCGCCGAAAAAGAAGCCGACGCTATAGCAGAAGCCAGACAAACTTTCCATTTGCCATAAGGCACCTGCGCTTTCAGCTTTTCTTCCAGCCAGGCCATCGTTCCGCGATAGCTCATTGGCCAGCGCTCAAATTTATAAGACATATCATTCATTTCACTGATCATGCCTAAATTGGTGCTGCGATAACGAATTCGGCTGACACAGTTAAAACTGTCAACCTGTTCGTTACCCAAAATTATTACCGTCGGGGTTACAAAAATATCAACTTCATAACCATTAGCAACACAAAAGCGGTTAATAGTATCCTCTACGCGATACGTTTCCGCACCGCTTTTGAGTAAAATTTTACCTACCATCAATGCTACTTTTAAGGTTTCGTCACGCGTCATTTTATTTTCATGCGCTTGTTCCATAATCATTCCCCGTTAGTAAACAGCTGTGCAACTGCAGCCTTAAAACGATTTGCGCCTCCCATGGATGGATGCGGAACGCAAGCTACGCATTCAACTCCATAACGCTGCAGTGTCCCTGCTGATTTTTGACCAATAGCAACTATTTTTAAAGTTGGCACTAAAGCCAACAGCATTTTTGCATATTCTATACCAGCATCCAGCTCCTCATTCGTAGGAGTTCGATTAGTAAGCAGATCATCTTTTTTATGCGGATGAAAAGGAAAAATATTCCATAAAATAGTATCAAAAGCTGACAATTCATGTCTTGCCAAAGTATTCCACATTACTGTCGCCGTAGGCTCATTAAAACCGCTTTGTTTTTGTGTATTTTTAAGCAGTTCACTTGCAGGGTTACTGGTTCTGCGGTAGTCCCATTCACCTAAAACTGTCTCAGGCTTTATATCAGGATGCAAACCCAGTAAAATTCGTTCGGAAGTCATCGCCATTCCCGAGAAATGGCCGCCCTGATAACCAAGACCTTCCGCAATAAATAAATAATGCGCCTTTTGACGCAGCTGCAAATATCTGGTCAAATTAGCCGCACGGATAACAGGAGCATCACTGCTTATATCACATTTGGGATCATAATCACGCCAAGGATTGAAAACCAAAGGGCTTTGATATTCTTTTAATGCCTGCATGAAATTCTCAATTTTCACATTATCCCTCCGACGTTTATTATATCACAAAAAAATGTTAAGCATAGTGCTGCAGGCCGCAGATTTTTTGCAAAATACAGTATTGTAAATAAATAAATAGAAAAACGCCCGCAGCAAAAGCGGGCGTTCCTTGCTAAAATCAGAACAGCAGAATGACCATGCCTGCCAGCAAGGCCAGAGTAATACCCAAAGCATTACGTTTGCAAACTTCCATAGGATCGACACCGGCAATACCGGCGCAGATAATGGTCGCACCTGCAATCGGAGACATTGTCCGTCCCAAGGTACCGCCCAAGGCAGCCATGGAACCCATATCAATGGCCTGCAATCCAAACTGTGCCGCATGCGGAGTAACAGCTTCATTAAAAGCTACAGTTGCAGCATCACCGGAACCAGAGATCATTGCCAGAATAAACGGGCCAAAGGTTGCAGCGATCTTAACGATGCCGGTAGATTCAAGCATCCAGTTGATCAGGGCTTTGACCAGCCCCAACGACTGCATTCCGGAAACGAAAACGCCAACAGAAATAATGATACCAATAATATTGGCATAAGCATCACCCATACCATCAAAGAACGATTTCGTCAGTTTAGTAGGGTTACTGCGAGTCACAGCCAAGCTCAGCAAGGCGCCGATCAACATAGCCTGCGGCACGCCCATCTTCAGGATCGGGGCCATTCCGGTGGAGCCCACCAGCAAAATAATTACCGGCAGCAGCGGCATCAAAGCATACAGCGGATTAATCTTTAAATCCTCAGCGACCGCATCGTTACCGCCTTCCGGCAGATAACCCTTATTTTCTTTCAAGAAAATAGCAAGGATCGTCAATGTGGCTGCAGCGATAATAACACCGACGATATCAGCCATCATATGGTGAGTAATAACTTCGGTGATCTCAACATTAGACAATTTGGCAATAACGCCGTTATGCACCAAACCAGGATTAAGCATACTGCCATAAGTCCCTGATTTAACAGCAGCTGCCGCCATCGCCGGATGGATACCGGCAGACATCAGAATAGGAATAAAAATAACTCCTACGGCAGCGCTGCAGCCTGCAGCGCTCGGAATTGCGATGTTAATGATAAAAGTCGCAATAGTAGCACCAGGTATGAGCATAAAGCCCATTTTTCTCAGTACTTTACCAATAGCAACAACCAGATGTTTATCACAACCGGTATATTTCATAACCATGGCAAAACCCATGCAGGAACACACAGAAGTAATAAGTCCGGCATTTGTCATACTTTTTGCAAATGCATCCAGGGCAGCCATCGGCTTACCAGCAATAACAGCCATCAAAATACCTGCGGCAATCAGCACCATTCTTGATTCATGTCTTTTTAACAGCAGATAAATGACGCCGATAACAATAATTGCACCAATAATTACCATCATAAATAACTCCTCCCCAAAAATTAATACAAGGTATTATAGCATTGCTGCAATGTAAAAATCCACTATTTATGTATATGTATACAAAATACATTCACTATGTATTGAATATTTTTATTGATTTTTAAGCTGACGTTCGGAATATTCATGAATGATATAATTTGTCAGCGCATCTTCATATTCTGTAGCCGGCGCAGGATTATCCATCTGATCTTCAAAAGACAGGTCAGCGGAATAATAGAATGCTTTTCCACCAAAATAGCCTAAAGCAAACGGCGTTTCAACACTTTCCAGTAAGTTGCGTCCCATAAAATCTTCTGGAGCTTTAAGACCTGCCAGATACAGTAAGGTTGGAGCCAAATCGATCTGAGAAGCATAATCTTTCGTCATTAGATTATTCAAAGGCCGTAAATTTTTAGATACGAAAAGCAACGGGATAGGGGCGATGCTTTTCCTGTCATCCTCATTAGTTACGATTTTTGTATATTCTCCACCTGAATGAGGGTTATGATCAGCTGTAATTATAAAGAGAGTCCTGGCATCCATCAAACCTTTAGCTTCGGCTTCCTCAAAAAAGTTTTTCAGCGTCTGATCGACCCAATACATACCGCGAATCGTTACCAGCTCGTGATCGCGTACTGCCGGCGGCATATCTTCCCAACTGATACCATAGTAAGGATACGGCTGATGCATATCCAGAGTTTTTGTTACCAGCAGCATTTTATCTTTACGCCCAGCTTCTAAAAGCCGCAGCGTTTCTTTGTACAACACGTCATTATGATAACCCCAGCCGCTGGCGCCGCTGTATCCCAGATCCTGCAGATATTCTTTGGCATAATACTCCTGCATGCCAAACTGCTGCGGATATTCGCGCACTTCATTACTATAATACTGACTGGACGCATTCATAAAAATACCGCGCCAGCCTGCTTCCTGTACAGATCTGAACAGGGACCCCTGCTTTGCGCCGTTGATCTCTTCATCAAAAATCAGATGTGAACGAAAGGTCGCATTCAACCCCTGCGTTGTCGGGATCGCTGAAGAATAGTAATTATCCAACCGGGGATATTTAGCCAGCAAGCTGTCTAAAAACGGCGTCGTTTCCTGCGGAATATTTTTATTATAAAAACCGATATAATCACGATGTACTGATTCCAAAACCAGCAATACAATTTTATCATATTGCGCTTCCAACGGCTGCAGCACCTGCTGCGTCCTCAAAACCCCCAGTTCTTTCAGCACACGTTCGTCTTTTGCTGTCAGAGGACGCTGCTCAATATGTCTGCGTCTGGCGATCTTATCTGTATCAAACAACATTTTGCTGGCAAAATTAATATTGACAGGCGTTGTCAATAAATTACGATAATCGCTGCGGATCATTTCACTGGTTTCATCGCCCCAAACACAAACATATTCCGTCAAAATATATTTATTAACCTGCACCATTGACCAATATGAAAGATTCAAACCCAGAAAAAATACGGATGCGCACAACAGCGACCAGGCAAAATTCGGTTTACGTTTTTGAGGCTTCGTCACCCGGAACAACAATAACACAGCAGCAACAGCAAAACCGATCCCTGCAAGCTGTATCGCTGTCATACCTGATAAAACACCCTGAACAGCATAAATATTTAAATTTTTGAACAAAACGCTTTCGACATGCATCGAAGTCTGCCAAAAATAAAACACATCAAAAATCATTGTCAGCGCAGTTATAAAATACACTGCAAAATAAACTAACTTCATTAGCATAGAAGGCCATTTATGGTAACACATCGCTGCTAAAAGTACTAAAACAATATTATTATTTAGACCTGTAAGAATAGCCAATACCGTTAAAAAACCTTTATCAAGGCTCAACTGATTGACCATAAAGCCAGCAATCAGCAAATACAGCACACCGATAACAATCACTGGGAAATAACGTTTCGTACGGTCAGCAAGGCGATTTCTCCTGAAATACAATAAGCCCGCTACACCAGCTAAAAGCAGGTCCCGCAGGCAATTATTAACGACCGTCATCCACCATTCGTCTTCAGGAAACGGTACTATTTCAATATAAAATTGACGCGCAAAAAATGCTTCAGCCGCAAAAAGCAGCAAAAGAATCACCAAGATAATACTGCGCCTATACATATTTTCACATCCGCTTACTTATGCTAAAAAGTTGATTGGAACAGGATGCAGCTCTATCTGCAGCGGTGCTGAAGTAATAGCATCCCCATCAAGCTCAGCAGCGAAATCTTCCACATTACAACGAATTTCTATTTTCTGTGCGTGCCTGATAATGATACTTTTATCAAGCTGCAGCGCTTCCATCGCAATGACTGCCGCATAACGCATAAAGTCAGCCCTGGTATCACCGGTAAAAATAGCTACATGCAGCTGCGGCACACATAATGAAGCCCCATTGAACAAGCTGTAACGGCCTGCGTAATAACGGCTCTTACCAACGATTACAGACGAAGCCTCATACCATTCTTCCTCATCATCCAACCGCACCTGAAACTTATAGCGCCAGTTACTATAGACAAATTCTTTCCGCATCATTTCTGTACCCTGCCAAACATAAGCCAGCTTTGACAGCAATTTCTTCTCCAGTTCAGATACGTTATCGACTACCAGAGAATCGAACCCGATCCCTGCTACAGTTAAAAAAATATGACCATTGGCTTTACCAAGCTGCACAGGTGAAACAATTCCTTTGCTAACGCGCTTGACCCATTTGGCTGGATCATTGCTCATTAAAAGTTCTTTTGCTACCAAATTAACTGTACCGGCAGGAAAAACACTGACATACGGCATCTGTTCCTGTTTGGCAAAAACATCGATTATTGCACGCAAAGTGCCATCGCCACCTGCAACAATTATCCAGTCATATTTTTCCTGACAAATACGAACTGCCAGACCTTCAACCTGCTCGAAAGACTTAATTTCAACAATTTCCAAGCTTTTCGGATCAATGACCTGTTTCAATCTTTTTTTTACTTCATTCACCCTTGCCAGCATACTTGCAAACAACTGCTTGCCAGAGTTCCGATTATAAACGATCATTACTTTTTGAAAAGCTGCAATGTCGACACGATTCGGCATATCATAATCTCCTATTTCATCAATCCAGCAAATACAACTGGCCCTACTTCATCAATATAGCACAATCTACCCGAGATGACCAGCAGATACGAGCTGTCAAAAAATCCACTTTTTACGAGCTAGATAATTCCAAATGACTACAATGCAGCTGGCCAATACTTTGGCAAACATCGGCGGCAATAACATCATTCCTACAAAAATATACATTAAAATCAAATTAAAAGCAAGCCCCATAATACTAACGACAAAAACTAAAGACAGTTCTTTACCCTTTTCATATCTGGCACCACTGGTAAAAACCAAAATATTACCCAGGAAATAATGATACAGCGTCGCCAGACAGAACGCGGCCGCTGTGGCCAGCATATATCCAATGCCAAGGCCCTGATTAAAGCCGTAAAAAAACGCCCACTCTACCAGCGCCGCCGTACCGCCGACAAACAAATATAAAATTATCTTAATCCATTCCTTGTCAGCATAATCGACGCCGAACAACGTTTTTTTAGACATGTTTACTCCATTAGAGTTTGCTAAATTTTGGGGATACTCTTCCTTATCCAAGTATTATCTCCAATAACTACATTTCGCATAAATACTAATTATGCTTTTCATATTATATTATCATTTTAATTTTCTAATTTTCCTCTCCATATCTTTAAAAACATTTTCCCAAAGCAACAATAATTTATATCCTGTTTTGAATTTTTCCAATAACAATAATTTAAAACATTTAGAACGTCCTAAAGAATTTATATATATATCAAGATTCTTTATTTCAACATCTATTTTACTAAGCAAACTTCTTTTTTCTTCACTCTCTTCCGTATTTTCAATATCACAACGCAAATCATATAAGCTTCTTAAATAGCGAACGTTGAAATTTTCTATTAGTTTACTGTCATTTATTTCAAACAACATTTTTTTTAATTGCTGTAACTGATTTAAATCACAACTAATCTTAAGCAAGATATTATTTCTATTACTAGTATTACTGCCTTTTCTCATGATTCTATAATTATACAAGCTATCTTGAATATATACGATTTTACTTGCATTATACAACCACCTAAAAACAGTGAAAAAATCCTCACCATACCGAATCTCTGGGAATTTAATGCTTTTGATAAGTTCCTTTTTGTATAACTTATTCCAAACAGGCCAATCCATTGACTTGGTATACATTTCCACCATTTCTAAATTAGTCAGCACATTTTCCTTTTTTGCAAATTCATATCCACCAACTCCAGAAAATATTTCTTTTTTTATTTTTTTCCATCTGCAACATGCGACATCCGCATCATATTTTACTATTAACTCATATAATTTTTCCAACATCCCAAACTCACAGTAATCATCTGGATCTACAAAACAAACATATTCTCCATCAGCTATATCTAATCCAACATTTCTTGCCAAAGCAACACCATTATTTTTCTGGTAGTGATATTTTATTCTTTTATCAGCCTCAGCATATTGCTCGCAAAACTCCCCACTAGAATCCGTAGATCCATCATTAACTATAACTATCTCTAAATTTTTATATGTTTGATTAATCAGTGAATCAAGACACTGTTCAATGTAATTCTCAACATTGTATACTGGCACAATTATACTGATAAGCGCTTCTTCAGCCACGATTCAAATTCTCCTTTTGTAAATAAACATCTGCGATGGTTCCTCCCAAAAGGCACCAAAACAATTGATAGTACTGCTTAACAATAAACTGATAATCTACCATATTATTTATAAATAACGCAGCCATTGCATATAACATGGCTCTTGCCATTAGATTTCCCCTATTTTTCGCAGACCAATAAACAACATATACAAATAAAGCCATTAGCGGAACGGTTCCAACTAGTCCCATTTCCGTCATATAGTGTAAGATAATGTTATGCGGAGAATCTAAATCTGGTTCACGTGCCTGAGCATTTATATAGTTTTCATTAATATAAACTTTGTTAAACTGACATAATCCAACACCATGAAGCGGAAAATCTTCTATCATCAGCAAAGCCGATTTCCACAAATATATTCTCTCGTTATCACCGCTTATTTTACTAGTACTAGCTAATCTCTGCCAAATACCAAAATCAATATTTACACTATTATTTATAATATAAAATCCACCGATCAAAATTCCAATTAATAACAGCAGACACATAAATTTCTGACGTACAAAGACCAACTTAAATTTTAAATCATTGAAGCAGTAAACAAAAGAGACACAAGCCAACGCAAGAAACGAACCTCTGGACTGACTTATTATTATTCCCAATAAAAATACTATCCAGTTTACCACACTAATTATAAATATTCTATTATTTATTAAAACAAAAGATAACACTAAAGCTACCATGGCAGAAAAAATGTTTGGGCTTCTCGAAAAACTCTCTGGTCTGTTGATTCCTAAAAGTATATCCTGATAACCGGCATACATACATAATATCATCCCGCCAACCGCCAAGCCACCCACAAACATCTGCCTACCAAGCTTATCTCTCATCCATAACCCGTATATTGCAATTCCCGGTAATATCCAATAGCAATATCGTCTTGCCCATTTCATGCTGACAGCAAAATCAGTACTATAATAATTACTAGCCAGTAACCCTACACAGAAACAAATTATCAAAAGCAAAAATTTACGCTCAAAATTTTGCCACCGTTCTTTATCTTTCTTAAAATTTAATACACAAATAAAAAACGCAAGGTATAAAATACCATTCGTAAAATTCATTTCATGCAGCATTATTCCAATCGGCAAAAGAAACAAACACAATAAACGTAATATCTGTAACACTTTTCTATAAATCAACATGCCTAAGACTGCACTCCTATCTCCCCGCCAAAATTAGAGGTGCTAAAACTGTACCAATATTCATGATCACCTTAAAAAAGCGAGATGCAATTTTTTTCTTCTTAAAAGTGACTAGCACTAAACATAACCGTATCATTCGTAGTGGCAACTGTAAAATATTTCTTGAATATTCCGCTACTCCAAATCGGTGATATTGTGTAATACCCTCATAAAAATACCTTTTTACAAACCATTTGAATGTCACGCGTTCTTTGTCAATATAGTGCGTGACCGGAGCGTATTCTGTAAATCCACATAAATATTTCTCCCCCATAACTTTCCCAAAAAACTCATTATCTTCTCCAGACAATAGTACTTTCCCATTATAACCCAATGAACGATCAAAAAATATCTTCTCAGCTTTTATAACATCCATACGCAGCATAGCATTTCCACTGATAGCCATTCTTACAGTATATGCACCAACACCACGAACATCTGTATTGAAAGCATGAAAATCATACGGTATCCATGCAGGAGGAACAACTTCAAAGCAAGGTATGTATGGTCCTCCAACAACAGCAATACGTTCATCAAGCTGAAAACAGTCCAGCATTCTTAAAATCCAATCTTCCTTGACTGTTTCATCATCATCCAGCATACCTAAATATTCTGCATCAGCGCCACAGTTTCTTAATAAACAATTTCTTGCATTAGCAATGCCTTGTTTTTCTTCAAAAACATATTTTATCTGTTTAAATCCGGCAACAATTTCAGCTGTTTCGTCAGTAGAGTTATTATCTACCACTATAATTTCAAAGTTCGGATAATCTAATTTTATTAAAGACTGCAGTAGTCTTTTTAAATCTTTACACCTGTTATATGTACAAACACCAACAACAACTTTAGGACAATCAGACTTTTTCATTTTCCATAGTCCTTTCATATTTTGGCCCCTGCAACTGTTTTATCATTATGTCAGCCTTTTCTATTACCATATCTACCGAAATATCATAGAGACATTTAAACCCGCATGTCTCCCGTAAATTTTTATTGCATTCTTCGATACACTCATAATTTCCACCAACAACTATCGTGTTCTTATGTATTGGTTTAAATTGTGTCGGTGATGAATTACTAAATAAAGTTATTGTCGGACATCCAGCAGCTGCTGCAAAATGACCCATCCCGTTGTCAAAATTAATTAAAAAGTCAACCATAGTAAAAAAGGCTGATAATTCCACTAAATTCGTCTTACCACAAAAATTTATTACCTTTTTTTTATTTTTAACTAAATTAATCACCTTATCAGCAACATTTTTATCATTTTTCATCCCTGTAATAATAAAATAAGCATCATATGACTTAGAAATTTTATCAATCAATTCTGCAAATTTTTCAACAGGCCAATTACGTATGGGATCTTTTGTATTTACACATATTGCTATTTTTATCGAACTAACCGGAATGTCACCCAGTTCTTTTTTTACGTAATCAATATTTTTCTCCAACGGCCTATTAAATTTTGGCTCTATAAAAATAACATTAGAATTCCGAGTGAACAGTCTGACTAAATGCTGAAAATTCTCCGCTGCAGAATGTTTTTTCACGTCATATTCTTTTAATCTGAAATAATCAGAAAAAAAGAATCTTTCGCTACCTGTTCTCCAACCAAAAAGACTTTCTGATCCCACTCTTGTAGGTATTCCAGCCAACCACATCATTGCAGACAATCTTATTCTTGGATCTAAAGATATAGAAAGATCAAAATCATATTTTTTTATTTTTTTTGCCATTCTGAAAACTGAAAAATAATCACCTTTGCTTCTATATTTATATGCTATCACATGTTCAACGTCGTCTACATTCTTAAACAACTCAACCAACTCCGGCTTAACTAAATATGATATCCTGGCATCCGGATATTGCTGTTTCAGTAACGGAATAAGAGTAGTTGCATGTATTAAATCTCCTAAATGCATTACGGCATCAATCAAAATATTATTATACTTGGGCTTCATCATCAACACTCCTGTTATTTAACAAAAATTTTCAACCATAAATCTGCTATTTTCAGTCTTATAATCTGCCTGCAGATAGATTTCCCCTGCATATTTTTACTCGGCTGTGGCATACTTACTTCTGAAAATTCTGTATTTGATAAATACAAATAATATTTGTCATTAAAACCGCTATATTTTTGAAATTCCCAAGGCTTATATCTACCGGCATAGTGAACAATTGCCGGCATTGCTTTTGCACATACTGCAGCATTGCGAAATTTAGAATTGAGTAATATCTTGCTGAATAAATAGAATACAGGTGGAATAACATTCCATCTCAACGGTATTTCATACCAATTGTTCATAAAAATTTTATTCAGCGCATCCTGATCATGATGCGGCAATTTTTCCTTTTGTGCAAAAGCTAAAATTTTGCTGCCATAATCATTCAAACGCCATTCTTCAGTATTAATAACCAAAACTCCTGAATTAAAATATCTATAACTATCGGTTAAGCCTATTACAGTTTCTTTCTGTTTTCGCATTCTTGAAGAGGTAATTATACCATAGTCAAGTATTGCACCCAAAGGCAAATCACCGATATCAACTTTCCATAACTTAATAATATCATCACAAACCAATAAATCTACATCAAGATAAATAATCTTTTTTACATCCTCTGGAACCAAGTCAGCAATCATTAATCTGAAGTAGGCCGCTCTGCTCACATGTCCGCTTAAATAAATATTTTTGAGCTTGTCATGTCCTATATTAATAAATTCTATTTTCGCATTAAACTTTTCTACTGTTTTTTTTATAAGTTTTATTTTTTTATCACTGATATCGTCACTTAAAATAAAAAAATGCAATTTGTCTGCAAATTTTGTATTTTTCAGAATAGATACTGCAACAACTGCTACATGCTGTGCATAGTTATCATCAGAAGCTAATATGACATTTATATGTTTATCCATAATAATATCCTTGTCCAATTCAACAAACTTCCCCTTTGTATACAATTTCATTATACCATATATACTAGGATAATACAGCTATCATTTGCTTTACATCACCCTCTATTAACCTTATAATAAAATTATCATTAATATTTTACGGAGGTTAATATGTTTAAATATCTGTTATTGACAGCATTATTATATTTTATTTCATATTCATATTATGTAAAAGTATCTCATGGCTTAGGCCATAAAGCAGAATTCCTCCAGCTAAGACGTTTCCTGCCCTGTGCACTTTTGGCTGTCGCACCTGCTGCAACAGCGCAAATTCAGTTAACTAATAACTTATTACTTACGAGTATGGCAGTTGGTATATCCTGGATAATCACCTACCCTTTATTATATTGGGGCACCTATCACAAAAATTCCACTGATTTCGGCTTCCATTTTGATACTGTTTTCGGATTATATATTATAGGCTGGCTCACAGCATTAAAAATTATTGTACTAAATTTCAACATTTTCCCAATTACTTTTTTGATTCTACTAACAACAGTAGAATTTTTAATTTTGCTTATTCCAATTTCACAGTGGATTTTTTATTTTTTATATAAATCATGCATTGACGAAAACAGCATGATGATGCTACAGGAAACACACTACAACGAAATACTAGAATTTTTCAAATCGTTTTCCATACCTGTTAATTTATTAATTTTCATTATTCCAGCTTCAGTTTACGGTATTTTTATTTATTTAAACATAGATGCCTCCGTAAGTACGTCAATTTCTATAAATATTTACCAGCTTATAACACTGTTGGCAATCGTTGCTTTCCTCACAATCTATTTATGGAAAAAAGGTAAAGGCGTATTTGTGCGTACAGGTATTGTTGAATTATATTTAGATGTCAAGGAATACTTTGAAACAACTAAATTATATACTCAAAACATGAAAGAGAGATTAAAAGATCTTCAGGTTACACCACAAAAACCAGTATTTGATAAACCTTCTACTATTTTGCTGATCATCGGCGAATCAGAATCGCGTGATTATATGAGCGCCTTCAGCGAATGTGAATATGATACCACACCCTGGTTAAAAGCAAAAAAAGAAGATCCACATTTTTTACTTTTCCCAAACAGCTACTCCTGCATCGCTCATACAGTTTCCTGTCTAGAACGCGCATTAACAGAATTTAATCAATATAATGACAAACAGTTTTATACATCTTGTTCTATTATTGATATTGCGCATAAGGCAGGTTATACAACACACTGGTATAGTAACCAGGGGCATTTAGGCTGTGCCGATACTCCTGTAACATTAGTTGCCAACACTTCTCAGACTGCAAAATGGACCAAGCAAAATCTAAATCAGGTACAATATGATGAAGCGCTGCTGGAGTATCTCGAAGAAGTAGATCCACAAAAAAACAATTTCGTTGTTATTCATTTAAAAGGCAATCATTTTAATTTTATCAATCGTTATCCATCTGAATTCACCAAATGGGGTACTCCTGGTAAATATGACCTGATTTTAAATTATCTGAATTCCATCGCCTATACTGACTCTATTTTAGAAAAAATCTACGACTACGCTTCTGCGAAGCTTAATCTGCAAGCCATACTTTATTTCTCTGACCACGGAACCCTGCCTGATAAAAGACGTTCGCCTAATTTTGACGGATTCGGCACTGTACGTATACCAATGTTTGCTTATTTTTCAGATGAATATATACAAAAGAATAAAGAAATTTATCAAACTTTATCAGATAATCAGAATAAATATTTTACCAATGATCTAGCTTACGAATTGATGTGCAGTATCTTCAATATAAAATCTAATCATTTTGATGAAACAAACAGTTTGGCTTCACAAAAATATAAGTTTACACGAGAAATGCTAAAAACTGATTTAGGGAAAAAATACATAAAAGAAGATAAATTTTAAACAACGATTATAACATCAACAATTGTTCTTCTTGCCTTCTTGTTGATGTATAACAGATATGATAAAATAGTTTTAATATTATAAAATTAAAATTTTATAATATTAAAACTCAAATATTGGAGATATATTATGAAAGACAAACTTATCAAGTTAATGTATAAAATAAACTTAGAAAATTTAATGGACTCATATAGGATATTTAGATACAAAATATATCCACGGCCTGTTAATATAATAAACACTAACGAAAGGGTTTCATATGCAGGTTGGTGGAGTTGTAATAATTATGAGAATGAATGGCTTCTACGCTTCATTAAATTAAAGATTAAAAACTACGAAAATTTCGATATAAGATTTTACAGTGTTTTCAATGATGATTCAGAAGCAATCAAATTAAACTGCAAAAAATATCAAGGGAAGAAGATTTTTTATTTTGGAGAAAATCTAACGCCCTACATCAACCACGGTCAAGCAAAAGTCAATAATTATTACTTTAAAAGACGTATAGACTGGATGATAAAATCATACTCTGATTATTTAATACCTGATGTAGATCTATCCCTAGGATTTGCAGATATCAGCAATAATAAATATTTAAGATTTCCACTATGGATATTCCAAGAAGATTTTTTCCCTGTAGAATCTACTTACAATGATATAAAAAATATTATTCACAGTGTAAATTCTACAAAATCAATATGTGCTAAAAAATGCATTTGTATCAATTCCCATGATGGATTGGGCTTAAGAACAAAAATAGCAGATGATTTGGAAAGTGTATTAGATATAACATATGCAGGAAAATGGAGAAATAACACCTCTGAACTTTGGGATAAATATGATAATGATAAATTAAGATATATGAATTTATTCCAATTTAATATTTGTTCAGAAAACATGAATGCACCAGATTACTGCTCAGAAAAAATTTTTGACAGCTTCAGAGCTGGCTGCATACCGATTTATGCTGGTTCCTTAAATAATCCTGAACCCAATGTAATAAACAAAGACTCCGTTATTCTCTGGAATTTAGATGGCGATAATACAGAGAATATTAAACTAATTAAAAGATTGAAAAGTGATGAATCATTTTATAATAAGTTTATGCAACAAGATAAATTTTTACCTTCTGCTGCTGAATATATTTATGATAGATTCATTAAATTAGAAAATAAATTGAAAGAAACTTTATCATAATGAAAGGTAGCTTTTTGTATGAAAACAGCGTTAATAACAGGTATAACCGGACAAGACGGATCATATTTAGCAGAATTTTTATTGGAAAAAGGTTATGCAGTACATGGCATTATACGGCATTCTTCCATCAGCAATACTTCTCGTATAAATCACTTACTGGCAAATAAAAGAATAACACTCCACAACGGTGATCTTACTGATTCTTCCAGCCTTATTAGAATTATCAATTTGGTAAAACCAGATGAAATATATAATTTAGCAGCTCAAAGTCATGTGCAGATATCTTTTGACGTACCGGAATATTCCGGCGAGGTAGATGCTTTAGGTGTTCTGCGTATATTGGAGGCAGTACGTATTTTAGGTATGGCTAAAACATGTCGTATTTATCAGGCATCGACCAGCGAGTTATATGGAAAAGTGGCAGAAGTACCACAGCGTGAAACAACGCCGTTCCATCCATATAGTCCCTATGCAGTAGCAAAGCAGTATGGCTTTTGGATTACTAAAGAATATAGGGAAGCATATGGAATGTTTGCTGTAAATGGCATTCTTTTTAATCATGAATCAGAACGTCGCGGGAAGACCTTTGTAACTCGTAAAATAACTTTAGCCGTCAGTCGTATTTCCTGTGGCTTGCAGGATCACCTGGAGCTTGGTAATCTAGATTCTTTGCGTGACTGGGGATATGCTAAAGATTATGTGGAATGTATGTGGTTGATGCTACAGCACGATGTTCCAGAAGATTTTGTTATTGCTACTGGTGAACAGCATACCGTAAGGGACTTTACTGAAAAAGCTTTTAAAGAAGTTGGAATTAATATTCGCTGGGAAGGCGAAGGTATCAATGAGAAAGGTTACAATATTGCAACAGGAAAAATGCTGGTTTGTATTAATGAGCAGTGGTTTCGACCAACTGATGTAGATAACCTGTTGGGTGATCCAACAAAAGCAAAGACAGTTTTAGGATGGAATCCTCAAAAGACTTCTTATGAAGAACTGATTAAAATCATGATTAATCATGATTTTAAGTTAGCTAAACGAGAAGCAACAATAAAGCAAGTCAGATAAGGAGTCATAAATAAAATGGAAAAAAGTTCCAAAATATATGTAGCCGGGCATAGCGGTATGGTCGGCAGCGCTATTGTACGCGAGCTCCAACGACATGGCCATACAAATATTATTACTCGAACGCACAGTGAACTTAACCTGTGCCGCCAAACAGAAGTTGAAAGTTTCTTTGCAACTGAAAAACCGGAATATGTTTTTTTAGCAGCAGCTAGGGTTGGTGGCATTGCAGCTAACAATGAGGCTTTAGCCGATTTTATGTACGATAATATGGTTCTAGAAATGAACGTTATTAATAGTGCTTGGAAAAACGGCTGCAAAAAGCTGGAATTTCTTGGTTCGTCTTGTATTTATCCGCGTATGGCACCACAACCTATGAAAGAAAGTTATCTTTTGACTGGCGCTCTGGAAAAAACGAACGAGGCCTATGCGCTTGCAAAAATCAGCGGTTTAAAATATTGTGAATTTTTAAATCGTCAGTATGGTACGGATTATATTAGCATAATGCCTACGAATTTGTATGGCCCTAATGATAATTACCACCCCACTCACAGCCATGTATTACCCGCTCTTATTCGCCGTTTCCACGAAGCTAAGCTGCAAAATTTATCGACTGTTACCTGCTGGGGCGACGGAAGTCCATTACGCGAATTTTTATATGTAGATGATCTGGCAAACCTATGTGTTTTCTTAATGAACAATTACAGTGGTAACGAAACCGTAAATGCCGGTACTGGTAAAGAAATTACGATTAAGGCACTGGCCGAACTTATAGCTAAAATCGTTGGTTACACAGGCGAAATACGTTGGGATAAAAGCAAACCCAATGGAACCCCGCGCAAACTATTAGATGTATCGAAAAGTTCTGCGCTAGGCTGGAATTATAAAACAGAGCTTGCCGAAGGACTTCATTTGGCTTATGAAGATTTTCTAAATAATCCAATGCGTGCTGAACGCTAATTCAGCTAAATTATATAAAAGCAGGTTACAAATTATGAATATCATTTTACTCTCCGGCGGTAGCGGAAAGAGACTTTGGCCGCTCTCCAATGATATACGCTCAAAGCAATTCATTAAAATATTTAAAACAGCAGACGGAAATTATGAATCTATGCTACAGCGTGTTTACCGGCAGATACGTACAGTCGATATAGATGCGTCAGTAACTGTTGCTACTTCTAAAACACAGGTCTCAGCTATTTGTAACCAGTTAGGTGACAATGTCAGTATTTCCGTCGAGCCATGCCGTAGAGATACTTTTCCTGCTATAGTTTTGGCAATTTGCTATCTTCATGATGTTTTAGGAATAAGCGCTGAAGAAGCTGTTGTTATCTGCCCTGTTGATCCTTATGTTGACAACGAATATTTTGCTTCTCTAAAGGAATTAAGCAAAATAGCGCAACAAGAAGAAGAACTTGTTTTATTGGGAATTACACCTACTTATCCTAGCGAGAAATATGGTTATATCATTCCCGAAACAGATGAAACTGTCAGTCAAGTAAAAAACTTTAAGGAAAAACCGAATACAGCAACAGCGAAAGAGTATATCCGTCATGGAGCCTTATGGAATGGCGGAGTTTTCGCCTGTAAACTAAAATATGTTTTAGAAAAAGCACATACACTGCTAAATTTTACTGATTATTATGATTTATACGCAAACTATAGTACTTTGCCGAAAATAAGCTTTGATTATGCGGTAGTTGAACAGGAAAAACACATAAAGGTCAAACGTTTTTCCGGATCGTGGAAAGACTTAGGTACTTGGAACACTTTGACCGAAGCGATGGAAGAACATGTTATTGGGCAGGCTATTATGAATACCAAATGCCACAATCTGCATGTTGTGAACGAACTTGACATTCCCGTATTATGTATGGGTCTGAAAAATATGGTAGTTTCTGCCAGTCCTGAAGGTATTCTGGTAGCTACTAAAGAAGACTCCAGCTATATTAAACCATTTGTGGATGAAATCAGTCAACAGGTGATGTTTGCTGAAAAATCTTGGGGAAACTTCCGCGTTTTAGACGTAGGAATAAATAGTCTAACAATCAAGGTAAGCTTAAAAGCAGGCAATAAAATGAATTACCATAGTCACGAACGCAGAGACGAAGTCTGGACGATTATCTCCGGCACTGGTCGAACTATTGTTGATGGAATGGAACAGTATGTAACAGCCGGTGATGTAATAACCATGCAGGCTGGCTGCAGACATACGATTATTGCAGAAACCGAACTTGAAGTACTGGAAGTCCAGATTGGCAGGGAGATAAGTGTTCATGATAAGAAAAAATTTAAATTGGAAGAATAGAAAAAAAATTAATAATCCTAAACCATTTTTATTGCAGCCAGCATGTAAAGAAGCAATTTGGGGTGGTCAAAAGCTAAAAGAACATTTTGGAAAGCAGGCAAAATTAGATAATATTGCTGAAACCTGGGAATGCTCTACACATCAGGAAGGTCCAAGCATTGTATCTACAGGAGAACATATGGGAATGCTGTTGACAGAAGTTCTTCAAAAACACCCAGAATATTTAGGTACTCATCCTCGTACTAAAGGTGAATTACCGATATTGGTAAAATTCATTGATGCAAATCATAAACTATCTGTTCAGGTACATCCTGATGATGAATATGCAAAACTTTATGAGAATGGGCAATTTGGCAAAACAGAAATGTGGTATGTGCTGGATGCTGATAAAGAAGCGAAGCTTATTTATGGTTTCTCCAATGATATGGATATCTCTGATGTTATACAAATCTTGAAAAATGGAACAATTGAAAAATATTTACAGAAAGTAAAAGTGCAAAAGAATGATGTATTTTATATCCCGGCAGGAACTGTACATGCTATAGGTGCTGGTAATCTTATTGTTGAAGTACAAGAAAGCTCGAATCTTACCTATCGATTATATGATTATGACCGTATAGATAAGCAGGGCCAAAAACGTGAACTGCATATAGAAAAAGCACTAGCTGTTTTAGATCTAAAGGGCAAAGCAACTCCAAGACAGCCACTACGGGTACTGCGCTATACACCCGGCAGTGCTACGGAATTTTTATGTCGATGTAAATACTTTCAAGTTGAAAGATTGCTGATAAATACAGACAAGGAAAGGCAATTGGTACAATTATATACAGGCAGTAATTCTTTTCAAGTTTTACTCTGTATAGATGGTGGAGGGCGGTTACTAATGGCTGATAATGAAAACTTGACCTATAGTAAAGGTAATTGCATTTTTATTCCAGCTGATACCGGCATGTTAAAGTTATCTGGTTCGGCACAGTTTTTAAAAATATCGTGTTAAGGCTTAAAGTCATTAAATTTTCTTTTATAGAAATTATTAAAAAATCAGCTGTACTGAATTATGGCTATAAATATTGATTACAGTGATTATAATTACATTAATAAAACAATCAAAAAAGTCTAAGAAACTTTAGTGTTTCTTAGACTTTTTTGATTGTTTCACCATATAATCACACGCTTATAAATAAAAATCGTTTTAAATTTCTATTTATCATTTCTGCAACTCAATTGCTGCTGCAATTCATATAGTTTCCAATATTTTAGCAAAGTATAGAAAAAATGCTGTAGACTTGAATAAAGTCCTGGCCAACCATCTAAAAACCCCAATTGTAAAAAATAAGCTCGGATAAAGCCATAAATTCCATGAGTAAAAGCAGCACTTTTTCCTACGCGTTTTCCTTTACTGAAATTATCTTCAGCCCAGATAGAAGTATACTGACCCGCTTTATCAAGCCATTGCTGCCAGGAATCATAAGTATAATGCATAAGAATTCCAGAAAGCTTCTGTTTAGGCAATTTGCAAACTGGCCGCTCATGTACTTTATGTTCCCATTTTACTTCCAATCTGGGAAAAAGTCTTATTACTTCATCCGGTGCAAAAATTCCATGATTATATCCAAAATCAAAAGCTTCAATTTTCCGCATAAAACTATATTGCTTGGCTTCACATTTAGCCACAGCATTTTTTATCGACTCAATCAGCTCAGATGACAGTCTTTCATCAGCATCTATATATAAAATATAATCAGCATCAGTTTTATCTAAAACAAAATTGCGCTGAGCTGAAAAATCATTATCCCATTTACGGCAAAGAACCCTTGCACCATATAAATTAGCCAACCCAACAGTTGCATCATCACTTCCAGAATCAATAATAATTATTTCATCGGCAATCTTACGGACATTTTCTATAACTGCAACTATATTTTTCTCTTCATTTTTTGTTAAAATGACCACAGCAATTTTTTTCATAAAAGCCTCCATGACATCTTTATTTTATTATAACATATAAACACACCAAGTATTCCTTGTAATCGCAAGAAGTTTATTCTATAATTATTATGTATTTATTTTATTTAAGTAACCATCCGTATATTTGAAAGGAAAATATAAACAATGGATTTCAGTTATTCCAGTTATAAAGATTTAATTTATTTATTAAAAGCGCACAATTATGTTATTGCCAGCTATAATAATTATCATGAATATAAAAAATCAGTAATTTTAAGACATGATATTGATTTCTCAATAAACGATAGTTATAAATTTTCCCTTTTTGAAGAATCACTTAATATAAAATCTGTTTATTTCGTTTTACTGTCTACAGGTTTTTATAATCCTATGGAAAAATGTTCCCGTAAAATGCTTAAAGATATGCATAAACGAGGCTTTACCATTGGCCTGCATTTTGATACAACAGCTTATGATACTAATGATATAAATCAGCCTGTTCAATCAGAAAAAAATATATTGGAAGAAATTATAGAAGCTCCGGTTAATTTAATTTCATTCCATCGCCCAGCACCAATTATTTTAGAAAATGATTTAAAATTTCCAGGGCTGACAAATGTTTATTCTAAAGAATTTTTCCATGACTGCAAATACTGTTCTGATTCACGTTTTTTTTGGCGTGATAATCCATATGAATTAATCGTTGAAGAAAAATATGACCATCTGCATATTTTAACACATGCGTTCTGTTGGTCTGAATACGATAGATGTCCTACTTATGTTTATAAGTCGCTCATATCTCAGGCAAGCTGGGAACGTTATAAATATTTTACTGAGAATGTCAGAAATCCAGAAGAATTTATTTCAGAAGAAGAAGCCAGAAAACTTTGGCTTAACAAATAGGAGTCAATAATGCAGAACTTTAAAAATCTTATTGAAAAAAGAACCTCTCTTGCTGTAATAGGATTGGGTTATGTTGGTATGCCTTTGGCTGTTGCATTTGCAGACCATATAAACGTAACCGGTTTTGATTTGAACAAAGAAAAAATTTCCTTATATAAATCCGGCATAGATCCAACCAACGAAGTAGGAAACGAAAAAATACAAAAAACTACTATAAATTTCACAACAGAAGAACAGCAGTTACAATATGCAAGCTTTCATATCATTGCTGTTCCAACGCCTATAAATCAGGATAAAACTCCCGATTTTGGTCCTATCATCGGAGCCAGCACTATTTTAGGCCGCAACCTTGCGCCTGGTTCTATCATCGTTTACGAATCAACTGTTTATCCGGGGGTTACAGAAGATATCTGTATTCCAATCTTGGAAAAAGAATCTGGTTTAACGTGCGGTATTGATTTCAAAGTCGGATATTCTCCTGAAAGAATAAACCCCGGTGATAAAATCCATCGTTTAGAAAATATAAAAAAAATCGTATCCGGCATGGATCAGGAAACACTAAACGAAATAGCATCAGTTTATGAACTTATAATAAAAGCAGGAGTATATCGTGCTTCCAGCATTAAAGTTGCAGAAGCAGCCAAAGTTGCTGAAAACAGCCAGCGTGATATCAACATAGCTTTTATGAACGAATTGGCAATGGCTTTCGACAAAATGAAAATAGATACAAACGAAGTTGTTGATGCTATGAACACGAAATGGAATGCGCTCGGTTTCCGCCCGGGTTTAGTTGGCGGTCACTGTATTGGCGTAGATCCATATTATTTTGTTTATGAAGCGGAAAAACTTGGTTACCACAGTCAGATAATACTTTCTGGCCGACAAATAAATGACGGTATGGGTACTTTTATTGCAGATGCCATTATTAAACAGCTGGTACTGGCAGGGAAAAAAGTTATTGATGCAAAAGTAGCAATTTTGGGAATCACCTTTAAAGAAAATTGCCCTGACGTTCGAAACTCAAAAGTTATTGACATTGTCAAAAGACTCAAAGAATATGGGATTTCCCCAGACATTACAGATCCCTGGGCAGATATCGTAGAAGTAAAAAATGAATACAATATTAACCTAAAGCAGCTAAACGATATAAAAAATATTGACTGTCTTGTTTTAGCTGTGGCACATGATGAATTTAAAATTATGAATTTACTGGATATGGATAATCTATTTAAGCCATTGCCGAATTCAGAAAAAGTTTTTATCGATCTAAAAAATATCTGTTCTCTATCTGAGCTGACATCTTCTGGTTATAATTTTTGGAGATTATAAAATAAAGCCGTAAACACAATTGTTTACGGCTTTATTTTTACGATTTTATTTTCAGCCTGACTTTTAAAATAGCATACCATAAATAACATTTTAAAGCATTCTGCCAATTATGATGTTTTTTAAAAAATCTCCCGGCCTGTTTAAAATTGTGGTAATTTTCCGGTTTTCGTTCCGGCAGATAATCATTTACGCTATCCCAAAAAGATATATTCAAATATTGCCTCCATATTTTATCATATTCTGTCAATGCTACATCCCACGGCTTTTCTCTGCCAAAAAAATGATAAATTATACATCCTTCAGGCACTTTGCTGCCATCACACCCCAAATGATTAAATTTTTCGTCAATAAACTTTATATCACCATCCATAACCAGATTCAATACATCCTGATCATGGCACGTAAAGCTTTTGGGATCACGTCCTTGATAACTGAATGCTTTTTCAGTTATGGAATTCTCTTCCCATTTTTCAGTATCAATCCATAGAACACCCGAATTAAAATATTTACCACTTTTTAGCCCTAAAAAATCACTTCTAGTCTTTACCGCCTCAGGCAAATCTGAAACAGCTGCTAATACTTTCCCTTCTAAATCTATTTTTTTAAATGCTTCCATACTGTCGATACATATCAGATCCGCATCCAGATATAAGAAATATTTTGTTATTTTTTTTAATACCTTAGTCATGTATAACCTAAAATAACTGACTCTTTTAAACCGTGAATGTTTTATGTGGAAGTTGGCAAACGGCTCCATATCCATCAAATAAACATAACAGTTTTGTTTGTATTTTACAGAAGTTTCTTCCAAAGCATTCAAATCTTTTTCACTAACAGCATCAGTAAAAATATGAAATGAAAAATTTATATTTTTATTATTCTCTAATATAGATGTAATAGTAACTCCTGTCGGCCGAAAAAAATTTATATCTATGTTAAAGCAAATATGCATTATATCATTTTTGTCTTCTGCACATTGTGAATTTTCAAAACTATATATTTTTTTTACGATTTCTTTTTTTTCAAAATACTCTCTGTCAAACATCTACATACCTCAATATTTTCATATTTTTCAGCATCTCACAAATCCCATAAAATCAGCACAGGTTCTTTTGTTACCTGTGCTGATTTTATTTATTCAACATTGTATCAGCCGCTTCTACCACCTGTTCCACAGTCATCATTGTCATACACTGCAAATCATCGCAGCTGTGCTTCATTCCATCCGCACATCCCTGACAAGGCGGCTGAGCAGTAACTATTACAGCATCCTTTGTATAAGGACCATAAAGCTTCGGATTTGACGGTCCGTACATAGCAACGATAGGCACTTTCTGGCTGATAGCCACATGCATAGGGCCGCTGTCATTAGTAATAATCAAACAACAACGGCGCATTGCAGCGGCCAGACCGCCAATAGCAAAATGTCCTGTAGCAATAATCGGCCGCGTTTGCATATAACCTGTTGCTTCCGCAACCATCTCTTCATCCATTGGCCCGCCAAAAAATACTGTTTTATACCCCCTGGCAGCAAAAATATCTGCAACCTCAGCAAAACGTTCCGGCGGCCAGCGTTTAGTCGGTACGGCGCTGCCAATGTTAAAACCAATCAGTTTATCCTGATCAGTGATATTTTGTTCCTGCCAGAAAAGCTCTGCTTCTAAAAAATGTTCTTCACCCGGAAAAATTTCCAGACCGTTATTACTCAGATCCTGCACACCCAACTGCTGCAATACGTCAAGATACATATCAGCAGCATGCATAGACCTATCCAGCGGCGTAAAAACATCCCAGAACCACTTAAATATTTTATGCGTCGTACCTGTACGCAGCTTAACCTTTGTCATCGCGTCAATAAAAGAACAGCGCTCGTTAGGATGCAAATTAATGAGCACATCAAAATCAAGCTTGCTTAAATGCCTGGAACAGGCCCATAGCGATAAAATGCTGTTGTCACGGCCTTTTTTATCTATCGTGACAATTTCATCAAGGTACGGATTAAAAAGCACCACATCTTTTAATTTTTCATCTACCAGCATAGTAATATGCGCATCAGGTGCAGCTTTGCGCAGTGCATGTATAAAAGGCGTCGTTAGAGTCAAATCGCCCAAGTGCATTAAAAACGTTACCAGTATCTTCTTGCCATTGAGTTCAACCATTACAGCCTCCTGCTTTTCTCGCTATAAACAGCATATACCATCTCCGGTGTGATGTCATACATACAGTGCCAGTCGTCACATTCTTTTTTTAAACACCCGGCACATGCGGCCGTACTCAAAATAACCGTCGCATCATCAGAGCCATACGGCCCGGTCCGATCAGCTTTCGTCGGGCCATACATAGCGATCAAAGGTTTCTTCAATGCTGCTGCAAAATGCAGCGGCCCTGTATCCGCGCTGATAAAAAGCTTACAGCCTTTAATAAGTGCTGCTAATTCGCGCAGACTCGTCTGACCGATCAAATTTATAAGCTGCGCCGACTTTCCAGCCAACTCCGTAATTTTTTCTCCTTTAGCAGCATCATCAGGTCCACCTGCCAAAACAACACTGCCGCCATCAGCAATGATCATTTTGATCAAGCTGGCATAATGCTCTGCCGGCCACTCTTTTGTTTTCCACCTTGCCCCGGGAACAACAACTATATATTCACCCTGCAGCTCATTTTTCTGCAATTTTTCCTGCACGGAAACAGTCTCTTTAGACAAATCAGGCAACGGGAAAACAATTTGCTCTGCCGAAGCGCCTAAATAACGGGCTACATCCAGATAACGCTCAATTACATGCTCCTTACTATGTCTGCCGCAGACAGCCTTACTTACCAGTCCGCTGCCTTCACGCATTTCACAATAACCAATGCGATCAGAACAGCCGCTGATAGCTGCAAGCACCGCACTCTTAAACAAACCCTGCATATCTATTACCAGATCAAATTTTTTAGAATGCAATAATCGGCGCATTTCCAGGAAATACGCCAATTTGGCCAGTAAATTCATTTTATTGAACTTTACCTTATCAAAATAAATTATCTCATCAATAACAGGCGGATCAGGTACAAAGCCGGCAAACTGCGGATGCACCAGCCATGTTATTTTCGCGTTGGGAAAACACTGCCGCAAAGCTGCCGCAAAAGGCAGCGTGTGCAAAATATCACCCAATGAGCTCATTTTGATCAGTAAAATGTTTTTATATTCCATGTATGCCTCTAATAACGCTTATTAAGGGATTATCAGCTTGATAAAGTCCAATAAATTTCCCTTTTCAAACAAATACCCTTTGATCCCGGCGGCTTCCGCCGCTTCTACATCACGTCTCTTGTCACCAATCAGAAAAGATTTATCCGAATCGATATCATATTCTGCCATAGCCTGTAAAATAAGGCCCGGTTTTGGTTTACGGCAATCGCAGTCAATAGCATATTCAGCAATACTGCCCGCTGGTAAATGCGGGCAATAATAAAACTTTTCTATCCTGCCGCCGCTGTTAGAAACAGTATCTGACATATACTGATGCAGTTTTTCCATTTCATTGACTGTATAATAACCGCGTGCTATCCCGCTTTGATTAGTCACGACAAAAACAAGATAACCGGACTGTGTTAAATAGGTTATTGCCGCCAGCGCGCCTTCTATCCACTCCAGTTCATCGATCTTATATAAATAAGCTTTATCGATATTCAGCACACCGTCACGGTCAAAAAAGACTGCCTTATGCGCCATGAGTATAATAACCGCCGCTCTTGTCCAGGATAGCGCAGTATTCAGCAACAGCTTCATTCACGTCAGTAAAACCTCCGTCATACCCTGCCGCCAAAAGATTTGCCGCATCTGCCTGAGTATAGCTCTGATATTTGCCCTTTAATACTTCGGGGAACGGCACATATTCCAATTCGCCGCTGCCAAAATGCTTCAGCACACCTTGGGCCAAAGTATTAAAAGTATGGGCATGTCCCGTACCGCAGTTAAAGACGCCGCTGATTTCAGGATGATCCCAAAAGAAGAAATTGACTTTAACAACGTCTTTTACATAAATAAAGTCTCTGGTCTGCTCACCGGCACCATAATCTCCGTAAGCATCAAATAATTTAACCTTTTTCTCTGCCAGCCATTGATTATACATCTGGAAAACCATAGATGCCATTTTACCCTTATGATTTTCCTGCGGTCCATAAACATTGAAATAGCGCAAACCGACTAACTGACTGTTAGTCTTGCCAAAATAACGACGAGCATAATTATCAAAAAACAATTTGGAAAACGCATAAACATTTAAAGCTTCCTCGCAGGCAGGCTCTTCACGAAATCCGTTTGTGCCGCTGCCGTAAGTAGATGCCGAAGACGCATAAATCATCTGTATCTTACGGTCAACTGCAAAATGCATCAGATTTTTCGTATATTCAAAGTTATTCTGCATCATATATTTGCCATTATATTCCATAGTATCAGAGCAGGCGCCTTCGTGGAAAATGACCTCAACGCTCTCATGAGCAAATTTACCGGCCTTCAAGGCCTCAGAAAAGTCCATTTTATCCATATAATCCATGACCTTCAGTCCCTGGATATTTTTAAATTTGACCATATTAGTTAAATTATCTACAACTAAAATATCATCGCGTCCGCAATCATTTAAGCCTTTAACGATATTACTGCCGATAAAACCTGCACCGCCGGTTACAATAATCATAGTTTACCCTCCTTCACAAATTGAGCTATCTGCTCCACAATACCAGTCGTAGAATAGCCATCCTCAAAATCAATGATCCTGACTTCGCCTGCATATTCCCTCCCGGCGACTTCCTCAGGTTTATAATCACCGCCCTTGACTAAAATATCAGGACGTATTTTTTCAATCAATTCCGTTGGTGTGTCCTGTTCAAACAATACCACTGCGTCAACACAAGCCAGTGCAGCTAAAACGCGTGCACGGTCAAGCTCATGCACCAAAGGCCTGACTGCGCCTTTCAATTTACGCACCGAAGTATCGGAATTCAAGCCAACGACTAAATGCCTGCCGAGCCTGGCCGCTTTCTCCAAATAACTGACATGCCCTACATGCAGAATATCAAAACAGCCATTGGTGAAAACGATTTTTTCCCCACAGGATCTCCAGGTTTTAGCCAAAGATTCTATCTCGGCCCAGCTTAAAGTTCTATAACCGCGTCCCTGTTTACGTTCTTCCGTCAGCAGGTCCTTTAACAGCTCCTCCCGGTGCACAGGATACGTACCAACTTTCGCTACAACTATCCCTGCAGCACGATTAGCCATAAATACAGCATCCTGTAAGGCAAGCTTCCCGGCAGCGCCTGCCAAAAGCGTTGCCGCTACGGTGTCCCCAGCACCTGAAACGTCAAATACTTCTTGTGCCGTAGCCGGGTCATTAATGACCAGCCCATCCACCCCAACTAAAGTCATTCCCCGCTCACTGCGGGTGACCACAACATTTTTGATCACATATTTTTCCCGGGCATTTTGGGCCAGACGCAGAACCGCTTCATCCTCATTAGGAACAAATTCGCCGGCCGCTTCGCACATCTCCTTTAAATTTGGAGTAATGAAATCACAGCCCCGATATTTATTCCAGTCAGCCCCCTTCGGATCAATGAGCACCGGAACCTGATATTGATGCGCAGCCGTGATCACCCACTGCACAAAATTATCCGAACAGACACCTTTGGCATAATCAGAAACAATCACGCCGTCCAATCCGGTTTCCAGTAAATTCTGCAGCCACAATGATAAAGCCTCTGTTTCTTCCGGAAATAAATCTCCGGTTTCTTCAAAGTCCAGACGCAGCATCTGCTGCTGCGCTCCCAAGATACGCATCTTCGTAATCGTTTCACGCTGCTGCGACTTGATCAAACCACTGTAATCGATGCCTTTTTCAGCCATCATAGCTTCCAGCACTTCTCTGTTGCTATCGGCCCCGGTAACGCCGCCCATAAAAACCCTGCATTCCAAATGCGCCAGATTGGCAGCTACATTTGCGGCTCCGCCCAAAACGGACTTTATGCGTTTGACCTTATTAACAGGCACAGGAGCTTCCGGAGAAATACGCTTGACCTCGCCATAAAAATAACGGTCAAGCATGACATCACCAATCACGGCAATTTTTAAATTTTGGATATGTTCAGCTAAAAAAGCAGTACATGACAAATTCGCCACTTTATTCACCATCCACCAATTCGCACAGAATATGGCCAATCAAAATATGTATTTCCTGCGCCCGAGCCGTAACCGGACAGGGAACAGCCATGCAGATATCACAGACCTCTGCCATCTTGCCGCCCCCCTGAGCCGTCATCCCGATACACTGTATCCCTTTAGTTTTGGCAACATCAATAGCCGCCAATACATTTTTACTGTTACCCGAAGTTGATAATCCGACCAAGACATCACCGGCACTTCCTAAGGCCTGCACCTGCCTTGCAAAAACAGTATCGTAACCATAGTCGTTAGCTACCGCGGTCAAAATAGAAGTATCTACAGTCAAAGCTATAGCCGGCAGACCGTCGCGCTCCTTTTGAAAACGTCCTACGAATTCAGCCGCTAAATGCTGGCTGTCAGCGGCACTGCCGCCGTTGCCGCAAAACAAAACCTTCTTGCCGTTTTGCAAGGCCCGGCGAATAATTTCCGCGCTGGCTGCAACCTGCTCTAAAATACTGCTTTCGGCAACCTGCTGTGCCAAAGTAATATGTTCAGCAAAACGCTGTTTAATTGTTTCCATAGTTCACCTGCTTTACCAATTAAGGAAATTATAACGGACTCGGAATTTATCATCCCCGCCTCTATAATGCTCCCTTTCATATTCAAATTCAATACTCCAGCAACAAAACCTGTGCGTCCACTTATAGTTCGTTTCGTAGTTACTGTGTTTACCCAAATCATAACGGTTGACGATCGTAAAAGTATTTTTATCATCAAGTTTAAAACTCAAGCCATTCCTCAATTCTTTACCCATATCAGGCTGACCATAGTCATACAGATTGCTGGTAATATCTTCGCGGTAATAACCGACCCATGTATCCCACTTCGGCGCCAGTTTTTGCCCTAAGGTCGCATAATACATCATCGTAGATTTTGTTTCATCTGTATAACTTTCTGTGACCCACTTCTTGCCTACAGTCAGGTCAAGGAAGGTATTTTTGCTGTTAAACAGATAAATACGGTCATGGTTCAAATACGCCGCATATTCCGTATGCCAGCTTTTAATGCTGCTATGCTCATTGCGCCATAAACCATGCGTAACATAAGCGCTATAGGTCAATGGCAGATTATCTATCAAACGATGGTTTTTATAATATAAGCCGATATCTCTTTCTTTACGGATCCACTCATCATCTTCTTCATCCCAGCCATCCTGTAATTTTACATAAAAATTACGTTCATCGTGATTGACACCATACATAGGTTTATAACCGACTTTAGAATAATAGGCTAGATCGGCATAAAAGTCCGTTTTCGGTCCTAAATTATAATCAACTTGAAGTTTAGCATACCAGCCATTGTCACTGCCATCATAACCAATACGCGGCATGATTCTGTTTTCCCCGCTGTCATCCAAATTATTGACCCATGTATCACGAGAATAGATATGCTTGCCTTTGGCATAAACCTTAACATCTCTGGCGATCATTTTTTCTTTGGGATAGATCTCAAAAGTCCTGGCCTTTATCAGCAGGCAAGGATCATGCTCCACCGCCGGGCAGCGTGTTGTCTGTCCACCCTCGTCCACAACTATTTTATCCGGATAAATCGTTGCATGCGGTGCTTTAAAATAATCTTTGGCACCTTTGCCGTCAATTTGTTTGATCTCACCGGTCTTAGAATTAAAATTATAATGGACCCATTCCCCATTCATGGTAGTGTCCGGCTCCTGCAGCGTTCCTCCCTGTTTGAGCCAAACGTCGCCGGTCTTCATATTGCCTTCGGCCCTGGTAGTCAGAATAGTTTCGTCACCCTGCACTATCTTGACATTACCTTCAGCAAAAAAATCTCCGCTGCCCTGATCATATGTAGCGCTGTCGCTCCATAAGGTTATCGGCATCGGCGCAGCAGACTCCGCCTGTTTCTTCTTGTTGCCCTTATCTTTGATAACACCGGCTTCCCGCTCCTGCTTCTGTTCCTGAAAATCAGGCGCGGCATAACGCGAATCACCGGTAACATAGCCATCGGCAAAAGCCACCTGTGATACTGCCAGACTCATTAAGCAAGCAGTCGCTAAGACTTTCTTCTTCATGCTTTCTCTCCTCAGTCAAATTTATCATTTATAAAAAAGCATACAAATATCCACTACATATTATATCACAATTTTAAATAAAAAACCCGCCGCTAAGGCGGGTTTTACTGATAATTCAAATTTTATTTTCCCTGATAAACCATACCCTGGATAGTAGTGTCTTCCATAGTCTGTACATAAGTAGTCGAACCAACGGGAATGACTACTGCTTTACCGGTAACAAAGGCGCCGCCTAAAGCACCGATAGGCCCTAAAACGATCATGCCGCCGATTGCCGCTCCTGCCGCACCGGCTGCAGTCTTAGCCTCCTGTTTAGCCAGATCGCCGATATAGACCGGAACCTTAGTACCGTCAAGAGCATAAACATGAGTAAAATCTACGTCAATACGGGCATCACGGCCAAAGCTGCGCGGCTGTACAACCTTTTTGATAGTACCTTCCCCTAAAGCGCCTTTAGGAAGTACCAGCACATCATTCACATAAACATTGTCAGCAATTTTAAAATGCACAGGTTCACCGGCTTTATCTTCTCTGCTGCTCAGTTCATCTGTAAATTCTACTTTAATCACAGAATCCTTCGGTAAAGTAACGCTTTCAACAGAAATCACACCATCGGTAAAGGCGATATTCGCCAAAGACTCCAATCTGGAAGAAAGAGAGCCTTCATCAATTTTGCCGTTAAGCATCATTTCTACTGCCTCGATGCGGGTCTTGGCAGGACCACCGGACATACTTTCATTAAACTGCCATTCAATAGCGTTGAGTTTAGTCAAAAAACCTGCTTCATTACTGGCAGGATTGCCTTTAAGATAATCATACAGGTTGTCCACCCGATCTAAAATAGCGTCGCTGGTAACAGTACCATAAACATCATCTTCCAAACTATCCATACGACCAACTAAAGCGCCCGCCTGCTCAGTACCATACAACATCTTTTCCATAGCGGAAATTTTATCGGTAGCAGACATTTGTATCACTGCCGCCGGCACAGCACCACCCAAATCATCAGCATTCATGGCAAAACCAGGCGCAACTGACGTTACACAGAAAACCAAAGTCAAAAGCAAAGTAAGGAGTCGTCTTTTCATTACAATACCTCCGTTATTTCATATTTTTATGAAGCTATTATACCATATAAAGTGCGTAAAAAAAATAGGCGACCACAAGATAATGTGGTCGCGCCTTTATTTTTTATAATTATTTAACACTTCTGTCACAGATTCCGTTATTTCATCCATTTTGGCAAACCTTCTTCTGTGCTGAGCACGCTTAGACGGCTTCAGCTCTTCCATAGACTTGCGGTATTCTTCTATCGGCATTTCAAAAAAACGCTGATCTTTACATACCTGTCCTTCACATTCCTGCCAGAAATCATCCAGCGAGGTTTTTAATTTTCGGTCAATGCGCACATGGTTCATTGCATAATATCCGGCATTAGAAACCGCATATAAATGCTTACAGCCCAATCCTGCCGCCACATTCCTGATACCATAGAAAATCAGATTTTTAGTACGGTAACCAAAAAAAGCTTTGGTCAGACCTTTTATGATCTCACTGCCGTTAGGCGTTCCCTGTAACGCGCCTATCCACAGCGACATTTCATTATCTTCCGGTGACGGCGCCAGCCAAAACATGATCTGGTACAGCTCGTCCGCCCCCAACGAAAGCACCAGAGCAAGGCACCCTTCCTTGCGCTGTCCTCCATGAAACAACAGTTCCATTACCAACGGCTGCTCTTCATATGTGTCTTCCCACAATCTGATACGCTCACCCTTTGCATACAACTTATGCATAGCGTCCTCATTCAAAACTTTTTCCAAATATCCAACATGATTCTTTACAATAGCAATACGTTCATCCCAGGTAGAATCCTTATAAAAAAACGCACGGGTAGTTTGTTCCACAAAGGAAGTTGTATGTTTGAGCATCTCTCTCCGCAAAGGCGTCGTTTGAAAAAAATCCAATAAAGCTCCGATCTGACTTTTATGTAAAGCACATCTTATTCTAAAAACAATATATCTTTTTCTTTCTTTAAGCTTTTTTACATTGTATAGATCATGCCCAATATATTTTAAAATTTTTTTATCCATTACTACCTCTCCAATTATATCGTTGAACATATTATATCACAGTTTTCAGGAAATCAGAAAACGCATCCTGCAATATTTCTATTACAACGCCATTATCAAACTGCTCTTATTACAGTCAAGCATAAAAAAAACGACCGCCAAAGCGGTCGTTTTTTGCAGATCATAAATTTTAGAACGTAAAGGTCACGTCAGTCCACAGTCTTTTGTCTTTCAAGCTGCTGCCTTCACTGGTAACAGTTTTGGCTTTAGTATCATAATAGGCCAATGTAGCAACGATGTTTTTAGCAACAGCGTAGTTTGCGCCTACTGCATAACCTTTAAAGCCTGTATTCCAGAAAGTATTGGCATCGGTAGTATGTTCCCAATAAGTACCTTCGCCCTGATCATAGTAACGGGCAAAAATACCATAAGATCCGGCATCAGATGCCTGAGCGCCTTTATAATTCAAACCGACGGTCCAGCCGTCGTCGTCAGAATTTCTTTCACCGTCCCAGTTGGAATTGAGGTACATACCGGAAAGTTTCAGATCATCATTAAAGTTATATGCTGCGCCAACATGCCAGATCCCGTCATCTTTACCAGAATCTCTGCCCATAACATCCTGGAACTTCACATAACCGGCAGCCAGGTTCAGAGAATCGCCAAGATTACCGGAAATCTCACCGCCGTAATATCTGTTAGCGATTGTTTTAGTTGCAATAACATTATTGACATCAAAATCAGTATCGTCGGAAGCCTTACCCATATAAGCTTTAACTTTAATGCGGTCGCCATAGGTAGCAACCAGGCCGTCAGCCTGAGCATCCATAATATTGCCGTCTGCCAGGAACGCATCGATACGGCCTGCCTGCAAGCCAACGCCACCAACGCGGCCATTGACATAAGCACGTTTAAAATCTGTGCCTTCATCACCCTGATCATTGCTGAAGTCCTGAATATTCTGGATCATAGCCGTGTAAGTCCAGTCATCATTGATCTGACCATTCAGCCACAAACGGCTACGCAAGTCAGAATCGTATTTGCTGCCCTGATTAGCTTTTGCTTTTTGGTCAACATAGCGGGCACGAATTTCACCGGTGATTTTTACATTATCTGATTTCTTTTCAAGACCGGCAACACGCACGCCTAAAGAATCAAGCTCATCGGAAAATTCAGCTGCCAGACGATCTACATTAGCGCCTTTAGCCATAGCTTTGGCTACGATCTGCGCCATTTCATAACGGGTCATCAAACGCTCGCCGCCGAAAGTTCCATTAGGATAACCGTCAATAATACCTTCTGCCGCCAGTTTATTGACAGCATCATAAGCCCAGCTGTTTGCCGGTACATCAGAAAACGGATTAGCTGCGTAAGCTGAAGCAGTTACGCCTAAAGCCATCGCCATACCTAAAACTACAGATTTGTTCATTTTCTATTCCTCCTCAGGAAAGATATTTTCTGCAGTCCATAAATTTCAAACAGAAATCAACAACATTTCAGACAAGTCATCCTTGTTACCTCTTCCGGCTGCTGCCGTTTGCTCCTGAAATTTATCGGCTACGTCACCTATCTTAAACCTCGTCAACCCCAGATGCAAATTAGCTTAATTGCAAAAAAGTTTAACTTTAAACAAGTTAATGGAATAAAAAAATTTAAGAAAGCTTTATTGAAACAAATCCAGGAACCGACATTTTCAATCGATCTCAGCACAAAATAAAGAAAGCGGACGCATACGCGTCCGCTTAAGCCTCTAAGTTAATCTTAGAAAGTAACGATCAATTGAGACCACAAGGTTTTCATTTTGTCGTCAGAATAAGTTTGTTTCAGATCGTAGTATTCGATACCGGCGATCATGTTTTTAGCAACAGTATAGTAACCAGCTACGCTGTAACCTTTGAAGCCTTCACCGGAATAGGTCGGGCCATATTCACCGTTCATGGTGTGCTGGATAGCAGTGCCTGCAGCTTGTTGATAGTATTTAGCAACGAAGCCCAGGGAACCCGGTTTGGAAGCTTTAGCGCCGCCCAAAGTACCGGTAACTACAAAGCCGTCTTTATCGCCGTCAAGATCTTCAACATCAGATCTCAAGTACATAACGCCCAAGGATGCTTTGTCGCTGAAGTTATAAGTTGCGCCAACGTTCCAGATGCTGTCGTCGTCGCTGGTGATAGGAGTAGCATCACCTTCAAATTTAGTCCAGCCGGCCTCTGCATTTAAAGCGCCGATTTTACCATTAAGGCGGGCACCATAAATTTTATCGAAGCCCCAGTTTTTGAAGGAGTTGGTCGGTTTGCCATAGAATGCTTCCAATTTCACTTCTTTACCGAAAGTCAGGTTTACGCCATCATAACGGGTATCATAGATATTGCCATCTGCAAGGTTCAGGTTCTGACGACCTGCAGAAACGCCTACAGCACCGATTTTACCAACAATGTATGCACGTTGGAACTCAGTGCCTTCATTGCCAACATCATCAGCTAAATTCTCGTCATTCTGCAGCATGCCAACATATTTCCAGTCGTCATTGATTTGACCGTTGATGGAAATACGGGAACGCAGTTTGGAACGATAACCGTCGATATCGCCGGAATAATCAGTGTAGTCATAACGTACCTGACCAGTGATTCTAACGTTATCAGATTTTTTCTCCAAAGCTGCAACGCGTACGCCAAGGCTGTCCAGTTCGTCAGCAAATTCAGCTGCCAAACGGTCTACGTTAGCGCCTTTGGCCATTGCTTTAGCAACGATTTGTGCCATTTCGTAACGGGTCATCAGGCGATCGCCACCAAAAGTGCCGTTGCCATAACCGTCAACGATACCAGCTGATGCCAGTTTGTTTACGGAGTCATACGCCCAATGGCCTGCCGGCACATCGGAGAAGGGATTTGCAGCATAGGCAGAAGCGGTTACGCCCAATGCCATAGCCATTGCAAGTACTAAAGATTTTTTCATGTTTCTTTCCTCCTCGGAAATTTATTAAGCCAAGTTTTTCAGCTCATAACAATTTCCTAAGGAATGCGCCATACGAGTTACCTAGTTTCCTCTACGGCCATCCGCTTTCCAATTATTATAAACTTTAAAAACTATAAGCTTTAGTTTATTTTAGCGTGCGTTTCTAGTTTTTGCAATACTATTTTATATTTATTTAATTTAACTAAAAATCAGTAAATTCCACTTTTCTTTTGCTTTTGATAATAACAAATCGCCTATATTTTAAAATCCATTTTTTCCGCTTTATGTATTCTCTTGAAAAAAATTTTCTTACTTGTTCCAAAGTATACAAAAACGACCGCATATGCGGCCGTTTTTAGTTCAAACTATTTAATTAACTGCAAAAATCCGTCTTAGAAAGTGATCGTCAGATCAGTCCACATGATTTTGTCTTTATCACTGGTATCAAATTTAGATTTAGTATCATAGTAAGCAGCAGTGAAAACCATATTTTTAGCAACAGTGTAATTTGCACCTACACCATAACCTTTAAAACCTTGTCCGTCAAAGGTATTAGCATCAGTAGTATGAGCAATATAGGTTTGTCCGCCTAAATCATAATAGTTGGCAAACAGGCCCCAGGAACCTTTTTTAGCCGCTTCCGCACCCTTGAAGGTCAACCCTACAGTCCAGCCGTCATCATCAAGGCCGTCAAGATCAACATCATGATAGCTCATATCGCCTTTAAGGTACATGGCATTCAAAGCAAAATCGCCAAACTCAGTACCGGCGCCTACGAACCAGATTGCATTATCAAGGCTACTGTTTTTAGCTAGAATGTCTTTAAAATTATAGTAACCTGCAGACGCGTTGAATTTACCGAAATCAGCAACTACAGCGCCGCCGGCATAGCTGCCGCCGGTAGTTCCGGAAACGCCCAGCTTATCGAGATCGTCAGTTGCCTTACCAGCGGCACCAATGATCTTGATTTTATCGCCGTAAGAAACTTCCACGCCATCAGCACGATTATCATAAATGTTACCATCTGCAAAGAAAGCATTATAACGACCGGCAGTTACATCCATACCGCCGAGTCGGCCTTCCAGATAAGCACGTTGGAAATCAGTGCTTTCGTCACCGGAATCAGTAGACAGATCCTGCGTGTTCTGCAGCATACCGGTATATTTCCAGCCGTCATTGATCTGACCTGTGATCCAGATACGGGAACGCAAAGTGCTTTCATAATCGTTGGAAATGCTGCCTTTACCTTCATGGTTAGCATACAAAGCACGGAACTCACCCGTGATTTTAACATTGTCGGATTTTTTCTCCAAAGCTGCAACACGTACGCCAAGGCTGTCCAGTTCGTCAGCAAATTCAGCTGCCAAACGATCTACGTTAGCGCCTTTTGCCATTGCTTTTGCAACGATTTGTGCCATTTCGTAACGGGTCATCAGACGATCGCCACCGAAAGTGCTGTCGCCATAACCATCAACGATACCAGCTGCTGCCAGTTTGTTGATGGAGTCATATGCCCAATGACCTGCCGGTACATCGGAGAAGGGGTTGGCTGCATAGGCAGAAGCAGTTACGCCCAATGCCATAGCCATTGCTAATACTAAAGATTTTTTCATTGTTATTTCCTCCTTCGGAAACATTTTATTTTTATAAAACGTCCCGGAAAGAAATCTTCGCTCTGCAGCGGCTTCATGCGAGTTACCTAGTTTCCTCTACTCGGCGCACTGCTTTGCTTTAATACTTTCCTCAACGCATTATAAACAGGTTAAAAAACAATTATTATCCTATATATAATTCATTGTTTGGACATATTTTACATTATTTTCAGAATTATTGCAAGTTGTTTTGTTAAAAATATAACTAACGATTGTATTTTTCTTTATTTTCGGATAATTCGCTGTTTTTACCAAAGCATTGCTGTGACCTGTTTGCCAGCAAAAAATTATTTTTACAGGCTATGCTTTTATAAATTACTTATTTATAGCCGTACTGCCGTATCTGCAGGCTATTTTCAACATATTTAAAAAGTTTTTAAATCTAATTGGTACTGCTATTTTCCGCAGAAATAGGTTAAACTATAGATACAGAAACTTATCTGCACAGGGTGAATTTTTTAAACTTCTCCCGGGTAAATACCTGTACTAAAAAACCTTTTAATAAGGAGGGATATTGTATGAAAAAACAAGAATTATCGTGGAAGGCCGGCGGCCAGCAGGGCGAAGGCTTAGAGAGCCTGGGTGAGATTTTCGCCGCAGCTTTATGCTCTCTGGGCTATGACGTGTATGGTTACCGTCAGTTTTCGTCCCGGATCAAGGGCGGCCACACCAGCTATAAGCTGCGTATCGCCAACCATCCGGTAGCTACGATCGCCAGCAGCTGCAATCTGCTGATCGCGATGGACCCGGACACGTTGGAGGTGGATGCGCCTGAACTGACAACTGAAGGCATTTTAGTTACCGATGCTGCCTGGCTGGAAGGTAAAAAGCCAAAGGTGCGCACTGTTGCTCTATCCTGGAACGAACTGAGCAAAGCAGACGGTAAAACACTGCCGAAAAACATTCTGGCTTTAGGCATCACCGCCGCTTTACTGGGCATCGCTACTGCCAAACTGCTGCCGCTGCTGGAAAAACAATACGGCCGCAAAGGCGCCGAGGTCATGGAAACAAACCGCCTGGCGCTGGAAACAGGCTACGAATATATTAAAAATAATTATCATGATCTGCTGGCAGCCTTTACGATGCCGGAGCTGGAAAATCCACAGCCGAAGCTGTTTATGCTGGGCAATGAAGCAGTCGCTCTGGGGGCTTTGACCTCGGGCGCCAAATTCATGTCGGCCTATCCGATAACTCCCTCTTCAGAAATTATGGAATATATGGTAAAATACGCACCTGCCGAAGGCGGCGTAATGCTGCAGACGGAAGACGAGATCTCGGCCTGCACGATGGCGATCGGCGCAGCTTATGCCGGCGCCCGCGCTTTTACTGCGACAGCAGGCCCAGGCTTATCGCTGATGGCGGAAGCAATCGGCCTGGCGGAAATGACGGAGACCCCGCTGGTCGTGATCGATACACAGAGAGGCGGCCCCAGCACCGGCCTGCCGACCAAGCATGAGCAGTCGGACCTGATGGCAGCGATCTATAATACACACGGCGACACTGCCAAAATCGTTATTTCGCCTTCTTCTATAGAAGAATCTTTTTACGACACTTTTGAAGCCTTTAATCTGGCTGAAGAATATCAATGTCCGGTCATCGTGCTTTCTGACCTGCAGCTGTCTTTAGGCAAACAGTCCGTAACCAGCCTTGATTACGGCAAACTGCAGGTGCGGCGCGGCAAGCTGGTCAAGGACGGATTGCCGGAAATCAAATCGCCGGAGTATTTTAAACGCTATGATCTGGAAGCAGAAGGCAGCATTTCCATGCGAGTCCTGCCCGGTACACCCAACGGCATCAGCCTCGGCACCGGTCTGGAGCATGATGAGGTCGGCCGACCTTCTGAAAACAGGGCCATGCGTACAGCACAGTCCGATAAACGCCTGCGCAAGGTCCGCAGCGTTGTTGACACATTTGAAAGCCCGCTTTATGAGGACGCTCCCTATCCGCAAAGCGATCTGCTGATCATTGGTATGGCAGGCACCCGCGCCGTCATCAGCGAAGTTACTGAGGAGCTGCGCGAAAAAGGCCTGCGCGTCAATCATGTCCAGGTTCGGCTGTTATCGCCCTTCCCGGTCTGCGCTCTCAACCATTATCTGCAGGAAGCGAAAAAAATCATCGTCGTCGAGCACAATGCCACAGCACAGCTGGCACGGCTGATAAAAATGAATGTCCCGCCCTGTCCGGAGCTGCATTCTATCTTAAAATACAACGGAGATATTTTCTATAAAGAAGAATTGCTGGCCAAATGCAAGGAGGTGCTGTAAGATGTCGACTTTAGCTAGTTTCCAAAATCAGGTAAAACCCAACTGGTGTCCGGGCTGCGGTGATTACGCAGTTCAAATGGCTCTGCAGCAGGCAGCAGTAAAACTAAATCTGGAACCGCATCAGCTGGCACTGGTTTCCGGCATTGGCTGCAGCGGCCGTATCGGCGGTTATCTATACGCCTACGGCATGCACACAACTCATGGCCGCGCTCTGCCTTTTGCCCAGGGCGTCAAGCTGGCAAACCCTGAATTGACCGTTATCGCCTGCGGCGGCGACGGCGACGGTTTTGCCATCGGCACAGCGCATACCATCCATGCAATACGCCGTAACGTCAATATCACTTATATCCTGATGGATAATCATGTCTATGGCCTTACCAAAGGTCAGACATCTCCCCGCAGTGATGTTGGCTTTAAAACCAAGACCACGCCGACAGGCAATATTGAGACCCCGATCGCTGCTTTGGAACTGGCTTTAGCTTCCGGAGCAACTTTTGTAGCGCAGGGCTTTTCAGCCCAGCTGCCGCAGCTGGTAGATCTGATCGTCGCAGCCGTACGTCACGAGGGTTTTTCCTTCGTCAATGTGTTCAGCCCCTGCGTAACTTTTAACCATACCAATACTTATGAATGGTTCCGCGAGCATCTGAGCGACGTCAAAGATATTGCCGGCTACGACCCGCATGATAAAGGTGCGGCCGCACGGCATATTATGGAAAAAGAAGGTATGCTGACCGGGCTGCTGTATGAAAGCGACCGCGCTTCTTACGAACAGGCCAGCGGCCTTGCCGGTTTCAACACTATTAAAAACGTTGAAAAAATGCCGCAGGCAAACTTTAACAAACTGCTGGAAGGTTTTAAGTAAAAAAATAAATCAAAACAGTAAAAGCCACCCCTAGGGGTGGCTTTTACTGTTGCTGTAATAACTATCCTGTGAGCAGCGATAGTATTTATCGGGCAATAATGTTATAATAAAATAAATTTAACAGCAGGTGATAGTGATGCAGTACGGTTTAAACGAGAAAATCATAACAGCAATAATCGCGTTAGCTCAGCAGCATGCTGTCAATAAAGTAATGCTTTTTGGCTCACGTGCGCGCGGCGACAATAAAGAACGCAGTGATATAGATTTAGCTATCAGCGGCGGTAATACTGCTGTTTTTATCGCTGATGCGGAAACTGCTGTTCCTACCCTGCTGCAGCTGGACATCGTGGACCTTGATAAACCGGTACAGCGCGAACTGCTGCTGGCTATAGAAAACGAAGGAGTTATTCTGTATGAAAAAGTTTGACAATTTCTGCCGGGCCCTGACCAATCTTGAAAAAATCTCCAACTATCAAAAGCCCTATGATACTGTCGTACTGACAGGCATGACTGCTTTATATGAGATTTGTTTTGAGCAGGCATGGAAAGCCATGAAAGAAATACTGGAACAACAGGGTTTCAGTGAAAATAAAACCGGATCACCAAGGCAGGTTTTAAAAACAGCTTATCAGGCAGGCATGATCAACAACGAAGAAGTATGGCTGCAGGCGCTGCAGGCACGTAATAATGTGGCTCACGCTTACAATGAAGCCATTGCCCAAAATATCGTCAGAGAAAGCCAGGAAATCTACATTGCTATGTTCCGAGATCTTAAAACGACTTTAGAAACAAACTGGTTATAAAAAACAACGCCGGATCTATTTAGATCCGGCGTTGTTTTTTATAACGTCAGTTAAAACATATTCAAAAACAGGGTAATAATAAAGGCATTGATAAAATCAATGAACAGACTGCCGACCAAAGGGACGATAAAATAGGCTTTAGGCGCCGGCCCGTAACGTGCAACGATAGCATTCATATTGGCCATGGCATTAGGCGTAGCACCCATACCGAAGCCGCAGCCGGCAGCGGTAATAACAGCGGCCTCATAATCGCGCCCCATTAAATTGAAAATAATAAAGCGGGCGAACAAAGCCATCATCGCAGTCTGCGCCAGCAGCATTACCACCAGCGGCAGTGCCAGTTCGCTGAGCTGCCACAATTTCAGGCCCATAAGTGCCATTGACAGGAAGATCGACAGCGACACGCTGCCCATAACATCGATTTCTTTGGAAAAAACTTCGTACCTTCCAGTCAGATCGGACAGGTTGCGAATAACGGCAGCTGCCAGCATCGCACCAATGTACGACGGAAAAGTAACACCAAAAGATGTTATCAGGCCTGTGATCCAGGAACCGATACCCATTGCAACCAAAAGCTGACCTATGCCGAAAAGAAAATACTCTTTATCGACAGCATAGGCTTCCTTCCCGACAACAGGAGTTTTATGCACCGGCTCCTGCACACATTCAAAACAGAAAAGATTGTCTTTATCGATCAGATAGCGGGCGATCGGCCCGCCGATAACGCTGCCCATAACCAGACCGAAGGTTGCCGCAGCAATCGCCACAGTCGCCGCCCCCTGCGCGCCCATCTGTTCAAGCAGGGGGCCGAAGGAACCAGCCGTACCATGCCCGCCGACCATCGGGATCGACCCGGTCGCCATACCGATCAGCGGCCCCAAATTAAAAACCGAGGCCAGTCCGATACCAACAAGGTTCTGCAGAACGATAAGCACGGCGCAGACAGCGACCAGCTTCAAAACGCTGAGTCCGCCTTCTTTCAGCATACGCAAGCTGGCCGTATAACCAATGCTGGTAAAAAACATCGTCATAAAAAATCCCTGCAGTGATGTATCCAGCGTCAAATGCCAAAAGCCTCCGGTCGTCATGACCAGATTCAGCAGAGAAAACAGAACGCCGCCGATAACCGGAGCCGGGATACAGTACTGGTCAAAAATATTGAACCTGCGTTTTAAACGCAGGCCAACATAGTATACAACTACTGCTACAGCAGTCATTTGATACATATCCAAATCAATATTCATCAGGTATCACGATCCTTAAAAAGATTGTTCCACCCATTCGTCCATCATAAAAGGTCGATGTAATCGCAGGCCGCCAAAGCAGCTTCCGTACCATCAGCGGCAGCCGTCGTCAGCTGGCGCACCTTTTTAACGCGTCCGTCGCCGGCAGCATAAATGCCGGGACAGGAAGTCGCACAATTTTCATCAGTTTTAATGTAACCATAAGCGTCCAGCTCAACCAAAGACGCGAAAGCTTTATTATCCGGAACATGGCCGATAGCGATAAAAACGGCATCGACATCCAGCGTCTGTTCCGCGCCGCTGACCTTATTGCGGATCCCCAGCGACTCCAGCCGTTCAGAGCCATTGATAGCTGTTACTTCACTATCCAGAACGAAAACAACGTTATCATGCTCCTGCAGCTTTTCCAGCAACCGTTTTTCACCGCTGAAAGTATCGCTGCGATGGATGAGATAAACCTTTTTACTGGTAAAGCTCAATACCAGCGCATCATCGAGCGCCGTATTACCGCCGCCGACAACGGCCACGTTTTTATCTTTAAAAAAGGCGCCGTCACAGGTAGCGCAGTAGGAAACGCCGGAACCAATAAAACGGTCTTCATTTTCCAGGCCCAACGGACGTACCCGCGCGCCGGTCGCCAGAATTACTGCTTTCGCAAGCAGCTCGCCGCCATATTCAGTCTGTACACCTTTATGGCTGCCGTAATCCTGCAGTCCGGTCACTTTATCGTAAACGATTTCCGCACCCATTTTGATAGCCTGATTATAAAGTGCTTCGGCAAATTCAAAACCGGCAATAGATTCAAACCCGGGAAAATTCTCTACATGTGAAGCATTGATGATCTGCCCGCCCTGCAAATACTGCTCGACCAGTTTGACAGATTTACCTGCACGAGCGGCATAGACTGCCGCCGTCAAGCCCGCAGTTCCTGCGCCGACGATCAAAACATCCGTCATGATTTGTTTTTCAGTCATAGTTTCACCGCTTCCCAGCCGCAATTTATTTCAGCATTGCCAAAATAGCCGGCTTCGGCTGTACGCCGACAGAACGTTTCACTTCCTTGCCGCCTTCAAACACGACAAGGGTAGGAATCGTTTCAACTTTATACTTTGCTGCCAGATCCTGATTGGCATCAACATCGATCTTGCAGACTTTCACATCAGTCAGTTCGCTGCCCAGCTGATCAATAACCGGTCCCAGCATACGGCAGGGGCCGCACCAGGATGCCCAAAAATCTACAAGGACTTTCCCCTCAGCCTGCATAACTTCTTTTTCGAAAGTTTCATTAGTAATATGTACAACTGCCATAATAATCGCTCCTTTTATCAATATATTTTATTTATATCTTAATTTTAACCATTAATGATTATAATTGCAACAAATAATAATTACATTATCATTGTTAAAATATCAATAAATTTTTTCTGATCAGCTGTAAACTAAAAGCACTTTACCGGTCTCTACCCGGCAAAGTGCTTTTATATTTATTTATGATATATTTTATACTGTTTCTTGCCGTTTCTTTTGGCTTCATATAAGGCAGCGTCACTCTGACGTATCAGCAGGTCGACGTCCGTAAGCGCAGTACTGACGGCAATGCCGATACTGGCCGACAGCACGGCAAACTTAGCATTGTCGGCAATCGTCTGCTGCAGACTGTTCAAAAACCTTTCTGCCAAAATTGCCAGCTCCGCATCTGTTTTCAAACCTAAAACCACAGCTAAAAACTCGTCGCCGCCGACACGGGCAATAAATTCAGCGCCGAAGGTCTGCTTCAGCAGCTTGGCTACCATTACCAAAACCGTATCGCCGGCCTGATGTCCATATTCATCGTTGATCTTTTTAAAATTATCAAGGTCGATATAAAAAAGGTTGACATGCTTAGACATGATTTTATTACGCGTCATATATTCATAAAAATAACGGCGGTTATAAAGATCTGTCAGCTGGTCGGTATTGGCACTGTAAATAATTTTCTTTTCCAGCTGCCGTTCAACGGTTACATCGCGGCACATGCACAGCATACCTACAGCCGTACCAAAAACATCAAAAATAGGTTTTTCGTAAATCTCCAGATTTTTTTCACGCCGTCCGACAAGCACTTTTGCATCGGCGTAGCCTTTGGCGTTGATCTCACTCATGTCAGCTAAATTCTGCTGTTTCCACTGCTGATATTCCTGCCCGATCATAGCTTCTTTTCCTTCTGCAAAATACTGCGAGCAGATGTCATTGGCATTGATGATCTTACCGGCCTCGTTAGTCAGCAAAACAGCAAAGGGAAGATTCCGCAGGATAACCTCCAGCTCCGCTCCCATATTTTCCAGATCAGTGACATCATGTGCGATGCCAACAGTACCTATCAACTGTTCGTTATCATCAAAAATAGGTGACTTATAGGTCTTGAACTGCCGCATTCCATGCTTAGTTTTGACCTTTTCGTCGAAAATACAGGTTTTCCTTTCCTGCAGGACGATCTCTTCCGATTCCAAACAAATATACTCACCCTGCTCGTATTCTTCTTTTTTCATATCCCAAATATAATAATGACCGCGGCCTTCGATATCTGCCTTGGTCTTGCCAACGGCGCGGCAAAAACTGTCATTGACCTTTAAATGCGCGCCGCGGATATCCTTAAACCATATCAAGCGGGGAATACCGTCGATCCCGGTATCAAGATAACGCTGCGCCAAATTACGGTCTTTAATAATTTTGATATGTTCAAAAAGCCTGTGCAGCCTAAAAGTCACAAAAGCTTCAGTGCATGGCCTGATCCAAAGATCTGTCAAAGGCTGATAAACAGCTGTATCCAGCTGCTCTGCAGTTTGCGGCTCAGTACAAAAAACTATCGCGGCATCCGGCTTAGAGTTTTTGGCAACATCTGCCAAAACAGCTTCTGATAATTCACAGATAATAACATCGGCAGTTTCAACAGCTGCGTCTGCCGACTGCCTTAAAAGCAGCTCGTGCTCAAAGCCAGCTAAAGGCTCCTGCGCACTGACAACATCATATATACGATTATCCTGACTTAAAATCAATACCTGCAGTTTATAATGATACACGTTTTCACATCCAACTTTTTAATTTCTCATAAATTATTACACAAGCATATTATTAAAAATATTCTAATTATTTTATTTATATTACATTAAATTATATGCTATTAATTCTTTTTTGTCTACGTTTTCAGCAACATCAGTCTTCCTATCCTAACGATTATCTATATAATCGATTTACATCAGTTTTTTCAATCATCTGCACGATCCTCCGAGCCTGACGACTGCACAGAAATATCAAAATGATGTTCTGACTCATACTCATATTCCAATGCTCCCATACCGCTGCTTCCAACTATTTCCGCAGACCTAAACTAACTAACCTGCATTCGCACCACTTAATCCAAACACGCCTAAGCTGAAACTATACTTCAAATTTCCCAAAGATCGTTTTTTAATAGCAAAATATTTGTTTGAATCAAAAAAAAACTCCAACACATAGTGCTGGAGCATGAACTAGAGTTATTGTGCCATGTCTCAAAACACAATAACGCAGTTCAAAAAATATATTAAAATTTATTATCATCAAAGTGTAAGATTAATTCAATCAAGCTTGTACAGGGAAAAAAGGCCAAACTACCGGAATAACAATAATCGAAACTATTAAACATACTGCAACAAGTCCTGATCCGGCTTTTACATAATCCATAAATTTGTACCCGCCGGGGCCAAGGACCAAAGTGTTTGGCGGTGTCCCTACCGGTGAAGCAAAAGCACAGGAGGATGCAATTAAAATTGCCATAAGCACAGCCTTGGGAGAAGCCCCCATTTGTACTGAAAGAGCAATGCCTACAGGGCAAAGCAACGCTTTAGAAGCAGTATTAGACATAAACTGCGTTAAAATAACTGCCAGTGTAAAAAGCACTGCTGTCACTACATATGGGGACGGATCTCCTCCCAGCATTTTTACAGTAGTTTCTGCTATCAATTTACCAGCGCCGCTCGTATTCATAGCAGTCGCGACAGGAATCATACCTGCAAACAGGAAAATAGTTACCCAGTCAATAGAATTATACGCCTGCTTTTCTGTCAGACAGCCAGTAAGTACTGCTGCCACTGCGCCGACAACTGCTGCTATTTCCAGCGATACTACGCCTGTTGCCATGCTCCCAATTACACCAATCATTATGATACCACAAATAACTTGTTTCTTTGGGCTTGTTTCATTTTCTAAAATTTCCTCTTCAACTTCAACATCAAGATTGGAACTATCTTTAGGCAACAGATATTTACCAATAAACATCATATAGACAATACCGGCAATCGTAATGGGAATGCCTATATAAGCATATTCAAAGAATCCAAACTGCAAGTTCTCCATACCTGCTGCTTTTAAGGCAACATTAGCCAAAATGTTCGGCGGCGTCCCGATCAATGTAATCGTGCCTCCAAGTCCTGCTGCGAACGCTAAAGGCATAAGCTGTCTTGATGCTGAGAGCTTTGCTTTTGAACAGATACCCATAACAACGGGAATCAAACATGCCGCTGTTCCTGTATTCGACAAAAACGCCGACATCAATGCCGCAATAACCATGATTCCAATCATCAAACTATTTTCACCTTTACCAAATAAACGGACTACCCCTCCGCCTATTTTTTGGGCAAGGCCTGTATAAAACATCGCAGCTCCAACAACAAACATTCCTCCAAAAAGTACTACTGTCGAATCAGCAAGGCCTAAAAAAATCTGTTCTTCAGGCACCAGTCCTAAAGCACAACAGGCGATAGATGCTCCTATCGCGGTCATTGCCAGCGGGATCATTTCTGTAACAAATAAAAGTGCAACTACTGCCAGCAAAATCAAACATTTTATTGCAGGTGTCATTACAACTGCCTCCTATCTTCTATTTTTTATCATTTTTAAATAAATTTACATACTGAAAAGTATTTAAAAATAACTTTCCATCTTCTCCGTTATGCGGAAAAACTCGCATATTATTTTTTCTGTTTTCGACAATACGATGATAATATCGCTTATCTACTTGAGCAAGGAACTCTTTTATCCTTAAAATTTCCCGTTCATCATCTTTCAACATAACCATTGCCTGAGACACAACCGCTGCCATCTCCTTTCTGTAAAATTTAACGAGAACCTTTCGTCGAATGTAGTATACAATAAATTCTATATACAAAAAAATATCTGTTATTCATCACATTTATGCCGATCTTTTCTATTTATTTATTTTAGTACGAAAATAATACATTTATAAAAGTATATAGTTTCCAAGCATTTCCATTTTTATAAAACAATCTTTTGTATCAGAATGTAAACAACTATTTTAAGTTGTCTTTATCCTATTTTTCATATATATATCTTTCATTTAGTTTATAACTGCCTGTCAAGCCATAAAAATCAGTCCATTTCAGTATATTTTTGCTGTTTTATTCTCAAAATATTATGTTGGCAATGTCTGTTCTTGACTTTTACAGATCCATAAACCTATAATAAATAATTAAAAATGAATCATAATTATATTGTTAATGAGGGCAGTATTATGGAACTGGAAAATTTCAGAAATTTCTTGGCTATCATCGAAGCAGAAGGATTCACAGAAGCTTCGTCATACGTAGAAGTCGAACAACCTGCTCTAAGCAGGCAGCTTAAAGCTATAGAAAATTACTTTGGCACAAAATTACTTATTGCTTCCCGCGGAAGCAGAAATCTTATTTTGACGGACGCAGGCAGGATATTATATCAAAAAGCCAAATATATTTGCGCCTTAGAAGATTTAGCAAAAAAGGACATCGAAACTTCCTTGAATACGAAAACTTTAAAGATAAGCTCTACCAACGTCGAAACCTCCTGGCTCATAAAACTTGTTTTAAAAGATTTTCGGCAGCTTTGCCCTCAGGTAGATTATAAAATCCAAGAATGTTCTCCTTCCAATTTTATTCATAACCTAATATCAGGAGAATCAGATTTTGGATTTCTTAATACATCAGCACCTAATGAAAATTCTCTTGATATCATATTCAGTCACAAGTTAGAATTATCCGCAGTCTTTCACAAAGACTCTCCGTGGCGAGGAAATGACTCAAAAGCTATTACTTTAGAAGATCTTGCCGATATTCCCCTAAGTATACCAGCCTCCTGTAGTTTCTTTCTTAAAGAATGTTATGCTAAAGCATCTTTAACCCCTCATATTCTAAGTATCTGCACAAATTATGAAACTGTCTTACAGTGGCCTATAGAAAATTTAGCAGCAGCAATTATCCCTGTTTCGTCCAAAGAAACCCTGCATAAAGATCTTATCATAAAAAAAATAACCAATATCAAGAGGCCGTTTTATAAAACTATTGTAAAACTGAAAAACCGTTCGCTTCCCAAAGTTGCTCAAAAATTTTTAGATTTTTATTCCCGAAGAGTAATCCTATAAAAACGCAGCTATAAATACACTTATACGTCGTCAATATTTCTAAAGCATTTTTTAATATCTTAGTTGTATATTAAAATGCCGTCGTACTGCCACAAACTGTAATGATGGATTTCAGTCCTGTTTCTTTCCGGAGGATTACTTAACAGTAGTTTTAGACTCTTTCCTTACCGTTATGTATTCCCCCTACGCAATCGACAGACGCTTTTACTTGTTCATCTAATTTTATTTCACTCTTATAAAATAGAAATAACAATCAACATACAAAACGCTCTGTGTCATTTTTTTGCAAAAGATGACACAGAGCGTTTTGTTTATCAATCTTTTTTAGAAACTTACAATATCAATTTCATCAATAAATGACCAATGTAAAACAGAATAATATATTTCTTACAAGTTTATCCAAGATAATATCTTATGTATTATGTTCCGGATAAACTAATTTTGAAATATGGTCTACAGCATCTACAAAATACTGTGTACTGGAACTCATATAACGATCTTCCGTCACCACAACATTCTTGTTTTGTATTGCTTTTATCTGCGTAAATGCTGGATCACCTAAAATTTCTTCGACCATATTACTATCTCTGACTGATACAGAACATATAATAACATCCGGATCTAATTTTATTATTTGTTCCTTCGACAAGTGTTCTCCTCTTTGCAAATTCAGCAATCCTGCTCCATTCACAGCATTTGCTTCTTTGCAAATATTATCAAAAGATCCGTTTTTCCTTCCAAATGCTCCATTAATTGAATAGCCTATAACAGTTTTATATCCATCAATATTTTTTAAGCGGTTTCTAACTGACTGCATTTTACTGTCCATTTGCTTCACAACTATTTTGCCTTTATTTTCCACACCTAAGTTTTTGGCAATATACATAATTCTTTTTTTGATTGCTTCATATCCTTCCGGAACCTCTAATGGAATAACATTAAAGCCACAATCTCTTAAAGTATCTGCCTGAGCCCTAGTGAAAACAACTGGTATAAGGATAACATCCGGTTTTAAATTTATTATTTCTTCTGTACTCGGTCTTTCTGAAACTTTATTTTTGATTTTATTAGCTTTCTTGGCAACTATTTCATTACTTGATTTTCTACTGGCATCACTTATAGCCACAATACTTTCAGGTTCAAGTAAATCTAATACAATTTCTTCAAGCGCGGGAGAAATTGCCAGTACTCTTTTGTAACCAATTGGTTTCTTCGGTAATTCACTTCTTGAATCGTCCATACTATTTTGAACACCGATAACCAAAAACAAAAACACACTAACTATAAAAATTATTTTTTTCATATTTAACTATTAGCTGCCATCACTAATCTCCTTAAAAAGTATGATTATAAGATATTGTCCAATTGAAAGGTCTGTCTAAATTTTCACTAACGTTTAATACATTATCTCGATCCAGCAAATTATATAAATTTAATTTAAAACTGTTATTCTTATCTGGCGCATATGATATAACAGCATTTAATTTGATATTATCTTTTAATTTATGTATTTTGCCATCAACTTTTTTAGTTGCATCTTCTCTATCTCCTGAATAAAATAAATTCATTCCTGCTCCCAATTTTCTATAACTATATTTTGCGCCTGCAGTCAATTGAACCCTAGCAGACTGCTGTTCCCATGTCCCTGAATCTTTTGCTTCTGGATTTTGATACGTAAATCCAGCATTATATTGCCAATTATCACTTAAAATTTTATTATATTCAAACTCTACGCCAGTATTTCTGAACTCCCCTAAATTAACTTGAATATAAGTATCAGGATCAACTCCTGTAGGAGGAGTAATACCTAATTGATTATATTTACGCCAAGCAAATTTATTATCCATTTTCATATTAAATAAAGCAAATTTAGTTGAACTTGTTTCTGTAATATGTTTTATACCAGTTTCATATGTCCATCCCTCTTGTGGTTTTAACGCACTATTCGCTCCAGTTCCAGACCTTGAATATTTAGAATTTACTGCCGGCATTTCAAAAGCTTTGCCCACATTTACATACCAGCTTGTTGCATTATTAATTTTATATAAAGTCTGTAACTGCGGCAAATACGCATTATGAGAACCATCGAAACCATTATCTTTTACAAAATGTCCTCTAAGCCCTACAACAGAAGAAAATCTATCAGTGTATTTATGATCGTATGATACATATACACCCAAGCTATCCCTATCAATTGCATGTGAACTATCTGCAATTTCTTTATATTTTTCTTTATTTGCAGTAAAACCAGCTAATAAACTGCTCTTATCTGATAAATCCCATTTTTTATTATTATCAAAATTTATACTGTATAATACAAAGTTACTGCTTGAACCGCTTCTAGCAACACTTCCATCAGTCTTATATTGTTTACCGTCAACTCTGCGTCTATTAAAAGTAAAATTTGATTTTACTTTATTAGTATTATCATCATATATTAACGCAACATTATCACGCTTATCATCATAGCTATAAGATGTTTTAGATAAAGAACCATCCGGCTTTAAATAATTCATACCAGTGTTGTTAGTTTCTGTATGCATATAATTCAAAGTAAGATCCTTTGAAAGGCTAACACTTGCAAACAAATTGTCTTTGTTGTAATCTTTCCTTTTTGTATCATAAGCATTGTCATATTTCATTGATGAGTTTTTAAATTCGTCAAAGTACTCACGACCAAAGCTCAAAATATATTTATCTCCCTGAGAAGTAACTTCCCACTTTTTATTAATATTACCACCAGTAATCACGGCACTGTTTTGAACCTTGCCAGCTTTTTTAGTAATGATATTTATAACACCGCCCATGGCCTCACTGCCATAAAGTACTGAGTTAGATCCCTTTACAACTTCAATTCTTTCAACCGCAGATATGGGAATACCTGCTGTAGAATTATAATTATTTAAATTAATCGGCGCTCCATTTAACAGGATCAACGTACCTTTATCTAAACCCCTAATATAAGTTCTTCCTGTGGAACTTCCATTATCACCTTGTCCACCTGTGTAGGAATAGCTTTGGATACCTATAGTCTGCTCCAAAGCATCGAAAACACTCACAAACCCCTTGTTTTCAATATCTTCTGCTGTAATCACGCTAGTGGTTGCCGGAGTTTCCAAATCTCTGGTTTCAGCTCTTTGCGCAGTTACAACCATAGGATCTAATGTGAATACCTGATTTGGTTCTTCAGCATGTACTATGTACCCCCCCAGATGACATTCCCAGTTGCCAGTGCTAATAAAAATGCTTTCTTGTTCAAACTCTTTTTCAACATACTCAACTTCCTTCCACCAATTTTATTATTGAAATAAAGTTCTCTTGCTCCATCAGCCTATGAGAAGAACTTTATATTCAAACAAAAAATACCTTCTGCAAAGGCAAAAGGTATTAAAAGCTTGGTTATGTTAAAAGCCTACACATTACCTCTCTGTCTCACGCAGCAGTAAAGTAATTATCAGGCAGTTCTTCTGACTTAAGTTCATTGTATTTCCAAGCCTTCCCAGATAAATATCCAGTGGCATATTTTGGAATACTCACTATCACAGCGACGGGATCGTGAGGGAATTTACACCCTGCTTCTCTATTAAGACTCACGTCACCCGATAAAATTTTATTTAATTATAACCCATTATTTAAAACTTATATTATTTATTATAATATACTATATGCTAAGTATGCAGTCAAGATTGAAATCTTATATTTTATTAATAAAAATTCAATCAATAAATATGTACCAAAATACATTATTTCCCAACAATCATATAGTGCAGTAATTCTTTAATGGTCAATACATCATCAGTTTTACTGCCTGCTTCCAGAAATTCTGCATTACCTTATATTCTATCGAATTTTGCAGACATCCACCCCTTCATAACATTTTGTTACCTAGATAAAGTTTATGATTATATATAATATTTTAAATATCTTTTATTGGTTAGCGAAAATTAATTATATTTTAAATCTGCTAAAATCTATTCCATTTACAATTGAACAACCTTTAACAGAAAAAGAGCTTTCGAGAAAAATCTCGAAAGCTCTGAACCTTTGATAGTGGCGGAGTGGGTGGGATTCGAACCCACGCACGAGTCACCCCGTCTAACGATTTAGCAAACCGTCCTCTTCAGCCACTTGAGTACCACTCCGTTTGACTTACTTGGATAGTATACACTATCCTGATATTTTTTTCAAGAGTATCGACGTAAATATTTATTATGCCGCCTCTTACCACGCTGTTGTAAAAATATGGCGGAGAGGGTGGGATTCGAACCCACGGAGGCTTGCACCTCGCTGGTTTTCAAGACCAGAGCCTTCAACCACTCGACCACCTCTCCGTGCTATTTTGATATTATACGGCAAATATGCCTTCTCGTCAAGTTCGAAAAATTACCTTTTGGACGCTGTAAAACTGCACAGCATACCAGCAAGCAAAAACCGCCGTCAAAAATGACGGCGGTTTGGTTTTTACTACAGCAGAGTTTAAGCTTTGCCAGCCAAACGTTTATAGTTATTCAAGCGTTCTTTAGCATCCTGTTCAGTTTTGGTGAACAGTGCTTCAGCTGTTTCAGGATACTGTTTGAGCAGGGAAGAATAGCGAACTTCACCCAAAAGGAATTCTCTGAAATCAGCAGTAGGTTCTTTAGAATCCAATACGAAAGGATTCTCCCCTTTTTCTTTCAAAGCAGGATTATAACGGTAGGTTGCCCAATAACCGCAGTCTACAGCATGTTTAGCTTCCAGCTGGCTGCAGCCCATACCTGCTTTCAAGCCGTGGTTGATACACGGAGCATAAGCAATGATCAGGGACGGTCCGTCATAAGCTTCCGCTTCTGCAATCGCCTTTAGAGTCTGATTTTTATCGGCACCCATAGAAATCTGAGCCACATAAACATAACCATAGCTCATTGCCATCATGCCCAGATCTTTTTTCTTGGTCTTTTTGCCGCTGGCAGCAAATTTAGCAATGGCTGCAGCCGGTGTAGATTTGGAAGATTGACCGCCGGTGTTTGAATAAACCTCAGTATCAAAAACCATAACGTTAACGTTTTCACCGGATGCCAGAACATGATCGAGGCCGCCGTAACCAATATCATAGGCCCAGCCGTCGCCGCCAAAGATCCAATGACTGCGTTTGACAAAGAATTGTTTTTCTTTATACAGAGCCGCGCATTTATCGCATTGGCCCCGATATTTTTCCAAAACTGCCGTCAAGGCTTCCGCACGTTCACGAGTGCCTTCGCTGACGTCCATATTATCGAGCCAATCCTGCAATGCTGCTTTCAGGTCAGCTGGGATCTCGGCAGCCAAAGCTGCTTTTACCATTTCAGCGACACGTTCGCGGGATTGTTTTACACCCAGATACATACCCAAACCATATTCAGCATTATCCTCGAAAAGGGAATTTGCCCAGCTGGGGCCATGGCCTTTGCTGTTAGTAGTATACGGCATGGAAGGAGCGCTGGCCCCCCAGATGGAGGAACAGCCTGTAGCGTTGGCGATCATCATGCGGTCGCCCACAAGCTGCGTAACCAGTTTGGCATACGGAGTCTCGCCGCAGCCGGCACAGGCGCCGGAGAACTCAAGCAAGGGCTGTTCAAACTGAACACCTTTGACAGTATTTTTGTTCATCGGATTAGGTTTGGCCGTAACCTGATGGGCAGTATAATCCCAATGAGCAGTTTTGGCCAATTGGCTTTCCAGAGGTTTCATAACCAGAGCTTTTTCTTTAGCCGGGCAAACCTGCGCGCAGTTGCCGCAGCCGGTGCAATCCAGCGGTGAAATAGCCATATGGAATTTAAGTTCTTTGGCTCCGATAGCATCTTTGTATTCCAATCCCTGCGGAGCGTTGGCAGCTTCTGCTTCTGTCATCAGAACAGGACGAATGACTGCATGCGGGCAAACAAAGGAACATTGGTTGCACTGGATGCATTTATCCATTTGCCATTCCGGTACATTGATCGCGATACCGCGTTTTTCATAAGCGGAAGTACCGCTGGGGAAAGTACCGTCAATATTTTTATTGAAGGTGCTGACTGGCAGATTATCGCCTTCCAGACGATTGACCGGAGTCAGGATATTATCGATAAATTCGTTGCCGGTAACTGCGATATGAGCATCGCCAACAGCATCAGCCCAGGCTGCCGGTACATCAACTTTGACAATGGCATCGACACCGCGGTCGATAGCCGCATAGTTCATATCAAGAATAGCCTGGCCTTTCAGTCCGTAGGAATGATCGACAGCTTCTTTCAGATACTTGACAGCGTCAGCCAAAGGAATGATATCCGCCAGTTTGAAGAAAGCTGACTGCATGATCATATTGATACGCCCGCCCAAACCGATTTCCTGAGCGATCTTCACCGCGTCGATAGTATAGAAATTAACAGCATTTTTAGCAATATAGCGTTTGATATTGCCAGGCAGATGCGTTTCCAGCTCTTCCATAGACCAGTTGCAGTTCAAAAGGAAAGTGCCGCCTTTTTTCAGACCTGCGGTAACATCATATTTGTCTACATAAGACTGATTATGTACGGCTACAAAGTCTGCAAAAGTGATCAGATACGGAGCGCGGATCGGTTCATGTCCGAAGCGCAGATGTGAGACAGTGATACCACCGGATTTTTTAGAATCGTAGGAGAAGTAACCCTGCGCATACATATCCGTATGATCGCCAATGATCTTGATCGCGCTTTTGTTAGCGCCGACAGTGCCGTCACTGCCCAGACCCCAGAATTTGCAGCTTTTGGTAGAGGCAGGAGTAGTATCCAGCGAGGTAGTTACCGCCAAAGAGGTATTGGTAACATCGTCAACGATACCTACAGTGAAATTGTTTTTCGGTTCTGCGGCAGTAAGATTTTCAAAAACCGCCAGCACTTCAGACGGAGTCAGCTCTTTGCTGCCCAGGCCATAACGGCCGCCGATGATGAGCGGGGAAATTTCTGCTTCGTAGAAAGCGCCGCGCACATCCATGTATAAAGGTTCGCCAAAGGAACCGGGTTCTTTGGTACGGTCCATAACAGCAATACGTTTAACTGTTTTAGGCACAGCGCCCATAAAGTGTTTGATCGAGAACGGACGATACAGATGCACAGCCAAAAGGCCTACTTTCCTGCCTTCAGCGTTAAGTTTTTCAACAACGGTCTGGATCGTTTCGCAGGCGCTGCCCATCGCGATGATGATTTCTTCCGCATCAGGAGCACCATAATAGTTGAACAGACCATATTTACGTCCGGTCAGCTTGTTGATCTCATTCATATATTCTTCAACGATACCGGGCAAAGCTTCATAATAGGAGTTTACAGCTTCACGGGTCTGGAAATAGATATCAGGATTTTGAGCAGTACCACGAACAACCGGATTATCGGGATTAAGACCGCGATTACGGAAAGCTGTTACCGCATCGTAATCGATCAGTTTAGCCAGATCGTCATAATCCAGAGTTTCTATTTTCTGAATTTCATGGGAAGTACGGAAACCGTCGAAGAAGTTGATAAAAGGAACGCGGCCTTTGATAGCAGATAAATGAGCCACTGCCGACAGATCCATAACTTCCTGGACTCCGCTTTCAGCAAGCAGCGCAAAGCCGGTCTGGCGGGTAGCCATAACGTCCTGGTGGTCACCGAAAATAGACAGTGAGCTGGCAGCTAAAGCACGGGCAGAAACATGGAACACGCCCGGCAGCAGCTCGCCTGCCATTTTGTACATATTAGGAATCATCAGAAGGAGACCTTGCGAAGCAGTGTAGGTTGTTGTTAAAGCACCGGACTGCAAAGAACCGTGTACGGCACCGGCAGCACCAGCTTCAGATTGCATTTCCAATACTTTTACAGTTTGACCAAAAACATTTTTCTGACCTTGAGCAGCCCATTCGTCTACAACTTCGGCCATGGTAGAGGACGGGGTAATAGGATAGATAGCTGCGACATCGGTGAACGCATAAGATATATACGCCGCTGCCGTATTACCGTCCATAGTTTTCATTTTTGTCATTTGATCCCCTTCTTTCTTTTTAATTAGAGTACAAGATATGGGAACCGGCCTTATCGGTTCCAGTGATACGCAAAACAAATGTGCGGCAAGACATAGTTCACCCTTGCTCACACAATTAGTATACACTATTTAATCACTTTTGTAAATTTCCTTCGCATGTATACATGTGAATATTATGCAAGTATTTTGTAAATTTTTAAAACTACTCAATTTATTGACAAATGCTATAATAATGCTACGGAGGTGTTGAATTTGCAGACGATTGTTAACTACATCGCAAACGCTCTTCAAGCCCGCATTCCAAGAATTAAAATAGATACAGCCAACGACGCTGCTACAGCTCACTTGACTATACCAAACAAACACGGCGGAAAACCTATCAACATCTTAGCCAAAGCGCATGCAGGCATCGTGGTCGTTTTTAATAAAACTCCACGACTTTTTGACCAGGATGCCAAAGGTATTGACAAGCTTGCCTTTGATATCAGCGAATATCTTAAAGGACGCAGTGTTTATCTTGATCTGCTGAAAAGTGACGGCAGTGACAGCGGCAAAGACTGTATCGCTAATTCTATCGAAGTACAGGCGGAAAACTTTACTATTCTGACAAATCTGATTACCCGAAAAGGGCTTTTAAACAGTACAGAATTGGAAAAAGCTTTACAGGAAGGCGACATTGTACGGGTCAATTATTGGGACCCGCGTAAAAATTACGGTTATAAGCTTGTTGGTGATCATTTCGCCAAAATTGCTTTATAATCCAATAAAAGAAGAGCTGCTTAAGCAGCTCTTCTTTTATTTTTGATATCTGCTGCTTTTCAGGCAACAAAGGAAGACAATACAGACGCTTTGGTAATGATACCGCGGAATACCTTTTCTTCATCTACCACTGCCAGCGGGAAAGTAGCGTTAGCAGCCAAAGGCACTATATCCGCAACGGGAGCGTCCAGATCGTTGACCTGAGGCACATCGCGTATGATCGCTTCGCCGAAAGTCTTTTTACCGTCACGGACCGCTAAAGCTCCGTCCAGAGTAACGATACCAATGAAGTTCATATGGTCTCCGACTACATAAGCGCTGGAGACGCCGTTGGCACGCATACTGGTAAGCGCCGTATTGGCACCGTCGCTGTCTTTAACGATACAGCTGGGCGTAGACATGATATTACGCACGCAAAAGACCTTACTGGTATTGACATTATGAATAAATTTCTTAACATAATCGTCAGCCGGGTTTGCCAGCATCTGCTCCGGCGTGTCGATCTGCACCATTCGTCCGTCGCGCAGGATCCCAACTCTGTTGCCCAGCTTAAAAGCTTCGTTGATATCATGGGTGATGAAAACAATAGTTTTGCCCATGCGTTCCTGGATCCGCAGCAGCTCAAACTGCAGATCGTTTTTGACCAGGGGATCAAGCGCCGAAAAAGCTTCATCCATCAGCAGTATATCAGGGTCATTAGCCAGCGCCCTGGCTATACCGACACGCTGCTTCATACCGCCGGACAAGCTGCTGAGCTTTTCGTGCTCATAACCCGTCAGGCCGACCATATTGATCATTTCCAGCGCCTTATTTTCACGTTCTTCTTTGCCGACACCGCGTACTTCCAAACCATAGGCCACGTTGCCCAGTACATCGCGGTGGCTTAAAAGCCCGCCGTTTTGAAAGACCATGGAAACCTTCGTGCGACGCAGCTCCTGCAGCTGTTTTTCATTATATTTGGTAATGTCCTCGCCATCGATCAGAATTTCGCCCTTGGTCGGCTTATGCAGCATATTAAGGCAGCGTACGATAGTCGATTTACCACTGCCCGATAAACCTATCAGTACAAAAAGCTCACCTCTTTTGACGCTGAAGGAAACATCGCTGATCGCAGCCATGATACCTGTCGTTTCCATAACGTCCATCCGGCTGGCTCCAAGCTCCAACAGCTTGAAGGCAGCTTTTCTTTCATCCAGGAAGTCATAGGGGCCAAACAATTTATATAAGTTTTTGACTTCTAAAACCGTATCTTTTTCCTGCATCATTTACCCTCCTTCTGCACCAGGCTCTGTGTCAGACGATCAATAATGATCGCAATAATAACAATGGCGAAACCGGCGATAATGCCGCGTCCGGATTCCATCCGGTTAATAGCGATCAAAACTTCCATACCAAGTCCGTTCGCACCGATCATGGCGCAGGTAACTACCATTGCCACCGCCATCATCATCGTCTGATTGATACCGGTCATGATCGTCGGCAGCGCCTGAGGTATCTGCACCTTAAACAAAGTCTGCCAGCTGGAGGAACCAAACGAACGGGAGGCTTCAACAACCTCCTGATCGACCTGACGGATACCGTGGCTGGTCAGCCTGATAACAGGTACCACAGCATAAACTACTGTTGCCAGAACCGCCGGCACCTTTCCCGGCCCCAGCAGCATAACTGCCGGTATCATATAAACGAAGGTCGGCATCGTCTGCATAGCGTCCAGAATCGGCCGCACGATCGTATCCGCGCCGCGTACCGCTGCCAGGGCGATCCCGATCGGCAAACCGATCAGCAGCGAAAAAATCACTGCCGTGATCACGATAGCTAAGGTTTCATTCATCATATGCCAGTACCCGCAGGCACCGATCATAAACAGTAAGCCACCGTAAATGACACCGTTTCTGTAACTGTTCATCAGTTTTTTTGTGGCAAAAACTACCAGCAGAATCATCAGCCACCATGGAATCATATCCAGTGCGCCGTTGATGCCGTTAATAAAAATACTGAGCATCTTTTTGGCGGCGACAAAAACCTCACCGTAATTGATATTGATATAACGTACAAATTCATCTATCGGTTCTGCTATATTCAGATTGATATTAGGAAAATTCAATAACCAACTTGTCATATGCCCGCCCCCTTACTGTTCTTTTAACGCAGCCCGCATGGTCTGGGCCTTATCGGGCGGCAGCCATTGCGTAAGCAGATTGTCATGTTTTTGTAAAAACCAACGGGCCGCCTGGTCATAAGTCGCCTTATTATCGGCGATATAAGCGAGAGCTTCCGCTGTTAAAGCGCTGGAAGTATGATACTTTTTCAGGAACTCTGTGAACTCAGGCTGACGGGCTGGAAAACGGCTGTTAGCCGATACCATGACAACTACGGAAGGCGCAGCTGTTTCACCTGCTTCAAACCCGGCCTGATTATACGGCGCGTCTTCTAAAAGCACCAGATCCAGCTTGCCGCTGATCCAAGTCGGTTCCCAATTATAACCAACGATCGGCAGGCCTTTTTCGTAAGCCGTTACAAAGGCTGTGCTCAAAGTCGCCTCACTGCCGGGGCGGAAATACACATAATTTTTATCCAGCCCGTAATGCTTATACTTTTTAAACATTACTTCATCGACTGCCCAGCCTGGAATAGCTCCGTAAATACGCCCTTTAGAAGGATTTTCTTCATCCACAAAGAGTTTGCTGTAGCGGGCCAGATCAGAAACCTTGTGCAGATCAGGCGCCATCGGCGCAATACCACGCTGAGGATCACCTTCGATCACATAACGCGGTACATACAGGCCCTGTTTATTATCATCGAAGTTGATTCCCAGATCGACTATTCCACCAGCGGCCTTATCAGCCTGGTAGGTAGCAACGTTATCCGTCCACAGCTCCATATTGACGTCCACATCACCGCGCACCAGCGCCGCTTCCATAATCGGCGTCGAACCGTTCATCGTTTCCACTTTTAAACCATAAGCCTTTTCTGCAATCAAACCGGCTACCGCGTTATGAAATTTTACGCTGTCCCAGCCGGCATCAGAAAAAACTACCGTTTTTTCATTATTGCTGCCGCAGCCTGCCAGCAGGCCTACAAACAAAACCATACCCAACAGCTGCAGTATTTTTTTCTTCATCAAAACTCCCCCCTTTTCAATCCGACAACTTTATGTTATCATTGAGTTGCTTCTATCTGTTTTTTAGTTTAACTTACTTACAAAAGCTTGTCAATTTACTTTAATTACTTTTTTATACTGCAAAAATCTGCAACTTTCAGTTAATGATTTACTTCATAAAATCTCTGCAGCAGGCTGGTACGCCGCTTGTTAAGTCTGCTGCCGTGCCTTGTCAGCAGACAAATATAAATTTTAAACCTGCTGATTTTTACTAAATTTTTACTGTAAAGGACTATATCATGGCTAATAAACACAAAATAGCAGAACCTATCTATCAGAAAATCGCTATCGATATCGCTTCCAAGATAGCTGCCGGCAAGTATACGGTCGGCGAAAAAATTTACGGACGCTCCATGCTTGCAGCTCATTATGCCGTTTCCCCCGAAACGATCCGCCGCGCCATGTTCATGCTGCAGGATGTCGGCATCGTTGCTATTGGCTCAGGCAGCGGCAGCACAGTGCTTTCGGCAGAACGGGCCGCGCAGCTGGTGAGCCGTTTCCGCAATATTTCCACCATTACCGAACTGAAAAAAAATATCGAAACTTTATCGGAACAACAGAAAAAACAACAGGACGATATTTTAGATAATGTCCATCAGCTGCTGGAATATATTGAAAAATTCCGTTTGGCATCACCTATCCTGCCTTATGAAGTAAAAATAACTCAAGACTGCCGTTTCTTGGGACAAATGATCTCAGAAATAAACTTCTGGCAAAGTACCGGTGTTACCGTCGTCGCTATCCGCAAAGGCGAAGAACTGATCGTTTCGCCGGGCCCCTACGCGCTTTTCGAAGCCGGAGATGTCTTTATCATGGTCGGACCTGAAGACAGTCACAGCAAAGTGCAGGATTATTTATACAAAGACTGATAAAAAAGAGGACTTACATATGTAAGTCCTCTTTTTGCGGCTATTATTGTTTTTTCCTGTGTGCTTCCAAATATTGTCCCACGATCTTGACAGCGCAGTAATCGCCGCACATGGAACAAGCTTCATCCTCCGCTTTATTCTTCTTATCGCGGTAGGTCTGCGCCTTTACCGGATCAAGCGCCAGACGAATCTGCTCCGGCCAGTCAAGATTTTTACGTGCGACAGCCATTTCCCTATCCCAGGCTATAGCCTGTGGCAGCCCTTTGGCAACATCGGCAGCGTGAGCCGCGATCCTCGTTGCGATCACGCCTTCGCGTACATCGTCAATATCAGGCAGTCCCAAATGTTCGGCCGGCGTTACATAACATAAAAAGTCAGCGCCGCTGATCGCCGCCAGAGTACCGCCGATGGCAGAAGTAATATGATCGTACCCCGGCGCTACATCAGTCACCAACGGCCCCAAAACATAAAAAGGCGCGCCATGACATAACCGCTTCTGCAGCTGCATATTAGCGGCAATCTGATTATACGGAACATGTCCCGGTCCTTCCACCATTACCTGTACACCGCGCTGCCAGGCCCGCTGGGTCAGTTCGCCCAAATTCAAAAGCTCCTGGATCTGCGCCCTGTCGGTAGCATCTGCCAGACAGCCGGGCCGCAGTCCGTCACCCAGACTGATCGTTACATCATACTCCGCGCAGATCTCCAATATTTCATCATAATATTCATATAAAGGATTTTCACAATCATTATGCAGCATCCAGCCGGTAATAAAACTGCCGCCGCGACTGACAACGTCCATAACGCGCCCTTCGCTGACAAGAGCGTGCAGAACCTGACGGTTGATACCGCAGTGGATCGTCATAAAATCAGCACCGTCGGCAGCCTGCTGACGAATAGCTTCAAACAGGTCCTCTTTCGTCATTTCAACAACGGCACCGCGTTTTTTTATAGTTTCTACTGTTGCCTGATAAATAGGCACCGTACCAACCATGACGGTGGAAGCATCAATGATCGCCTTACGCGAAGCATCGATATTATCGCCTGTAGAAAGATCCATCACAGAATCGGCACCGGCATCGATAGCTGCACGCAGCTTAACCAGTTCCGGTTCGGGATCAGGATAAGCACTGGAAGTACCGATATTCGCATTGACCTTGACTGCCAGGCCTTGGCCTACTCCGCGCGGCACAAGATTTTTATGGTTGATATTACAGCAAACAGCTATTGTTCCTGCCGCTACACCAGCCCTGATCACCTCAGGCTCCAACTGCTCCTGCGCCGCTACCTGACGCATCGCTTCCGTGATTATGCCCTGACGGGCCAACTGCATCTGTGTTGCCATTATTAAACGCTCCCTTCAAAATAAAAAGCCAATCTCCCGCAGGAAATTGGCTTTGGCTCGCGCTTACGCCACTTCCCTACGCCGGTATTATCCGGAAATCAGGTTCTAAGGGTCGGCCTTGCGGCCTCTCAGCATATGCGCCCCCAGTGGATCGACTTATGATATTAAATTAACTTTAGCATCTTTTGCCTGTAATGGCAAGCAAAATTAAATTTTATCGCCCGGCTCATAAACATGATAACCGCCCTTGCCCCTGTCTTTTACAACATACGCGGCCATATCTGCCAAATGCACCAGCTTGTCAAAATCCCTGCCATGCTCAGGGAAATAGCAAATACCAACGCTGGCAGAAACAGTAACGCCCTCATAAGCAGTATGCAGAATACGGCATAGCTCCTCCGCTCTTTTGACCGTCGCCTCCGGTGAAAGTCCCGGTGCGTAAATGTAAAATTCGTCGCCGCCAAAACGGCCGATAATATCGCCGGAACGGAAAAACTGCTGCAGCTTTGCTGCCATTTCCTGTAAAACTTTATCACCGGTCTGATGCCCCAAGGTATCGTTGACCGTTTTAAAATTATCCAGATCCGTAAAGATAAAGCTGCCAGAACCGCCTTCTTCCAACAACGGTTCCACAACAGTTTTAAAGCCGTTTTTATTATAAACACCTGTCAGCTGGTCGATACGGCTCATGTCCTGCAGCTTTTCTTTTTCAAGAATTTCTTCGTCGATATTATCAAGTTTGCCTACCAGACGGATCACAGTATCTTTTTTGATGATGCAGTTAGCCATGATCCTGAACCAGTGCTGCTCGCCATTAGCATAATTTAGCAGCAGCTCGGCACTGTCGGAATGCTTGCCTGCAATAATTTGACGGATAAACGCACTGATAGCGACAGTATTTTCATCAGCCTCCGATTTTGGCGGCGGCGCAGACTCAGGAGCAAGCTCACGAAAAGGTTCAAGGCCAAAAATCCTGCGATACAGCGGCGACCAGGCAATATGCTCAGGCAGCACGTCCACATCAAAAATTATTTCGTTAGAAGCCTGCACTAAAAGATCATAACGCTCCTTCTCCAGTTCCAGCTCCTGAATAATATGCTTTTGTTCGCTGATATCAACAATAACGCAGTACATTAACAGCATCTCGTCTTTATCTATCCCTACGCTACCACGGATCAAAACAGGTATATAATGCCCGTTTTTATGCAACAGCCGCATCTCCAAATCGATCTTATCATCAAGATGCCAGACGCCATCCAATAATGCCTGAAATTTAGGTCTATCTTCTTCATATATCAAATGCGCCCGCAAAAACGAAGGTACGTTTTCCAATTCTTCCCTAGTATAGCCAATCAGCTTTAAAAAACCATCGTTGGCATAGCGGATGCAGAACCCGACATCATTTGCCAGTGTCAAAACACCGCCGTTGATATTATCAGCGATCTGCCGCAGCATTTCCTCCCTGTCTGCGATCTCACGATGAGCCTCTTTATTTTCCAGCCATTTTTTAACAGCAAAAACACTTAGCAGCCATACAAAAAAGGCAATGCCCGCATTCAAAAAAATTATATTATTACCAACCCAGCCGCCTGCTTTGTCTACTTCTATGATGCAGCTGGCATTCGGCAGTTCGATATCATATTTCATCCCGCCGGTCATCGCCATTGCCGCACGGTCAGAAGCAGCAATCGTCAGTTTGGCACCGTTTTCTATCTTGTATAAATGATAACGATATTTTTGTCCCTGCAGTGCGGCAAAATTGATATTCTGCAAAGCATATTTCGGACTTGCAGGATTCATATCCAAGGTCACAGCAACCAAACCCCAGGGAGAACCGTCGGGATTTTTTACAGCTACCCTGCCTGTCAGTACCAGCTCATCATCCTGAATCCTTCTGAACGGCCCTTCGATCACCAACTCGCCCTGTTTGCGATACACTTTTTTGATAGCGTCGTCCCTTTTCGGCTGAACCATCAGGTTTTTGCCCAAAGCACTTTTATTAACTTCATAAGGAAAACAATAGGAAATAACAGTTTTTTCAGGAATGCCGTCCTGCAGCGGACCTTCTGCCATAGCCAAAGATACATTCGTGATCAAAGCCATATCGTCAAAGGCTGTACAGACATTGTTCATTCTCTGGATACCGAGCTCTGACATATTACGAAAACCTTTTTCATGTACGGCGATTTTTGTGCCTTTGGCATCCAGCATACCCTGTTGGATCAGCTCACGTAAAACAAAAGCGTCATCATAAAGGTCCATCAGCTCATATCTGGTCTGCGAACCATAGCTTTCCGCCAGAAACGCCGCCCTCTCACGGGTATATTTATAGGTATCGTTGATACTGATATAGGCAGCCAAAGCACACAGCAACGCAGCAGCTGCACTGAACAGCAGTAAATATTTTTTATTGTAACCACGTTTTTTATCCATGCCCGGCCTCCTTAATACCGATAATCCATTTTTATTTTATTATAGCTTATTTTCAATTATTAAACATCAAGTATTTTTATTAAATAAATATTAATACGCTTTCAGTATTGCTATTCTGCATAGTAAAAAGCCTGCCGGCATAATATGCCGGCAGGCTTTAAATTTTACGATCAGCCAAAAATCACTACTGCATCTTTGCATTTGATACGCAGCAAAGCTGTTTCAAATACACGGAATTCATGATTCAGCTTAGCAGAACCCATATAACCGGTGATAAGGTCCTGACCGATAACAAGATCCATATTCTGCGGTTCAGCGCAGACCAATACGGCTTTATTGAGTCCCAAAGCCGGAGTCATATGTAATCCGCCGCCAACCAGGGCTTTGATACGCTCGCTTTCCAGTAATCCGGTGCTGACCTGCAGACGCTGTAACTGTGCATACAGGTCAGGACTTACTGCCAAAGCATAACGCCCTCTCAAATTCTTGTCCGCAAAATGCTGCAGACCTTTAACAACATCGCTGAAAGCATTTTCATCTTTGCTCCAGTCGGATTTTTTTACTTTAAAAGCACCTTCTGCCGTAGCCAGGCCTTCATAACCGGCTTTCGGATTCCCTGCAAAAATCATCAGGTCTTCTTTCTGAGCGCAGGCATTTGCGGCAGCGCTGACCGCACCCAAATCGATCGGCATACCGATCTGCCTGGCTTGTTCCATATCTCTCCAGGATAACACAAAATCCCGATAGATCATCGGCAGCTCTTTAAAGCTGCGGCCTGTGACTTTTACCGCTTCTTCTTCCTCGCCGAAGAAATCTACACTGCCTTTTTCAGCAGGAGTCAGCACATCTACATTTACGCTTTGTGCACCGGCACCCAAAGGTCCGTAAATCTGTAAAAATTTACGTCCAACCAAAACATTTCTTGCCGCTTGGATTACGGCACTATCAATAGACTGCCATTGTTCGGCAGACAGATTAACATCATCACGCATTAAAAATTCCATGACCATACCTCCTATTTATCCAGCAGGCTGCCTACGGTAGTCGCTTTATTGGTAACTTCCGTTTTATCATCGGCAATCCCGGCAGCTTTCATACCCAGTCCTTCAAGCATTTCCTTAACTTCGCCTTCGCCGGAAATGAAATGTTCCGCTTCAGCAGGATCAAGATAACGCAGCAAGGTCATCAGTTCACCGACATGGGCTTTTTCTTCGTCACGTATATCGGCAATAACCATTTTTGCCACTTCGTCATCAGTAGCCTGCACATGGGCATCATACAAGTAAATAGCTTCCAGCTCACCTGCAATATCCAGACGTACGGCTTGGATCAATTCTTCTTTGGTTAACTTTCTGTTGACATTACCTTGAAACGGGTTTGCAAAATTTGGCATTACTGCCACCACCTTTCAGAATTTTGATTTATTTGCAGTGTGTAATCGCAACAAATAAAAATTATCTTTTACTATATTATAGCACTGAGAATTTAAAAAAGCAATTAACTTTTCGAACTTAACCACTGTTTTAAATTCTCTTTACAGTTTTATTATAACACCGCTACGTTTTTCTACAAGTCTAAAACCTGCTTTCTGACAGCCATTTCACACTTTAAACTTATTTTTTTGTTAAGATAATCACTTAAAAAAACTAAAAAACGGCCTCATCTTCAAATGAGGCCGTTTTTAACTCAGGAAAAACATTTTAACAGCAGCACCCACACTGCAGGAACAATAAGTGCCGGCAGCATATTCAAGGTCTTGAACTTTTTTAATTCTAAAATCGCAAACCCGGAGCTCATAATAAAAACTCCGCCGATAATCGAAATTTCTGTCATCAGCTCAGTTGTCAAAAACGGTGCCAGCCAACCGGCCAGCAGATAGATCGACCCCTGCCAGCAAAACAGTACGACTCCTGCTAAGGCTATGCCGATACCATATGCGGAAGCCAAAACCATCGAAGCTACAAAATCAAGCGTAGCATTAGTAAAAAGGTAAGTGTTATTACCATACAGCGCGCTTTCTATCGGCCCCAGAATCGACAGGGTCCCGATACAGAAAAGCAGTATTGCCGTAGACAGCCCCTGACCAAGGTCGGACCCGCCTTTGAACCTCCCCGCCAGACGCTGAAAGCGGCCGTCGATATCAAGCAAAGTACCGATAATGCTGCCCAGAGCCAGACTAAGAATAAACAAGACGGGGAACTTGCTCTGCGGCATATTGCTGACCACTGCATTGGCCCCCAGGCCAACAGTCGCCAGACCCAACGCATCAAAGAGCGCTTTTTTATAATTTTCTTTGATCCCCTGCCTGAAAACACTGCCCAGCAAGCTGCCGGCAATGATCGTACCTGTATTGACGATAGTCCCCAGCATTAATTCATCCCCCCCATTTATTATGCTTCGTATCTTTATATTATATGCGTTCCAGCGCCTATAAACAACTATAGAAGTTCGCCATAGCGCTTGATATAGAGTTTTTTCATCATCGTCGCCAAAAGCATATATGCCGAAGTAATAGCAGCCAGCCAGACAAAATATTCACCAGGCAGTGAAGCCAGCCCGATAGCATGTCCAACCGCTGTAAACGGTATCACAGTCAGCACTGCGATACCGATAAATGTAAGTAATGTCACAGGCGCTGAAGCGCGGCTCTGCAGGAAGGGAATCTTGGGCGTTCTGATCATATGGATAACCAGAGTCTGTGTCCACATTGACTCAACAAACCAACCAGCCTGAAAAACAGCGATATATAATGCCTGCCGGGCAGGATCACTCAGTTCGTGAAACAAATGGCCGCCGACAACAGCCGGACAAATGATGAAATACATCAGTGCATATGTCAAAATATCGAAAACAGAGCTTGTAGGACCGATCCAAAGCATAAATCTGCTGACACTGGAAGCATCCCATTTTCTGGGCTTGGTCAAAAACTCTTTGTCCACATTATCCCAGGGAATCGCCGTACAGGAGATATCGTAAATCAGGTTCAGCAAAATCAGATGGATCGACGCCATCGGCAGGAAGGGCAGAAAAGCACTAGCGATCAAAACTGAAAAAATATTGCCGAAATTAGACGAAGCCGTCATCTTGATATATTTAATCATATTGGCATAGGTTTTACGGCCTTCAAGAATACCCTTTTCCAAAACCAGCAAATCTTTTTCCAGCAAAATTACATCCGCCGATTCCTTGGCAATATCCACAGCCGTATCGACAGAAATACCAACATCAGAGGCTTTCATGGCCGCCGCATCGTTGATACCGTCGCCGAGATAACCTACAGAATGTCCATTTTCACGCAGCAGGCGTACTACTCTGGCTTTCTGTGCCGGCGCCAATTTGGCAAAAACAGTGGTATACTCTGCCGCTGCCGCCAATTCTTCGTTGCTCATAGCTTCCACCTCAGAACCCAACAGCATTTTTTCTGCTGCAAGCCCTACATGACGGCAAACACATTTTGTGACCTTTTCATTGTCCCCTGTCAGTATTTTCACGGCAACACCATGCTCCTGCAAAGCTCTGATCGCAGCTGCAGTCGTTTCTTTGGGCGGATCCAGAAAAGCCAGATAACCGATCAAAACCATTTCGTTCTCGTCTGCTATCGAAAAAGCTCCTATCGGCGAAGGATTGGTTTTCTGCGCTACGGCAATGACTCTCAAGCCATCGGCATTAAGCGCATCCACTTTTTCCATAACCAGCTTTTTCATAGAAGCCGTCAGCGGCGCTACACGCCCTGCATATTCGACAAAAGCCGAAATATTCAGCATTTCCTCTACGGCGCCCTTGGTGATCATTTGCGTTTTCCCGTTCCGGTCTTCTACTACCACACTCATCCGGCGCCGTTCAAAATCAAAGGGCAGCTCATCTACCTTCTGGTAAAAATGTTCCAGATCGCCCAGCTGATCTTTGTTTTCTTCCGCTTCCAGTTTCGTCCTGCTGATAATGGCAATATCCATCAGATTTTTCAGACCCGTCTGATAATAACTGTTTAAAAAGGCATGCCGCAATACCCGCGGCGCTTCTTTGCCTTCAATATCCAGATGATATTCCAGTACAACCTTATCCTGCGTCAGCGTACCGGTCTTATCAGTGCAGAGAATATCAATAGATCCAAGGTTCTGGATCGAATTTAAATTTTTGATAATAACTTTTTCTCTGGACATTGCGACCGCACCTTTGGCCAGACAGGTCGTAACAATCATCGGCAGCATTTCAGGCGTCAGCCCTACGGCCACGGAAATTGCAAATAGGGCCGCATTCATCCAGTCACCTTTGGTAAAGCCGTTGATAAACAAAACTACCGGCACCATGACCAGCATAAAACGTATCAAAACCCAGGAAACAGAATTGACACCTTTTTCGAAGCTGGTTTTCGGAGGCTTGCTGTTCAGAGCCTTGGCCATTTCGCCCAAAAGCGTATCATTGCCCACTGCTACGGCAGCGCCTACCGCTGTACCGCTGATGACATTACTGCCCATAAAGGCCAGATTAGGTTCTTCTGTTATAGAAGCTGCCTGAACATCCAGGCAAAGATATTTCTCTACCGGTTCACTTTCACCGGTCAATGCCGACTGACTGACAAACAGATCCCTGGCAAAAATAATACGGATATCAGCAGGTACCATATCGCCCGCCGATAAATGAACAAGATCACCGACGACGACTTCGTCCAGCGGGATCTCCTGCTGACCAGTTTCCATTCTTTCCACACAGGTCGTAGTTTCGATCATAGCCGATAATTTAGCCGCTGCGTTACCGCTTCTCGTTTCCTGCACAAAACGCAGGATACCGGAAATCATAACCATCGTCGTAATAATAATCACAGTCACAGCATCTTCTTCACCCGGATCGGCCAGCCAGATATCTGTAAAAGCCGATACTGCCGCCAAAACAAACAAAATTGCTGTAAAAGGATTGATAAAAGCTTTGCAGATACGTGTAAACAGCGATTCTTTTTGCCCATGCGTCACAACATTATCGCCATACCGTTCACGAGCCTGCTCTACCATACCGGACGGCAATCCTTTGCCAGTCGTTCCCAAATATTTCAAAACTGCATCCACATCATGAGCTGCAGCAAAACGCAGTCTTTCATTGACCTTCTCACGATGCAGGATCTCCTGCGGGTTATTTTTTAAAAACAGTAATTTCTTTTTCATTGTTTTCTACCTCCTTACGGTTTTACTGCATACTTTCAGGAAAGTAGGATACACAACGAAAAGACAAAGTATTTATATGTAATTGTCGCGGAAGAACAGACGCCCTAACGGCAGACCGCTTCCTGGTTCTTCGCCTTTTGGTTTTATGCCCCTACTGCCTCCTGCGTCCATTCTTCTCACCTCACTTTTTTATAAAATATCTATAATCAGAATTCTGCGGCTGGCTACGGCAAATAAAAAAACCGCGTCAATGCTTAAACAAAGACGCGGCAATAAAACAAATTTACCTTGCAGTTCCATCAGAACCGGCCCTGTTCAAGCTTTAACTCCACAGGGCGGTGAAACTGCATTAGATTATGCCTTGTTGTCGACATAGCCTGTTCAAACCTGCTCATGGTGTCTCCACCACTCCGCGGCAGCAATCCATATCCCTGTGGTAGCCTCACCTACCAGAATATCCAGCTCCTAAATTATATATTAGGCTATTTAATTTTGTCAATACTTTATTCATTTACAAATCATATTTTCTTTATTCTGCAATAAACCGCGCAGTAAAAACAGAGGTCAGCCGCTACTTGGCTGACCTCTGCTGCAAATCTTATTTATTGTCTTAAATTTTCTTCCTCAAATTTTAAACATCTTTCCTCATAACCATCTATTTTCATATCCAACCGTTCCAGTACAGCCTGCATAGCTACTATCTTGTCGGCAAGCTGCTGTCTTTGCTCTACCAAAAGATCTTTACGGGCAGCGATCGTCTCCTTGCCCAGGCGGAACATCGCCACATATTCAATCAGCATTTCTACCGGAATACCAACACCGCGCATGCACTTAATAAATTCTACCCAATTACAATCTTTTTCATCATAATCACGAATACCGCTGCTGCTGCGCTTGACCGGCGGTATCAGGCCAATTCGTTCATAATAACGCAGCGTATCAGCTGTCAAGCCAAACGTTTTACTGACTTCTGCAATCGTCATAGAGCAACACCTCCTCCTGTGATTATTTTAACACCTGGAGTCAACTCCAAGTCAAGCAATAATTTATTTTACAAGAATACTCCCGCTGTTACAGAGCAAATACTTTTACGGCTTCCTGCATATTTTGGATAACTGTAACTTTAAACGGACAGCGCTTCTCACAAGCGCCGCATTTTACGCACTCACCGGCATGATGCCGCAGCGCTGCATAGTGTTCGCGCACTGTTTCAGGAACACTGTTCTGCGCTTTAGTAAGATTCAAAAATTTAGTCACTGCCGCCACATCTATTCCCTGCGGGCAGGGAGCGCAATGTCCGCAATACATGCAGTGTCCTTCCCAGCTGATTTTCGGTAAAGCGGCAAAAGCAGCCGCATAGTCCTTTTCAACATCAGCCGCCGTAGTATAGGCAAGGCATTTTTCCAGTTCTGCAACAGTATGCGCTCCCGACATCACCGCCGCTACTCCGGGACGCGTCAAAGCATAGTGCAGACACTGATTAACAGTCAAAGCTTTTCCTGCCGGCGAAAGCTCTTCATCCAGCAAATCACCGCCGCCAAAAGCTTTCATTACGGTTATAGCGACACCCAGGCGGCTGCAGGTTTCATACAGCGCTTTCCGCTCCGGGTCCATATTCACAAGCTGCCTGTTATAATTTTTCTCATCCCAAAGCGCGTAACAATCTTCATTCGCCGGCTGCAGATCATAGCAGGGATTAACGCTGAACATCAGCACATCGATCAAACCGCTTTGCACTGCCTGCATAGCTGCGGCAGGATTATGACTGCTCAAACCGATATACCTGATTTTTCCCTGAGCCTGCATTTCTCTTGCATACGCCATTACCGGGCCACCAGCTACCGCTTCCCAATCTTCCAGAGAGTCCACATAATGGATCATCCCAATATCTATATAGTCTGTTGCCAGCCGTGTCAGCAGATCTTCAAAGCTCGCTTTCACTTCCCCGATCTCCCTGGTCCGCTTATACTGTCCCTCCTGCCAAACCGTACATAAATGTGCCTGTAAAACAAATTTACCGCGGCGGCCACGCAGCCATTTACCCAAACGGCTGCGCATTTCCGGCTGCGGCGCATACAAATCAATACAGTTGATGCCGCCTTGCTCTGCCGCATTCAGCAGTTGCTCTGTTAAGGCACCTTCGTTGGCAACAAAGCCTTCGCACCCTAATGCTATCACACTGACTTTAATACCTGTCCGTCCCAATTCACGATATTCCATACTCCAACACTCCTTCTCCTCAAAGCAATACCTTACCACCCAAAATCAACGTCAGCAGCAAGTACAAAAGCGGCTGATGCAGAAGATAGACTAAAAAAGACCTCCGTCCGCAAAAACTCAGACTGCGGCTGCCATAATCGAAGATCTGAGGAAACCCGCCCAGAGCTTCACAAAAACGCAGACAGTAATAGCCCGCCAAATATAAAAAGAACCAGGGCACTAAAGAAAAATAATCACTGGAAACAAATCCTGCCTCTGTAAACCCTACATAAGTAGTGAATTTATTCAGATACAGCTGCTCCGGTATTTTGAAAAAATTCCAATCCTCAAAACCTAAATAACCGTCGTTGATATTGCGGGTCAGAAAAAATAACATACCACTTGCTGTAATGCCCCAGACAGGAGCCAGCCTGTACAGCTGCCGGTCAAGCAGCTCCAGCAGCAGCATACCTGACCCCAGAAAAAATAAAACGCCAAAGGTAACCGCCTGGTCCGGCACAAAAATGTGCGTTATAACCATCACCAGGACACTTCCACCAAAAACCTGCACAGCACGCCGTACAGCTCTTTTCCCCAAAGGCCAGCAAAAGCCTGATAGAAAAATAAAACGCCAGCAAATGCTTTGCTGCCACCAATAACACAAACTGCTATGAAACCAGGGCAAATCCTGCTCAAATAAATACACCAGGTCCCAAAAAAAATGATAGACGATCATCTCCAATAACAGCAGCCCTCGCAGACTGTCCAGCAAGGCGTATCTTTTTTCATTTTTCAGCCCCCGCATAACAAACCTTCCCCCCATATATACTTTAAAGCCTAAACTTTATCTATCTAATTTCCCGTCGCTGTAATGTTCTCCGCTACGGCAAAATAAACACTCAGTTTTTTCTACAAACACCTATGCGTTCCTCTTTTATCAATCATAACACTTAAAGCTCACTCCAAGTCAAGAGACAAATAAAATTTTTCCTGCATCCTGCTTAAAATTACTGTTAGTTTATTTTCCCCCCAATAATTTTAATACGGATATCCTGTAAACCTTTATCCATCTTATCCCAACAAAAAACAGCAGGCCTATGAGGCTGAAGTGGTATAAAGATGGTAGACACAAAAAGTGTCTGCCATCTTTTGTTATGTTAAGATAAA
>URXA01000004.1 GCA_900551745.1 uncultured Phascolarctobacterium sp.
AAACGTCGAAAGTACTTGGCTGGAAGCGGCCTGGGAGGATAGAAAGCTGCCGGTTAAAAAATAACCATATCATACGATATGGTTATTTTTTTATGTGATGAAAATACTATCCGGCCAGACCTTGCCTGGGCCACATGGCAGGCAAAACCGGAAGTAGCATGCCCATGTACTGTATGAAGTAAAATATCGATTCTTATAATGAATAACCGCTTTAAGTAAATTTTTCTTAAAAACACTACTAAAAGGAGTATTTATGTTACAATATACTTATCGCTCTGAAAGGACATGTTATGCAGCAGAAAAATTTTTTACCTATTTTAGCATTAGCCATAGGTCATTTGGTGACTGATCTACAGGCTGGTGCTTTACCAATAGTATTGCCACACCTCAAAGAAATATTCACGCTGAGTTATTCGCAGCTGGCAACCATAGTTTTGACGCAGAATATTACCTCATCAGTTATCCAGCCGGTATTTGGTTATATTACAGATAAGCGATCTATGCCTGTCCTGCTGCCTTTTTGTGCAGCTATGGCAGGTGCAGGGTTTGCTGCTATCGGCTGGGTATCCAGTTATACTCTAATTTTATTGACCGTTATTATAATCGGTATTGCCAGTGCTACTTATCATCCTCAGGCTTCAAAAACAGTTAATTTTTTAAGCGATGAAGGCAGCAAGGCTAAAAATATGGGCATTTTTTCTTTAGGAGGCAATGCCGGTATGGCCGTCGGTTCAATTTTGATGACTTTTCTCATTGGGCTGCAGGATGGCATTCATAATACGATGTATTTTATTTTGCCCGGACTGCTGGTTTTTGGTTTAATGATGAAATGCATGCCCGATTACAAACATGTTAATACCGAGCATAGTTTGAAAAAAGCTGCAGTGCAGACCAAAGCAGTCTCAGAGAAGCTATCTTATGCAGGGATGTTTGTATTGTTATTTTTTATCTTTATGAGGTCTACTATTCATACGGGATTATCTACGTATCTGCCGTTATTTTTTATGAAGTTTCGCGGCAGTGAAGCTATTTTCGCCAGTGCGCTGGTGTCGGCATTTTTATTGGGCGGTGTAGCAGGAACTTATACAGGTGCAGTGCTTAGTGACCGTTTAGGCGCCCGCAGGATTATTTTAGGCTCGATTATTCTAAGTATTCCAACAATATGGATGATCAGCTATGCAGGAACAGAAACTGGTGCAATGCTGGCTGTTGTAGCTTCTGGTTTTTTTATTATCGGGTCGTTCGCTACAACTATCGTCTTGGCGCAGACGATGCTGCCTAATAACGTGGGGATGGCAGCAGGTCTTACTATTGGTTTCAGCGTCGGTATGGGTGGTTTTGGCGTTACTATTTTAGGGTTTATTGCCGATAATTTTGGTTTACCGCTGGTAATGCAGATCGTTACCTGGCTGCCGGTAGCTGCGGCAATCATTGCCCTGAAAATTCCAATTCCGGCAAGTTTAAGAAAATAATTATTAGAAGATAGATGGAGGAATAATGGAAAGCACTTTCAGACAGGGAATCATTTATAGCTTGACAGCTTATTTACTATGGGGAATTTTGCCCATTTATTGGAAAACTTTAGGCGTAGTACAGGCTTTTGAGATTTTGTCAAATCGTTTTATCTGGTCTTGTGTTTTTGTATGGATATTGATCATCGCTTCAGGGAGAGTAAAAAGTTTTTTAGCAGAAACGCAGGAGATTTTTACAAATCCTAAACAGGCTTTGGCGATGCTGGCAGCGGCAATTACAATCAGTTTCAACTGGGGACTGTTTATTTGGGCTGTCAATGACGGCAGAATCGTAGAAACCAGTATGGGTTATTATATCAATCCTTTAGTAAGTATCATTTTTGGTGTTTTCTTTTTGAAAGAACGTTTGGATAACTGGCAAATGGCAGCGGTTATCTGTGCTGTGGTCGGTGTTGGTACAATGGTCTGGAACCTGGGTCAGCTGCCGTGGGTTTCTGTATCACTGGCTGTTTCTTTTGCTTTATACGGCTTGATCAAGAAATGTTTATCGGTAACGACAATGACGAGCATTATGCTGGAAACACTGCTGATAACGCCGCTGGCTTTGGCTTATGAATATTATTTGAGTCTGCATGGAACCAGTGCTTATCAGACGGCAGAAACTGGTACGCTGATAATGCTGGCTTGTGCCGGTGTAGTAACGGCTACGCCGTTATTGTTTTTTACAGCAGGGGCCAAGCTTTTGCCGTTAAAAATAATTGGATTTTTACAGTATATTGCTCCGACAATCAGTTTGCTGATAGGCGTTTTTATGTACGGAGAAAACTTCACATCCGTACATATGGTCGCTTTTGGTTGGATATGGTTTGGTCTGTTTTTATTCACTATAGCACAGATAAAACGGCGATAAAATTTGTGTTAAGCAGCAGTTAAATGAAAAAAAACTGCTGCTTTTTTATTTTCAGAAAATTTAAGCTTATGGAAGAAGGCTTTAAATATACGCCTGCGAAAGCTCTTGTCAGTGTCAAGAAGCTCTTTGATAAAACTTTTAATCAAACGATTAAAAGTTGACCTTGACAGTGCACTTTGAACACAAAGTATAGACTTCAATGTCTGTATGGGCTAATAAACAAACTATATATTGTGTTGTGGAAAAGTGGGGAAAGTTTTCTAAAAGTTATCCACAGAATGTTGATAAAATGTGCATAACTTAGGGGTGATATGGTATAACTTGGAAAATTTAGGGGAAAAAAATAACAGATCTGTGTATAATATGGAATTTATACACAGAATGCTGTGGAAAACTATGTGGATATTGTTGATAAATAGAGTGAATTTTGCTTTTTTGACACATATATTTTGTATCCGCCTTAGGTGGATAAATTAAAAGTACTGTTGAAAGTCATAATTTATCGTATTGCGAACAAAGGTTTAAATAACATGTAGTTATTTTCCTGGTTCTACTTGCGTAAAAGGCATAGATTGTGGATAATATTAGAAGGAAGACAACTGAGATTTTTGGAGGATGAAAAATGGCTATTAAACAAGCACTGGCAGTAAAAACAATGGAGGCTGCAGCAGGCGGCAAGGTTGTGGCTGCATCACTAAGCGAAGTAACCAATGGCTGGGCCGCACTGGTTACAAAGGCTTCTGATAAAAAATTAGTCTGTGTTACACAGGGGGAATGTCCTTTGACAGCGATGTGGGTTGTTGAAAATTCCTGTGAACAGGATGGCTTACATGTGGATATTATGTCTTTAAATGCAAATAATGCGGCAGTTATCCGCCGTTTTGTAAAATGGGCAGCCCCCAGTGCCTGCGGCACTAAAGGAACTAGTATCGGTTTCAGTGACTGGCTGGGAGCTGCAGGCGGATGTATTGCGCCGCTGTTTGCTAAAAAGCAGGTAAAGCCTGTTCTGGCAGAATATTCAGCTGCTGACAGCGCGCTCTTAAAACGCAATTTTCTGGAAGCTGTAGATGCTGCAACCTGGGGAGTTTTTGAAACAGGTTATAAAGAAGGCTATGGTGCCAATGCTGAAGGGTTGAAAAGTGAAGAAGATATTGTTAAAGCATTACTATACGGTTATAGCATGATTGGCTTGGACTGCAGCGATAAAATCAATCTGCAGATCGAGAAAATGTCAGATGCGGATGTAGAGACTCGTTATAATGATTTTCCGCAGGAATTTCGTGACGCGATGCAGGGCTCATATTTAGAGGCAAATTTTCAGGTAGGAAGTGAAGTTATTCATTTTGAGCCTGAGCAGCTGCGGCGTATCGTCCTGGAATATGGTGAAGCTATTATGCACGCACAGTTCATTTATAATTCTTATCTTAAAAATACTCCCTGGGAAATAGATTTTGAGCTGCTGATATCTAAAGAGGGTAAATTACTTTCTCCACAGGAGCATTATCTGATCGCTAACGAATTGCAACGTAACGGCATTAAATTTGCGGCTTTAGGGCTCAATACTCTGGATGAGGCGCAGCTACTGCAGGAAATGCTGCAGACCCATGCAGCTATTGCTGATACTTTTGGTTACAGACTGAGTTTTTTACATGCTGATTTAACCTTAAAAGATTTGGGAGCAGTAGCTAAAACCCTTAAAGGGAAAGTACATTTTAAGCTCAGCAGCGTATTGTGGATGGCAGCATGGGAAACGGTGCTGGAGCTGGCTCCGCAGCTGGCCAGACAAATGCGGGAGTATGCCGGCTTAGCAGAGACAGACGCCTTGATACCGCAGACAGAGACAGGCAAAGCCCATGCGTTAAGTTATAAAACTTTGCTTGATCCGGAAGCAGGAAATTTTGCTGCTCAGGTCAAAGAAGTTTTAGCAGCTAATTATGCCGCATATAGTGAACGAATTTCTGTTTTGACAGGTAATTATTTAAGAACATTGTAAACATTGGAACAAATGGAATTTTTTTTGAAAAAAGTGTTGACAAGTGCTGCTAAAAGTGGCATAATATGACCAATCTTAATATTGTATTTTAAAAGTGATGACTGGGAAGAAAGACAAGATGTAAAGTCACAGAGAGCCGATGGTTGGTGGAAATCGGCACGGAGCGCTTGTTGAGTAAATCACCCATGAACTCGTCAGCGAAAGCAGAAGTAAGTAGCATGATGCGCACCAGATGCGTTAATTCTGAGCCGGTTGATGGACTGGTGCGAAGTTATAAATTAGGGTGGTACCGCGTATTTTATACGCCCCTGCAAAAGCAGGGGCGTTTTTTATTTGTTCCTAACGCACTGCTTTCCATCAAAATCATACGAGGGAGGAAATCAAAATGTCTGGAAAATTATTTTTAAAAGCTAAAAACGAAGAGACTTTGCTGCCGAGAGTGCTGCGGGTATTGTCCAAACAAGGTGTAGACGTGCAGGAGCTCAATATGAAGGTCCAGGCTGACGGAATGGAACTGGAAATTGTTTTGAATACTGAAAGTGACGTTGCGCAAATGGCGAAGCTGCTGGCAAAACAAGTAGCGGTGGTTTCCGTGAATACACTGATGCTGCAGGAACAAGCAGCAGTCTAAAGGTGTTGATTTTGGGAGGAAAGCGAAAAATGAAGTTATCTGGTGCGCAAGCTATTATTAAAGTTTTGCTGGAACAGGGAGTAGATACTGTTTTCGGTTATCCGGGCGGTCAGGTTATTCCTTTGTATAATGCGTTATATGACGCGCCGCTGCGTAATGTACTGACGGCGCACGAACAGGGAGCCGTCCATGCTGCTGACGGTTATGCACGTGCCAGCGGCAGAACGGGGGTTTGTATAGCTACCTCCGGGCCCGGTGCGACCAATATCGTTACGGGACTGGCTACAGCTTATTTGGATTCTGTACCGCTGGTAGCGATTACGGGACAGGTTTCTGTTGCAAATTTAGGAAGAGACTCTTTTCAGGAAATAGATATTGTCGGTGTGACATTGCCGATAACGAAATATAATATTTTGGTGCGTAAGCCTGAGGATTTGCTGCCGGCGCTGCGGCAGGCATTTTACCTGGCACAGGAAGGTCGTCCGGGACCGGTTCTGGTGGATGTTCCCAGTGATCTGCAGGTCGGAGACGTGGAGTGGACGGAAGCGGAGCCATTGGCGCAGCCTGTTATGGAAACGGCCAGAGAAGAAATCTTGGAAGCCGCGGCAGTTACTATTACTAATGCCAGACAGCCGGTGTTTCTGGTAGGCGGCGGTGCTGTTCACAGTGGTGCTGCGGAAGAGGTACTGCGTTTTGCCAGAAAAACAGGAATGCCCGTCGTCAATACGCTGATGGGGATTGGGGTGTTTCCGGGGAGCGACCAGCAATGCCTGGGGCTGACAGGTATGCACGGACATATTGCAGCCAATATGGCAGTTGCTAACGCCGATGTACTTATCGTAGCTGGAAGCCGTTTCAGTGAACGAGTCACAGGTGACCGCAATCGTTATGTTGGTAAAAAAACGATTATCCAATTGGATATTGATCCTTCTGAAGTAGATAAGAATGTTATGACAGCGCTGCCTTTAGTCGGAGATATGAAAGAGAACCTCAACAAGCTGAGTGAACGGGTGAAAAAGCTTGATATAGAACATTGGTGGCATACGATCAAAGCCTGGGATGCGACAGAAAACCGTGCGGCACAGTCCGGCGAAAGATTGACAGCGCCCTGGCTGATGAAAGAACTGACGCGCAGCTTTAAAGGTGAAGATACGGTATTTGTTACTGACGTCGGACAAAATCAGATGTGGGCAGCCTTGCATCTGGAAGTAGACGCGCCGCGGCATCATTTGACCAGCGGCGGCTGCGGAACGATGGGATTTGGTCTGCCGGCAGCCTTGGGAGCTAAAATCGCCCTGCCTGAGGCGCAGGTTGTACAGATCTGCGGCGACGGAGGCTTTAAAATGACCGGTATGGAAATCTATACAGCGATGCGTGAAAGCGCTCCTTTTATTACTGTTGTCATCAATAACAGTTGTTTGGGTATGGTCCGTCAATGGCAGCAGGTTTTTTATGATAAACGTTACTCTTCTACTATTCTGACGCCGTTTAATTTTGTTGGTTTTGCTAAAGCCTGCGGAGCAGACGGTGCGACAGTAACTACTTGTGCTGAGTTTACCGCCGCATTGGCAAAAGCGCGTAAATACGGGAAAAATTTTCTGATCGAAGCTGTAGTAGAACAAAGTGATCTAGTTGAACCAATGGTAGCTCCCGGCGCGGTGCTTGACGATTTTGTCAAAACTGACGCCTGATAAAAAGGGCCTTATGAGGGAAAAATAAAGCTTCGGCGCTAAATAAGACAAGCCGTAAATAAGGGAAAGAGTCGTAGAAAACAGCCGAAGGAAATAACCGTTATGCTTTTTAGTATGACGGTTATTTTTAGTAAACAGCTCTTGCAATTTACTGGGACTAATGGTATAATACATAAGCTTGTATATAGTAATATATACTTCCCCTGCTCCCATTAGGGGGCCAAAGTCCAAAGGAGGAGGTGATTTCGTGAATAACTACGAAGTCATGTACATCGTAAAACCCGTTGAAGAGGAAGCTTTTGAAGCTCTTGTTGCTAAATTTGACAACCTCATCAACAATAACGGTGGTACTGTAGAAAAAACCGATCGTTGGGGCAAGAAACGTCTTGCTTATGAAATCGACGATATCGCAGAAGGTTTGTATGTTCTCGTAACTTTCAGTGCAGAACCTAAAACAGTCAAAGAACTTGACCGCGTTATGAAGATTACCGATGAAATTTTGCGTCACATGATTATCAGAAAAGGTGAGTAACCAGGAGGGTAACTAGAATGAACAAAGTTATTTTAATGGGCCGCTTAACTCGTGATCCTGAGGTTCGTTATACTCAGACCGGCAAAGTTGTATGCCAGTTCACTTTAGCGGTAGACAGACCTTTTGCTAATCAGGAAGGCCAAAGAGAAGCTGATTTTATTGCTGTCGTTGTATGGGGTAAAATCGCTGAATTATGCGGGAATAGTCTTACAAAAGGTCAAAGGGCTCTTGTAGACGGTCGTTTGCAGATTCGCAGCTATGACGCTAAAGATGGTACGAAACGCTGGGTGACGGAAATTATCGCCAACAGCGTGGAATTCATTGAACGTAAAGCAACAGGCAGCGGAGCTCCGGTTCAGTCCGGTGATGCAGGTCCGAAGAGCGAGATGGAATCTTTTGGTTCCGCAGTTCCTTTTGATGAAGAGATCCCATTCTAAATAGGGAGGTTATGCGAATGAAACGTGAAAGAGGCAGAAGAACCAGAAGAAAAGTATGCAGCTTCTGTGTTGATAAAGTTGAAGAAATCGATTATAAGGACGTTGCTAAGCTGCGCCGTTATATTACTGAACGCGGCAAAATTTTGCCCCGTCGTATTTCCGGTAACTGCGCTAAACATCAACGCCAAATGACTACTGCTATCAAACGCGCACGTAACGTGGCTCTGCTGCCGTTTACCTGCGAATAATATTAGCTTTTAGTTGTAAACTTAAGCACCCTGTACTTGTTGCAGGGTGCTTTTTGTATATTTTTTGTGCAGCTGTTGACGGCTGGGAAAGTTGTTGCTATAATGTAGCTTGAAGTTAGCGATAGCTAACCGGAGCGGCTGATGATTTTGTATAATAAAGGAGATGTAAACGTGGCAACAAGAAGAGGACCGAGATTTAAAGAGTGTCGTAGATTCGGCATTAATGTATGTGGTCATCCCAAAGCTTTGGACAGATTGGGAACAACTGTAAAACGCAGTAAAAAAATGTCAGAATATGGTAAACAGCTCTTGGAAAAACAAAAAATAAAAGCTTATTATGGCATTTTTGAACGGCAATTACTGAGATATTATAAAGCTGCAAGTAAAAGTAAGGAACGTACGGCAGACACTTTATTCTGCACACTGGAATGTCGTTTAGATAACCTGGTTTACCGGATCGGTTTTGCCAATTCGATTCGTCTGGCACGGCAGCAGGTAACGCACCGTCATATTCTGGTCAACGGTAAAAATGTCAATATTCCGTCTTATATCTGTAAGGAAGGCGATGTGATCAGTTTAAAAGAAAGCTCGCGCAGCAACGAGCTTTTTAAAAGTAATTTCCTAGAACGTGAAAGCTTTGCTTTGCCGTATATCAGTAAGGATAAAGAAAGTTTCAGCGGCACTTTGGTTCGCCGGCCTCTACGGGAAGAGATTCCCATTCAGATCGAAGACCAGCTCGTTGTAGAATATTTCTCACGTTGATTGAGCATGAAAAATTATGAATGTTATAATGAGCTGACCTATTGGGACAAATTTCTTTCTAAAAAGCATTTGGCTTCAGTCGGGTTTTGTGAAGACACTACGCAGGAAACGATGATTGTTAACGCCAGTATCGTTGCTGCCGAGAATCAGATCTTCAGCAGCCAATGGCTGTGTCTGCCGAATTGTTATGCTGTACTTGGGTTTTTACAGTATGTATATTTTCCTACAGTTTTTTATCATATCATGTATGGAAATGATGAATTAAAAATGCCTCTGGTAAGTACAGGGGCTTTATGTGACTATATTGCCGGCTGCGATGTTAAAAATAAAGCTGCTATGCTGGAACTGTTACAAAAGCTGCAGCAGCTGTGGCAACTGCCGAAAGGTGAATGCCTGCAGCAGCTTCAGGATATCTGTACTGCTTTCAATTCACATAGGCTGGATACAACTGCGGTAGCACAGATCCTGCTGTTTGAAGAGGTGCCACAGGTTTTTGAATATATAAAGCAGCAGATCTGGTGCGAAGAAGTTTTTTATGAGGATTTTGGCTGTTCATACAGCTGGCTGGAAAAGCTGTGTCAAAGCTTTACTAACGGTTCCTTTTTCCGTTATCGGCTGCTGCATTTTTTAAATGACCGCGTCGGTTGTTTAGCCGGTTAAAAGAACAATTTTATAATTTTCACGATGCGCCTCCGTACTTAGCAGTGCGGGGCGTTTCTTTTATGCCGCGATGCCGCAGATTTAGAAAAAAGTTGTATTCTGAGAAGGAATGACTTATGATACTTGTAGAGAAGCTTTAATGTGAAAGTAAATGCAGCTGAAATAGTGCGGATGGAAGAACGGACAATAAATGTATTTCCTTGATTATTAACAGAAAGATATAGTGGCTGCCTTAGATAATTATTTGGCAAAGGCGGGTTATCGTTATATATATAATTTACGGACTGATTTTTTGAAAATAATGGAGGTAGATGATGCAGCTGACCGTGTTGGTGGATAACAATACCCTGATTGACCGTTATTATTTGGGTGAGCCGGGCGTATCCTATTATCTGGAAGATGGTGATGCCAGAATTTTATTTGATGTGGGTTATTCGGATATATTTCTTAGAAACGCCCAGGCGTTGGGGATTGATCTGAGCCGCTTACAGCAGGTTGTGCTTTCGCATGGGCATAATGATCATACACGAGGCCTGCTATGGCTGAGCGAGCAGGAATATTTTGCTGAACTGGAGCTGCTGGCGCATCCGGATGCCCTGAAGCCGAAACAGTTTGCCGGTGAAGCTATAGGCGCCCCTTTTACAGCACGGCAGCTGCAGGAAAAGTGCAGGCTGCGGCTGAGTAAAGAACCGGTATGGTTAACAAAGCGGCTGGTGTTTTTAGGGGAGATCCCGATGCTGAATGACTTTGAACAGCGGCATGAGTTTGGCGGATCTGAGGATCCTGGAGATTTGGTGCTTGATGATACGGCTTTAGTTTATCGCGGCACAGACGGATTGTTTGTGATCACAGGCTGCTCGCATAGCGGGATCTGCAATATCATTGAATATGCAAAAAATGTTTGCGGTGAAGCTAAGGTGCAGGGTGTTATCGGCGGCTGGCATTTATTTAAGGTCGACGACCGGCTGGAAAAAACGATCGCCTATTTACAGAAGCATAATATCCGGGAGCTGTATCCATGTCACTGCTGTTCCTTTCAAGCGAAAGCGGCAGTACACGCGCAGATTCCTGTTAAAGAAATTGGCGTTGGCAAGGTTATTGAGATAAATTGAAAAATACCTCGGGAATTTTCCCGAGGTATTTTTATTTATTTTCAGCTATAGTCTTCTATTAGAACAGAATAAACAGTAATCGCAGAACGGCAAATTTTTACAACTTTTTTACAGCGGGGAGGGTTCTTTTGACAGCGGCTTTACGCAAGGTAGTAGTACAATAAGTCATCATCAGTAGTAAGGTGATTTGCAAGTGGTGTTTTTGTACAAGGAGGGAAAATGATGATGGAAATGCTGCCCTTGACTGAGTTATGGCTCAGTTCGCTTTTAGCAGTAGGTATTTTATTTTATCTGATTTATGCATTATTGAAACCGGAGGATTTTTAAAATGACAAAAGACATTATGCTATTTGTGCTGTTTTTAGCCGTATTATTGCTGTGCGCCTGGCCGCTTGGTAAATATATGGCGCGAGTTTTTAATTACGAAAAAACCTGTGGTGAAAGATTTTTTGCACCTTTGGAAAATATTTTTTATAAAATGGCCAAAGTTGACCCACGCACAGAAATGCCGTGGAAGGAATACTGCCTGAATCTCATTATTTTTAATGCTTTAGGTATGTTATCACTCTTTGTTTTGCAGCTGACGCAGGCTTTTTTACCGCTCAATCCGCAGCAGTTGCCTAACGTCGAAACCTGGCATCTTGCTTTTAATACGGCTGCCAGCTTTATGACCAATACTAACTGGCAGGCTTATAGCGGCGAAACGACTTTAAGTTATTTGACACAAATGCTGGGCTTGACTGTACAAAACTTCTTGTCGGCGGCAACAGGAGCTGCTGTCGCAATTGCTCTGATCCGTGGTCTGGTGCGTAAAAATACTGGTGAGTTAGGCAATTTTTGGGCAGATATAATCAGATGTACGACCAGAATACTGCTGCCGATTTGTGTTGTAGCAACATTGCTGCTGGTTTCTCAGGGTGTTATCCAAAACCTTAATCCTTATGTCGATGTACAAACCGTCGAAGGGGCACAGCAGACTATTGCTATGGGACCGGTTGCTTCTCAGGAAGCGATTAAGGAGCTGGGTACCAATGGCGGCGGTTTTTTTAATGCCAATTCTTCTCATCCGTTTGAAAATCCGACTCCCTGGAGCAATTTCCTGGAAATGTTTTTGATTTTAGTGATCCCTACAGGTTTATTATTTACTTTTGGTGAGATGTGTAAAGATAAAAAACAAGGCTATGCTGTTTTGGCATCCATGCTGCTGCTTTTTGTTTTGATGCTGGGGGTTTGCTATGCTTCTGAAAAATATGGTAATCCGATAGTTGCTGCGCAGGGCATCAGCGGCGATACTGCTATGGAGGGCAAAGAAGTCCGTTTTGGTATCGGCAGCAGCAGTTTGTTTGCAACGGTTACCACAGCTGCGTCCTGCGGTGCAGTAAACTCGATGCATGACAGCTACACCGGTACCGGCGGATTAGTGCCCATGCTGCAGATGATGCTGGGCGAAGTTGTTCTGGGCGGTGTCGGCGCCGGATTTTACGGTATGATGCTGTATGTATTTATCGCAGTTTTCATTGTTGGCCTGATGGTAGGACGTACACCTGAATATCTGGGGAAAAAGATTGAAGCAAGAGAAGTTGTTTTGACAATTGCCGGACTTTTGATTCCGGCTGCCACTATTTTAACAATGTCGGCTGTATCCTGTCTTACGGAAGCCGGTCAGGCAGGGATATCCAACCCCGGGCCGCATGGGCTCAGCGAGATCTTATACGGTTTCGCTTCCGGTGTCGGCAATAACGGCAGTGCTTTTGCCGGTTTGGGAGCCAATAGCCTGTGGTACAATGTTTTGATCGGTTTGGCAATGCTGATCGGCCGCTTTGCCGTTATTGTGCCAGTTTTGGCCATTGCAGGCAATATGGCAACCAAAAAAATCGCTCCTGCCAATGCCGGTACTTTTAATACGGGCAGCAGTCTTTTTGCTGTGCTTCTGGCCGGTGTTGTTTTGATCGTCGGTGCGTTGACTTTTTTACCGGCCCTGGCCCTGGGACCGATCGTAGATCAATTGTTTATGCTGCAGGGCAAGGTATTTTAAGGAGGATCTGAGATGAAAAGAGATAGACAACAGCAAGAGATTTTGGGCGAGGCCGTGCGTAATGCGTTCCTGAAGCTCGATCCTCGTATCCAATGGAAAAATCCTGTTATGTTCATAGTTTTTCTGGGCGCGATTTTAGTAGCAGTTCTGGCTGTACGTGCTTTTATGGCAGGTAATACACAGGAAGGCTGGTTTGACCTGCATATAGATTTATGGCTGTGGTTTACGGTTCTGTTTGCCAATTTTGCCGAAGCCGTAGCCGAAGGCCGCGGCAAAGCGCAGGCAGAAAGTCTGCGTAAAGCCCGCAAATCTCTGCAGGCGAAGAAAATCAAAGCTGACGGCAGTTTTGAAATCGTCGGTTCCGAAGCTATCCGCAAGGGTGATATAGTTTTGGTTGAAGCTGGCGATACCATTCCTAACGACGGCGAAGTAATCGAAGGCATGGCATCGGTTGATGAAAGCGCTGTTACCGGTGAATCAGCGCCTGTTATCCGCGAATCAGGCGGTGATAAATCTTCTGTAACCGGCGGTACTAAGGTGTTGTCCGACTGGATTAAAGTCAGGGTGACTACTAATCCCGGCGAAACCTTTCTCGATCGGATGATCGGACTGGTTGAAGGTGCTAAACGTCAGAAAACCCCGAATGAGATCGCCTTGACGCTGCTTTTGGTTGGTTTGACGATCATCTTTTTGTTTGCAGTAGTAACTTTGGAACCGTTTGCGATTTATTCCGGTACGGTTATTTCTGTAACGGCACTGGTTGCGCTGCTGGTTTGCCTGATTCCTACAACGATCGGCGGTTTGCTGTCAGCGATAGGTATTGCCGGAATGGATCGGCTTTTGGGACGTAATGTCCTGGCAATGAGCGGCCGTGCTGTAGAAGCAGCTGGTGACGTAAATGTGCTGCTGCTTGATAAAACGGGGACGATTACCCTGGGCAACAGGATGGCGACGGAATTTATTCCTGCTACTGGCATTACTGCGGGAGAACTGGCCGATGCGGCACAGCTGGCTTCTTTGGCTGATGAAACTCCGGAAGGGCGCAGTATCGTTGTCCTGGCTAAAGAAAAATATGGCCTGCGTGAGCGTGATCTTACACATTTACAGGCAGAATTCATTCCTTTTACCGCCCAGACCAGAATGAGCGGTATTGATACCGTCGATGCCAGAATACGTAAGGGATCGATGGAAGCCATGCAGAACTATGTCAGCGAACTGGGTGGGGCTTTTCCTGCTGAAGTCCGCAGTGCCTGTGAAAATATTGCGCATCAGGGCGGTACACCTTTAGTAGTTGCCAAAGATAAACAGGTCCTGGGTGTTATTTATCTGAAGGATATCGTCAAAGGCGGTATTAAAGAACGTTTCAGTGAATTGAGGAAAATGGGCATCAAAACGATCATGATCACTGGTGATAACCAGTTGACAGCGGCAGCGATTGCTGCCGAAGCCGGTGTGGATGATTTTCTGGCTGAAGCAACGCCGGAAGCGAAATTGAAAATGATCCGTTCCTATCAGCAGCAGGGAATGCTGGTAGCAATGACAGGTGACGGTACTAATGATGCGCCGGCACTGGCTCAGGCAGATGTGGGCGTTGCAATGAACAGCGGTACACAGGCGGCTAAGGAAGCGGGCAATATGGTCGATCTTGATTCCAATCCAACGAAATTGATCGAAGTTGTGGAGATCGGTAAACAACTTTTGATGACACGCGGTTCCCTGACAACTTTCAGTATTGCTAATGATATTGCCAAATATTTTGCGATTATCCCGGCTTTGTTTGCCGCAACTTATGCACCGTTGGAAGTGCTCAATATCATGCAGCTGCATTCACCGCAGAGCGCTATTTTAAGCGCCGTGATTTTCAATGCGCTGATCATCATCGCGCTGATACCGCTGGCGATGAAAGGCGTAGCCTATAAACCGCTGGGAGCTTCTAAAATACTGCAGAGAAATCTGCTGATCTATGGTGTTGGCGGTATCATCGTACCGTTTATTGGCATCAAGATCATTGATGTGCTTTTAGTTGCTTTAGGCTTGGCTTAAGAAAGAATGAGGTGGAAATATGGGCGCGATAATAAGATCGTTAGTAATGGTTGTAACCTTGAGTATTTTTACCGGGCTGGTTTATCCGCTGGCCATGACAGGCTTGGCGCAAGTGGTATTTCCCAGCCGGGCTAATGGTAGTATAATAATAAAAGACGGAGTTCCGGTAGGATCGGCTCTGATCGGTCAGGCGTTCACAGATGCCCGCTACTTCAGCAGCCGCCCTTCTGCAGGCGGTAATGACGCTGCCAATTCAGGCGGCACTAACTATGGCGGTACCAGCGCTAAACTGCAGCAGCAGGTCGGCGAGCTGGCAGAGTCTGTACGTGCGGCCAATGGCTGGACATCTGATCAAGAAGTGCCCAGCGTACTGGTAACAAATTCCAGCAGTGGTTTGGATCCGCACCTGACGCCGGCAGCTGCTTATTGCCAGGTCGAACGTATTGCCAAAGTACGTGGTCTGGAAATCAGACAGGTACGCGATCTGGTTTCAGAACATATTGAAAATGCTGATTTGGGCGTTGTCGGAGAGGACAGAGTCAATGTTTTAAAATTGAATCTGGCGCTTGATAATTTACAACAGAATCAATAAAAGTTAGGGCTGCATTCAGGCAGCCCTATTTGACTATCTTGCGAAGGAGAAGGTTATGGAACTGACAGAGAAACCTCAAAGTGGACATGACTATGCTGAAACGCTGCTGGCTGCGGCCAATAAAGAACAGCGCGGCAAGCTGACTGTTTTTTTAGGTGCTGCTGCCGGTGTTGGTAAAACCTGTAGCATGCTGCAGGAAGCACAGGCCCGTCTGCGGGAGGGGACTGACATCGTGCTCGGACTGGTGCTTACGCACGGGCGCAAAGAGACAGCAGCGCTTTTGGAAGGTTTGCCGCGTATCCCCGAGCAGGAAATAGAATATCATGGCAAGACACTGCAGGAAATGGATCTGGACGCTATTCTCAAACGCCGTCCGCAACTGGTAGTCGTTGATGAACTGGCGCACAGTAATGTGCCGGGCTCGCGCCATCAGCGGCGGTATCAGGATGTAGAAGAGCTTTTGGCTGCCGGTATCGACGTTTATACTGCTGTCAATATCCAGCATATCGAAAGCCTGAATGACGTTGTCGCGCAAATTACCGGGAGTATTGTGCGTGAAACTGTACCGGATGCGTTTTTTGAACTGGCAGATGATATCAGATTGATCGATATTCCGCCCAAAGAATTACTGCAGCGTTTGAAGGAAGGCAAGGTCTATCGCCCGCAGCAGGCCCAGCAGGCATTGCGGGGCTTTTTTAGACAGGGCAATATCAGTGCGCTGCGTGAGCTGGCTTTAAGATTTACAGCCCGGCATGTTGATCAGGATATGCTGGCCTATATGCGTCTGCATAAAATAGAAGGCCCCTGGCCGGCTTCCGGCAAAGTCATGGTTTGCGTCAGTGCCAGCCCCTTTTCAGCACAGCTGATCAGAGCTGCGCAGCGTTTGGCTCAGGGACTGCATGCAGAATTTTTGGCGGTGCATATCGAAACACCTGAAAGACGATTTCCTCATGGCGATAAAGAACGGGAAAGGCTTTGGCGTAACCTGAATCTGGCTAAAGAGCTGGGAGGTCAGATCCTGACTACGGCCGGGACGGATTTTGTGGCAACAGTTCTGCAGATCGCTGTCAGAGAAAATGTTACGGCGATCGTAGTCGGTAAATCAGGAGCGCGCCGCTGGTATGAGATTGGCCGAAAAACCTTGGTCGACAGGCTGATTGACAGGAGCGGGTTTATCCATGTTTATGTCATCCAGGGGCGGGAGGAGGAAGAAAAGCCTCCTGTTATCACTACGGCAGTACCGCAGCAGCAGGGCGGCTGGCGCCAGTATTTAGGAGCATTGGCGGCAGTTGTCATTACTACGGGGCTTTGTTATGTTTTCCGTGGTCAGCTGGAGCTGGTCAATATAGCGTTACTATATTTGCTGCCGGTATTGTTGACGGCAGCCTGGTGGGGCAGAAGTACAGCCTATGTAACAGCAGTCTTTTGTGTTTTAGGTTTTGACTTTTTATTTTTGGAACCGATTTTTACTTTTACTATTTACGATATCAGATATCTGTGGAGTTTTTTGATTTTTGGACTGGTAGCGTTTTTAGTCGGCGGAAAGACAGAATCGCTGCGGCGGGAATTGGAAAGTACCAGACGCCGCGAAAGCAATGTCAACAGTCTATACCGTTTCAGCAGCCGTATTGCCGCAGTCGATGACGCAGTGACGATCATGGAAGAATTTGTCAGTCATGTGGGACGAGAGCTGCAGCGAACAGTGCTGATTTTATTGCCTGAAAGTAAAGTACTGCGGCTGCAGGCCTGTTATGCTGTACAGCAGGAGGATGCGGCCGCGGAGTTTCAGCTGCCGCCGTCAGAATATGCTGTAGCAGCCTGGGTGCAGGAACACGGACAGGCCGCCGGACGTTCTACTGATACTTTACCCGGGGCTGAAAATCTTTTTTTACCGCTGATGAATGGAGAAAAAGTTATTGGTGTTGTTGGCATCGCTATCGATACACGGAAGTTATCGCCGGAGGAAAGAGCTGTACTGGGCGCGTGGGTAAGCCTGCTGGCGATCGCTTTAGTGCGGGCCGGGCTGAGCAGCGAAGCAAAACAGGCCGCCATGCTGCGTGAGGCAGATAAATTACGTACAGCGCTCTTTAATTCCGTTTCCCACGAACTGCGGACGCCTTTAGCGGCTATCATGGCCTCGGTATATACCTTAAATGATAAAGCTGTTGCTTATGGTGAGAAACAGCGGCAGCAGCTTCTGGAAACCATTGCTGATGCCTCTAAAAGGATGGAACGGATCATCGGCAACCTTTTAGATACCGCCCGTCTGGAAAGCGGGATGCTGCAGCTGAAGCTGGACTGGTGCGATCTGGAGGATGTTGTCAGCGGTGCGCTGCGGCGCATCAAGGAACATACGCAGAGCTATAAGATCAAAGTAGAGATGGCTGACGATTTGCCGCTGATTTATGCCGATGCGGCCTTGCTTGAGCACGTAGTGTTGAATTTACTGGATAATGCGGTAAAATATTCAGTAGAAGGCAGTGAGATCGAAATACAAACCTGTCTTGACGATAACGAAGTGATCGTTATGGTCAAAGATCGGGGGCTGGGGCTGACGGCCAAAGATTTACCGCATTTGTTCGATAAATTTTACAGAGCCAGACAAACGGAGAAAATCAGCGGTACCGGTTTGGGGCTGGCGATCTGCAAAGGCATTGTCGATGCCCACCGCGGCAGGATCTGGGCTAAACAGCGCACTGGTGGCGGCAGTATTTTTGCTTTTGCCTTGCCTGTAACATTGCCGGAAGAAAAGGCTGGTGAAAAAAATGACTGAAAATACATTGCGCGTTTTAATTATTGATGATGAACCCGCAATCAGAAAGCTTTTAAAAATATCAATGCAGGCCTACGGCTATGAGCTGGGTGAAGCTGCTATAGGGCAGGACGGGCTGTTAATGGCGGCCTCCTTCAGGCCGGATATTATTTTGGTTGACCTGGGGCTGCCTGATATGGACGGTAAAGCAGTTGTGAAGGCTCTGAGGGAATGGTCGGAAACGCCGATCATTGTCTTGACGGCGCGTGAGCAGGAACAGGAAAAAATTGCCGCCTTAGATGTCGGGGCTGATGACTATGTGACTAAACCCTTTGGCATGGGTGAGCTGATGGCCAGAATGAGAGTTTGTCTGCGCCGGGCCGGCAATAAAGAAGGAGAACCGATACTGACCTGCGGCGGCTTGCAGCTCAATCTTCTGGAGCACAGGGTAGTAGTGGAAGGACGCGAAGTAAAGCTGACGCCGACAGAGTATGAGCTGCTTAAGGTGATGCTCAAATATGCCGGACGCGTGCTGACGCATAAACAGCTGCTGAAAGCCGTCTGGGGTAATGAATATGATACGGATACCCATTATATCAGGATTTATATGCGGCAGCTGCGGCGCAAAATAGAACCTGATCCGGCGCAGCCTAAATATCTGATCACCGAAGCGGGGATTGGTTACAGGCTGCTGGGCGGCGAATAAATTTCAGATAGAAAAAAGGACTATTTCGTTAAGAAATAGTCCTTTTGCTTTAATTATTCTATATCTTGTTCAAAATAATTGTTCGATAAAGCCCGGCGGCAGCACTCCAAAAAGATCTGCCAGCATGTACATGGAGAAAAACAGCGTAACTGTAAATGCTACTGTATAAGCAATTTCTTTTTTTGCAGCGTTGGCATAAACACCGCGGATAGAACAGAAAAAGATCAAAGTCCAAATGATTTTAGCCGTCATAATTTAGCTCCTTTAGTTTTCAAAAGTTCCCTTGACAACAGCCTGCCCTGCGTCTACCATCAGGCGGCCCCTGACAAAAACTTTATTTAAGGTCAGGTCGTCGTTCCAAACGATCAGGTCAGCGTCTTTACCTACGGCAATACGGCCTTTGTCTTCAAGCTTCAGGGCATCGGCAACATTGCAGGTTATCAGCTGTAATGCTTTGTCAAAGGGCAATACGCCGGCTTTGACGATACTCAGCATTTCTTCGTATAGATAACGTGGCGCAGCGGCAGTCAGCCCGATCAGTTCATTGTTTTCGTTAAATTTAGGCATGCTGCCGTTACCATCGCTGCTCAAGGTCAGACGTTCCAAAGGTACGCCTGCGTCTAAAGCCTGTTTAACAGCCTGAGGCACAGGGATAGCACTGCCTGTCATGCCGCAGGTCAGATCAATAATACCGCCCTGCAGTGCGAATTGGATAGTCTGTTTGTAAAGCATGGGATTTCGGTTGACATGGGTAGGACGGAATACACTGATCGGCAGCTCTGTAGTTTCAAGGATCTCAAGAACCGGTTCCAGACCGCGTTTACCGTCGCCCATATGGATGTGCAGCACGCCGGCTTTGCCGCTCAGCATACCACCGATACGGGCTTCTGCTGCCAGGCTGGCATAAGCCTGTGTGCTGGGCATAGATGAACGGTGATCGCTCATTGCGACCTTGCCGCCCAATATTTTGTCGATCAAAACGATGTCACTGCGCAGATTGCCGGTAATATGCCCGCTGTCAGCAGGATAGGCCCCGGAATAGATCCAGGTGGAAAGACCTTCTTCTTCCAGGCCGCGGGCTTTCGCCAGCAGATTTTCCATACTGCGGGTCACGCCGTCAGTGCCAAGCAGCCCGATTACTGTCGTAGTACCTGCCGTTGTCAGCTGTGACAGCTGGATTTCAGGTACGCGTGTAGCAAAGCTGCCTTCGCCGCCGCCACCCGTAATATGGATATGCTGGTCAATAAAGCCAGTAGTGACTTTAGCGCCGCTGACGTCAATAACAGTACAGTCAAAAGGCAACGCTCCGATCGACGGAGCCATATGAACGATTTTACGTCCGGCCAGCAGGAGATCCTGACAGCCTGCATCGGCAGGAGCGTAAACATGAGCATTTTTTATGAGTGTAAACATAGCTACCTCCATCAATATATAAATTAACTATTATCAATTCGCTTTAGCTGCGTATAATTCCTGCTGCCAACCAAGATTTTCTGCAGTGAAAGTAAAAAAAACTGTCGTTTTTGACATCGGGGAGTAGTAGATTCTGGTGGGAATGATGGAAATAGTGTTGTGCTCATATTTAGCAAATATATATTTTGGGGGTGATTTATTATCAATTGCAAGCTAATAAAATATATTATTTTAAAAAATAATATTTACTTTATGGCGAATATATGGTTAAATTCAAATGAGAAGAGAATTTAGGAGCGTTCGAACGTGAAAAGACAAGCAGGCTTTACTTTAGTTGAATTGGTGATTGTTATCGCAGTGCTGGGAATTTTAGCAGGGCTGGCGATTCCGTATTTTATGGAAGCACGCGAGGAAGCGGCGAAAAAGGAATGTCTGGCTAACCGGACGCAGATTTTGCGGATGTTCCACGCTCAGCAGGCGTCGAACTACAACGGGACACTGGTGGGATTTCTGACTGAAGTTGTAAAAGAGCCCAACGATAATAAATATTTTAATTTTGTCCCTAAATGTGCCGATAATGGCACTTACAGCGTCAGTAATGAAATAGTGGTCTGTTCTATTGCTGAGCATAATGAAGCTAATGGCAGCGGTGATTCCAGTGTTATAGATAATATTACGAATGGCTTTCAAGAATTTCTTGATAAGTACGGCGCTATGACAGATCAGCAACTGAAGGATCTGGGCTGGTGGCCAACTTATGCCTCTGGTGCATTAGTAAAGACCAATGATGGTTTTAGAGAAGCTTATTATAAAGAAAAAGGAAAATGGCCCAGCGGAGTAGATTTAAATGGCAATACGATTTATTTTAAATTTCACTTAACTGCGGATGGCAGTTTTCTGACCTATGCAAATGGTAATGGCGATTTTAAAAACAGTGGAGATTGGGGCACTAATTATATATACGATTCTGCAGCTAAAAAATGGTATTATAGTTCCCGAGAAACAAATTTAGGTGGTATTTCCAACAGTGTTGATAAAGGTGGGAAAACGGAAGCGCAGATAATTGAGAAAATAAAAAATGAAGGCTGGGAAGAAGTCACCCTTACCGGCAATACTTTCAGCAAATAACATAATTTGATAGATTAAACAGTAAAGCTCAGCGCTTCAGCGCTGAGCTTTTATTTATATCCGGATATGATTTACAACAAAAACACCCTTCTTTATTATAAAGAAGGGTGTTGCTCTTTGATGGTGCCTCAGCACAGAATCGAACTGTGGACACAAGGATTTTCAGTCCTTTGCTCTACCAACTGAGCTACCGAGGCAAAATGGCGACCCGGATGGGACTCGAACCCACGACCTCCGCCGTGACAGGGCGGCATTCTAACCAACTGAACCACCGGGCCATTCAAACCATGTAGGCATATTATATGGCATTTACATCAAGATGTCAAGAGTTTCAGACAATAAATTTATTACATTCGTTACGCTTTGCCAAGTTTTTGCAATGCCTCTTCCAGATTATTATCCAGCAGATTTTCCAGATCTTTTAAATTTCGGCAATCAAATTCATGTGTTATTCCTGTCATAAACCGTTTTTTCGTTTCAGCAAAAAACTCATCGCGGAAACTATTATAGAAAAACACCAGCTGATTACCATGTTCAAAGTCACTGTAATCAATAAAAAGCGTTGAACCATTGATATAATCGATGGGATTGTCAGGAGTTATATACAATTCAAAAGCACCTATTTTCTGCGGCAGCTTGCCGGTGTACGCCCAGTTCAGAAGTCCGGCTTCCTCTATCAAGGTTCCCATCTGATGTTTCTTTTCCCTGTTCACATCAGCTAAAAGCTCCGGCAGCTTCTCGTTCATCATTTTAGCAAATTTATCCCTGTCGCGGCAAAAATAGCGAATATCTCTGAACGTATGCATGCCAATCGTTTTTACAGGCACATAATCAAAGGTTTCCGAAGTATAAATCAAATCAAGCTTGCTGTGCATTGCTTCATTACTATATGAAGCAATCGTTAGGATCTGGCCGTCGATCCCTTGTCCCATTGTTAACTTAAAACCATCTATTTCCTGCGGCAGTTCTTTTAAAAACTCCCACTCGCCAAGCTGTGCCTCTATCTCTGTGATTTTAGGCTGTCCCATGCTAACACCTCACTATCCTGTTGTGCTCAATTACTAAGCTATAATTTATTATTGTAGCACAAATGCACTGCTGATAGCAAAGAAAGCTGCTGCTCAAAGGCAGCAGCTTGTCCAAATCCTGCATAAAATTTTTAGAAGGTCATTTCCGCACCGACACGCCACAACCGTCCGGAATAGCGCATACTGGTAATCTTTTTATCAAAAAGATTATCGATGCCGGCATAAGCACGATATTTATCGCCCCAGCGTTTATTAACGACAAAATTAAACGTATTGATGCTGTGGTCTTCACTATCTGCCCTATAATCAGAATACCACTTATTCCAGGCAGTAATATTCCATTCCTGTTTTACAGGCTCTGTCCACATCAATTTTGCTGTATAAGTATTACGGGCGCTGTAATTCAAACGTGTATTAGTCTTATCATTCATAGCATCCAGATAATCATAATTACCGATTACTGTAAAACCATTTCCCAAATCATGCTTGATTTCAAATTCAACACCCTCTGAAGAAGACTTTTCTATGTTCATATATTGATAATTAGGCGCTAAACTGTAATCCATAGCAATGGCATCAGTCTTTTTGTTTTTAAAATATGTCAATTTAACTGCAGTATCATCGCCAAATTCCTGTTCATATGATAACTCATAGCCCTTTGATTTTTCAGGACGCAGATTGGGATTGGAATAAGTACCATATAATTCTGAAATAGACGGCGCTCTATAACCCTCTCCATAATTAGCTTTAAACCTTGAGGCCTCTGTAAAGGAATATGTCGCGCCAATATTCGGAGAAGTCTCGCTGCCAAAGCTATCATGGTGATCATAGCGAACAGCCGGAATCAGCAATAGTTTCTCGCCCAGTTTCAGTTCATCATGTATAAATAAAGAATACTGATCGGAACTTTCATCAATACTGCTGTCTTTGCGGCCGTCAGTTCTGAACTCGCCGCCAAAAGTCAAACGGTTATTACTGTCTAACCTGATCGTATCACGAGCTTCAATATTCCAAAAATTAAATTTTGAGCTTCCCACACTGTTTGCGCTCATAGCACTGGTAACATCTTTTTTTAATTCACCGTAAGTTGCGCTTAGCATATAATTGCTGTTATCATTCTGTCCGTTATAAGTAAGGCTGGCACTTTTTCTATCTACATTATATATACCTAAATAAGAAAAAGGACCGCTGGCACTGGTAAATTTTTTAAACTGCTGATTGGTATTCTCATAGTCCAGATACAAATTTAAACTGTTGTTTTGATCCATTTCATAATCTACATCTAAGCTATAATTTTGGGTCGGTCCAAAATATTTACTCATATTGGCATCATCCCATTTAAAATAGCGGACTTTAGTAAAGTTAGCATCAAAAGCAGCGCTTAACTTACCGTCTTTGCCGCTGTCAAAATGGTAATAATTACTCATTTCACGACTATTTGTAGCTACACCTGCAGTCATTGATTTTTTTTCAGGTTTTTTCGTAATAATATTAATAACACCAGCTGATGCCTCTGATCCATATAATGCACCTGATGGCCCGCGAAGCACTTCGATTCGGTCTATATTATTCACATTCAGCCGTGACAGCACATAGGTATTAGTAGAAACCTGGCCATACCCTTCGCCGGGAATCCGACGCCCGTTAAGCAAAACCAAAACATCATTTTTCCCACTTCCTCTGATTCCCAAAGTGTGTCCTACACCTGCAGCTTCCGGTATTTCTACGTTAGTCGCCGTACGTAAGGCATCTATAACATTGGTTGCACCTATATTCTGGATATCCTCTTTTGTTATAACTTCCACGCTCTGAGGAACTTCTTTTTTGCTCAGTTCTGTACGGGTAGCAGTTACCACATACTCATCTAAAGTAAATTTCTGCGGTTGTTCGGCATATGCCGCTGTGCCCCCCCAAATGACATTTGTACCAACAACTAATGTCATCAGTATTTTCCTGTTAAAAAATTGTTTGTTCTTTATTTTCATCATAATACCCTTCCTCTGATCATTATTCTTTTTCTACTCTTGGAAAATAAATAATATATTCGCCGTCATTTTTATCATCAGCATAGGTTTTCATATAGTTTTTAGATTCCGGCATATCCTTAGGCGTAATTACACCTACTTTTAACGCCGGATTCAATGCTTCCAATTTTTCGACAGTTCCCAAATGTCCGTCAGAATGGAAGCAGCCGTTGACATGAAAAATTACTTTATCCTGATTATCCTGCCAATAATAAAAAATACTTTCCGCCATCTTGTCATCTTTTATGCACTGTGCGGCAAATACCTGATCTATCCGTTCCTGTGGAATTCGCATCGGTGTTTGCCCCTTAGTCATATAAGCAGCAAACTTCTCTTTATACTTTCCTGCAGGCGCATAGGTCCTGACCGGTAAATATTGCTTATCCTGCTCTGCTACTGCAGCTAAAGTGCCCTCTTTAGCCAATTTTGCTGCTAAAAAACGTGGTATGTTGCTGGCTAAGACTGGCAGTTTATGTTTTTTTGCAAATTCTACCAGCTGACGGTAATCTGTTTTATATCTCGGCCAGGGACGCGATTTTGCCAGAAATTCATCCTCCGTAATTTTACCGTCTAAATACTCATTTAAAACGGACTGGTTATCTGCCTCAAACATTTCCAGTGACAAAACCAGCTTGTCACCATGAATGGCATACAGTTGCTGCAGCATTTCATATTCCAGTTCATGCAGTACATCCTGGTCATGAAATTCACCGAAAAAAACTACATCATAATCAACAAAGTTTTCAGCCATCTCAGCAAGCGTAACCGCTTTTCTATCTGCCGCAGAAATAATTACCGTATCTTTTACTGTTGGCAATGCGGCATGTGCTGATTCTGCCATACTCATAATGAGGCACATGCATAAAAATTTTAAAAACCGTTTCATTTTAACTCCCCCTAAAATTTCCTTATAACGAATACTAAAATAACAGCAGCGGCAGCCCCCTTTTACTATAAAAATATAGTATAAAATCTTTCAGGGACATAACTCCCAGGTATTTAGCCTGTCCAGAAAGATCTTTCTTATACATCAAGTTAGCTTTCGCTAACCTTTTATCTTTAAGTATCCCCTCAAGTATTACATCTTGAGGGGATACTTAAAGTTTTTATTATTAAGCTAAAGTCTGATAATATGCCTCGATAGATTCCAGTAAGAAATCTGTCCCCTTTTCGCCAAGCAACGGTAAATGTGTCGCTATCTGAGCTCCGTCAATAAAAGGAGCGCTTACTCTCACTACGACATTACTGCTATCGCAAAGCCTGTGCGAAACATCGTCTGCCAGAACAAGTGTCTTCTGCATTTTTTTTAATATTTCAATTTTTTCTTTTTCCAAAGATATATACTGAATATCCAACTCAGGCTCAACGATACTTTTTAAAGAATGGCTGCAAAGTTTATACTTAACATCGATCCCTACAGACCGAAGAAAAGCACTCACCCCTTTAACCAAATCATACTCGCCGATCACAGCTGCCTGAGGTGTTTTTTTTCTGCCCATCATCATAGCATACATCTCTAAAGACGCTGTATTCTGTGTTTTAAGACGTAATCTGGCGCACATTTTAACGTCAGGTACCTGTCCCAGAATTTTACCGATGTCTTCCAACCATGCCAAAGTTGCTGCATAACCGTAAGGAGCACTGAAAACAAATGGCATATCAAATTTATTTTTCAGAACTTCTGCTGCCGGTAACCCTTCCTGACGCATTACCAAATTTATTTCAGCTGTGCCGATATCAGCTATTTCATCAACAGATGTTTCGTGGCACAGGCAGGTATGCATTTCATAACCAAAGGCTTCACGCATCAAGTTCTGCAGCTCCCAGACATCCGATGCGGCACGATAACTGCCCATTGACGCGCCAATGATATTAAACATTTTCTTTTTCTTTTTCTGTTCTTTACATGGAAGATTATTGACCAGCAATTTATAAACTTCAGTCAGACCTATGCTGTAATCACCCCTAAATCCGCCCTGCTCAAATGCAACCAGCTTAGCCTGAACTTCTTTCTGCATATAATTGCAAACGCCTTTTATATCAGTACCAATAACTGCGGAAATAGAAGATGCTACGACAAAAATAACTTTTGGTTCATAGCTTTTATCCAATTCGACAATAGCTTCTTCCAAACGAGTAACATCGCCCATGACCACATCGTCTTCGTTCATATGTGTTGTAAACAGCCTCTGCTGCCAGTCTACTCCTAAAGTTCCATAAAAGCCCATACTAAAATGAGTTGTCCCGGCCGGGCCATATTCAAGAATGATACTGTCTTTTACGCTGAGCAAACTCCAAATGATACCCATTCTGTCTGACGGAACAGGCAAATATCTGCATAAACTCATAAGCCCAGCTCCTTTCTATATTCTTTGGCTTCCCTAACAGACTTGACTAACTGCTGCAGTAAATATCCTGTAACTTCAAAACCCAGCATGCCACTCGCCCTGTCGCTGTGAACAATGGCAATACCTTTTTGACGCAGCCTGTTGCCAAATTCATGTCCCAAATATAAATAAGGAGACAATACATCATACACATATTGCAGCGGCGCGATATTAGCCGCTTTGCAAACATAAGGGTCTGTATACTGCAATATTTCTTTTGCATAAGGCTCATCTGCTTCTGTATATCTGTTGGTTTGGATCACCTGAGGCACCATCCCCAGGGAGCTGAGGAAACAGTTCATTTCAAAAACTGCATACGGAGTATTCCCGTAAATATAAGTAATCCCCTCCAGTTCACCCTTAGTTTTTTCGATTTCCTCTCTTGCATTTTGATAAAGCCCTTCCAATTCTTCCGGCAGTTCCAGCTCCAAGTACCCAAAAAGATTTTTATAGGCTTCATAGATTTTTTCGGGAATAACAAATTTATTGAAGTAAACGTAAGGGATACCAAATTTTTCCTGCATCTTTTGGGCCAGCGGCAGCGCAATATCATTAACGACAATATTCACTTTCGCTGCAGCAGCATTTTTTATATCGTCTACCGAGCAGCCGCAGGGCAGCTGCAAACCGATTTTTACGCCGGCTTTCTGCAGCATGGCATAAAGCTCTGTCATAGCAAAATCACCCATTCTCTGCCCCAGCAAATTGACACTGTTGTCGCAATCACACGGTTTCATCATTTCAGCACAAACAGTAATCGTTCGTTCCAGACCAGGCAAATGGTCCTCACATTTAAAATGCTCAGTATGAACCGGCAGCACCTGAATACCATAAAGCTCACTGAGACCTTCTGAAATAGCGTCAAAGTCATCACCAATGATTTCAATAACACAGGTAGTTACCAAAAATACACATTGGGGCCGATATTCTTCAATTATTTCTTTAAAAGCTTCCTGTACCTTTTCCGCACTGCCAAAGGTTACATCATGGTCATCCAAAACGACTGAAACACAACGGCCGCCAATGCCTCCAAATTTTTCAGAATGTATGGTCATACTTTTAGTGTAATAAGTGCATTCATCCGTACCAACTACAACGATCAGGCTGTCCTTGATACCGCCAACAGCCATAGCCGCACCCATCAGAGGACAGTGTGTCCCCGGGAACAAAGCATGAGTAAGCTGTGGTATATCTTTGATGCTTTGTACCTGACTCAATTTAGCAAGTTTTTGAACCAGCTCTTTTCTATCCATCGCCATAACAAAACTCCTTTTATCAACTTATTTCTTTAAACATAATTAAAGGCTTCTTGCGCCCGGGAATCTGCACTACATCACAATCTACGTCGTAAACCTCACGCATCATTTTAGGTGTGATAATATCCTGCGGACGACCTTCACCATACTTACAGCCATTTTTCAAAACTATGATCCGGTCACTGATCTCCAGCGCATGACTTAAATCGTGCAGAACCATCACTACACCGATCCCAGCCTCATGGTTCAGCCTTTTTACAAGTTTCATCGTTTCCTGCTGATGCGCAATATCCAAATATGTAGTCGGCTCATCCAAAAACAAAATTTCCGGCTGCTGCGCCAATACGGTAGCTATCCATACCCGCTGCGATTCACCACCCGAACATTCCTGAATAGATTTATCACGCAGAGCCCAGGTACCTGTTGCTTTCAAAGCCCATTCTATTATCTTTTCATCTTCTTCTGTATTCTGTTCGTACCATTTCTGATAGGGTACGCGCCCATAACCTACTAAATCTCTGACTTTAAAATCAGGAGGCGCGCAATGGCGCTGCGGCAAAACGCCAATACATTTGGCAAGTTTTTTACTGTCGATATCGTACAGATCCTCCTGATTCAGATAGACGCAGCCCATACTGCAGCGCAGTAATCGTGTCAGCGCTTTCAGCAGAGTAGATTTACCTGAACCGTTAGGACCGATGATAGTCGTGATCTCACCTTTTTTTACAGTAATATCCATTTCCCTGACTACAATGCGCCCATCGTAGCCGATCTCTAATTTTTCACCCTTAACTTCCACTTACTTTGCCCTTCTTTCTTAACATATACAAGAAAAACGGTCCGCCGGTAACTGCCATAACGATACCTACAGGTATCTCCATCCCAGGTATAAGCGTCCTCCCCAAAGTATCTGCCGCAAGAAGAATCACCGCACCCAAAAGCATACTCACCGGCAGCAGTGCTTTATAGTCGGAGCCAACCATCATTCTCGCAATATGCGGTACAACCAGCCCTACAAAACCGATCATACCGGCCTCTGCTACCGTCGCAGCCGCCAAAAAAGCTGCCACCGCAGATAAAAAGATACGTACAAAAGTTACATTTACTCCCAGGCTTTGGGCCATCTCGTCACCCAGCTGCAAAATGTTGGCATTTTTTATACAGCATACGCCTAAAACAAGACCAATAAAAGCATACACCGTAATGATATAAACATGATCCCAGGAACGTCCCGAAAGACTGCCGTTCATAAAAGACAACACACTGGAAAGATTATCAGAATTCAATAATTGCAAAAAGGAGTTATATGCTCCCAAAACTGTATTTATCGCAACACCGGACAAAATTATTCTGACAGTATCAATCCCATCGCGCCAGGCCAGCAAATAAATAAGTACACAGGCCAAAGCCGCACCGCCAAAAGCAAAAAGCGGCACTGATGAAACCAAAGTCGGAAACAACAGCAGAATCGTCGTTGCCGCAGTGGCCGCACCGGCAGAGACGCCTATAATCCCCGGATCAGCCAGAGGGTTACGCATAACAGCCTGCAAAAGAGCACCTGCAACAGCCAGGCAGGCCCCTACTTCGACCGCCATAATCAGACGCGGTAACCGCAAATTATAAACGACTACCCTCACCGGTCCGCTTTCATCATAAAAAAGAGCCTGTATGATCTGCTGCAGCGAATACCCGGCACTGCCAACTCCCAGCGCAACAACAGCCAGCAATAATAATACTGCCACTAAAACCAGGCAAACCATACTTACCCGCAGGACATTTACTTCTTTACCCATTTTGTTTCAGCTTCTTCGCATCAATCATATCGATCAATTCATTTATATTATCAATAACATTGATCCCGGCTGTCGCAACATATTTTATCGGCAGATAAATAACCTCATGTTCGCGTATCGCCTTAATATTGTTCCAGTATTCAGGGTTTTTGGCAAAATCCTCTTCCATTACCTGCTGATGCTCTGCCGCAGTTTTAGAACCGCCTACACAAAACAGTAAATCCGGTTCGTAGGATAAAGCCTGCTCCAGATCGATCAGTACCATCTTATTGTTCTGATACACATTTTCGTACCCCAGCATATCCAGCATACTGCCTAAAGTACCATCTTTACCCTGTATATAATGACGCGGCGGGGCTGATTGCAGCACCATAACTTTTTGCCCTTTATTTTCCTGTCTTTTTTCGGCCATTCTGGCTTCCAATTTGTTGAACCTGTCCGTAATAGCTTCGGCACCTGCATTATTTTGACCAAAGGCTTTGATCAGCACGTCAGTCAATTCCTTGATCGACTCATAAGATACAACATGCCCGGCATCAACATAATAAACAGGTATTTTTTCACGATCCAGAATTTTCCCATAAGTATCCTTAGACTGATAGCCTACTATCACCAGATCCGGTTCCAAAGCAATAACTGATTCGATATCAAAATTAGAATTCATCGACACATTCAGCAGCTTTGCATCCTTCACCAAATCTGCAGGCCATTCCAGCATCGCCGCCTGGGGCACAGCAACCTGCTTAATACCCATCTCATGCAGCGCCAAAGCCGGAGTATGCACTAAAGATACGACTCGCTGAGGCTTTGCTTTTAAAACAACCGGTTCAGTAAAACCATAAGCCTGCAGCGTCGGTGTATACTCAAGTTTATAAGTTTCACCGGCAGCAGCCGACACATCTTCACTTTTACTGCCTGTATTAAAGCAATAATACAAAAGCGCACCTGCTATAACGACTACTGCCAACAACAATAATTTATTTTTCATTATTCATCCCCCTTAATGTCTTCACTCATTTCTAAAACTTTATCCGCCAGCTCCTGATAGACCTTGACCATCGGCGAAGCCTGTACAAATTCGCTAACCGTACCGCCCTGATTTTCAGCTGTTTGTATATCTCCCGAACGTGGAACATACATTACGACCTCGGTTTCAATCTCAGCGGCAGCCTTAGCCACCAGTTCCTGTTCATTCTCAATATTTTTAGCGTTCAAAATAATGCCTTTCAAGCGAGCATAACCTCTGCGTCCAAAGTTTTTGATCGCCTGAGCAATATTATTAGCCGCATAAAGCGCCATCATCTCGCCTGAAGAAACAATAAACACTTCTCTGGCATAACCACCCCTGATAGGCATTGCAAAACCACCGCAAACAACGTCGCCGAGCACGTCATAGATAACGATATCCGGCTTATAGATTTCAAAAGCCTTCAACTCCTCCAGCTTTTCAAAAGCTGAAATAATACCGCGCCCTGCACAGCCTATACCAGGTGTCGGACCTCCTGCTTCTACACACAGGACGCCACCAAAGCCTTCAAAAACAATATCTTTTAATTCTAAAGCTTCCCCCTTTTCTTTAAGCTGTTCTAAAACAGTAGGAATACGCATCCCCTTCATCAAATTCTTAGTTGAATCAGACTTAGGGTCACAACCTACCTGCATTACTTTATAACCTTTAAGCGCCAATGCCGCCGATAAATTTGAAGTAGTAGTAGACTTGCCAATACCGCCCTTGCCATAAATCGCAATTTTTCTCATCAATAAACTGCCTCCCTTAAAAATAAATAGCTCACTGTTTTCAACCAAAAACATTCTATATTTAAATCAATATAAACAACTTTATTCATAAAATAAAATGCAATGGAGTTAGCTATAGCTAACTCCATTGCATTTTAACACTCTTTAACTTTAGTGTCAATACAAAAATGCCCGATCAATGTATAAATTCTCACATCGACCGGACATTATTTAAAGATAATATTTTTAAAGCATCCTAATACAGCTCCGGATAAGCATGCCCCTTGATATAGTGAAGCTGCTGATATTTTTCCAGCCAAGTTTTAAAAACTTCTTCAGGATGCAGCTCTGGCAGATATTCCGGATATAAAAATTTTGCAATATAGATCGTACCAACCAATTTCGACGCACCGCCATGCAAATAATGCGAAAGCAGCAAAATCCGATCATTACGTACAGCATCAATACCTGCCCAACCGCTGCGTAAAACAAGCTCCTTTTTGATTGCTTTCTCTTCCTCTATAGTCGGCGGCTGATAAGAAGAATAAGCATTGGCATCTGCTACTTTGACAATATACTGAGGATCTTTCTCGATTATCGCTTCCTGATCAACCTGCGATCCTTTAGCAGCGGCAAAAATATTATCAGCGCCTGAATATTCAACCATTTTATAAAAATAATCGCCCGGCACTGCTGTTTTTCCAAGAGTCCGATATTCAAAATACAAACTTCTGCGGGGGACGCCTTGAAGTTGCTTTTGTATATAAGCCAGTTTATCGTTAAAATAATTTACTAATTCTTCTGCCTGTTCTTCCCTGCCAAAAATTCTGCCGATCAGCCTGCAGTTATCAGCAAACTGATCTGTATAATAAGAATTTATGACAATTACTTTGATCCCAAACCTGTCCAACATCTCCTGCGCGTCCCGCCATGTTCCCTCACCGGTAATAATTACAGCCTGCGGCGCCAACTCGGCCAGTTTTTCATAATTCATCGCATTTTGACTGATACCAAATACCTGTGCTTCATTAAATCTGTTTTTGAAGCCAGACTGATCTTTAAAAATATAATTATCAACGCCGACGATTTTATCTATGGCACCAACAGCAGTAATCAACTCTGCGTTATAAACATTACAGACAGCAACTCTTTCCAGCGGATACGGAAGCTCTACCTTACGGCCAACGCTATCCGTAACTACGATAGTTTTTTGCTGCTCTGCCTTTCTCCTGCCATTATCATCAGCACAGCCAAACAGCATCATTCCACAACACAGCAGAAGCATTATTGCTATTATCTTACTCATCTTTATAAACACCTATCAATAAATTTTCTATTACATTAACAGTCATTTCATATATTTTAGGGATATCAGCCTGAGATGCGGATCTCCTGCTGATATTTCCATACATTCATCTGTAAACCCTTTTTTAGAAAACACTAGGAAGCGTTTATCAACACCTGTAAAATGTTCACCTTTAGCGAGCAATTTTTTCAGTACGTCACTGTCAGCTTTTTTATTGCTCCAATTACAATCAATCAGACAAATAACATCAGTATCGTCAGCAATAAAATCAACTGAAATTTTATTACTGCCGCTGCCTTGCCACCACGGGCTTATTTGCTCAAAATCGCACATAAAATCATTGCGTTTTTTTAATTTATAACAATACTGCAAACAGATCTTTTTAAAAATATGGGCAGCAAATAAGTCTATTCTCGGCATAATATTATTGCGCAGAACCTGATGCCCGCGTCCGATCGCAATCGAACTCATATACGGAAAAACAAACTGATACCAGAAAACAAACATATTATTAGCAATTTCATAATAGCTGATTTTGTTACTGCTGCTAAAAGCAGGATTGACACGCTGCAAAATTCCCATTGTCAGCAGTACATTCAAGTATTTTGAAACCTTGTTGCATTCCATATCGGCAGCCGCTGCTATTTCGTTCAGCCGCCCTGCCCCGCAGGCAACAGAACAAAGGATAGTATTATATGTAGCGGGTTCCCTTAAATCAAGTTTTAAGAGCTGTATTGGTTCCTTATACAATGGAGCTGCTGGTTCAAAAAACAATTTTTTCAGATTGTCCTTAAAAGACAGTTCCGCATCCAAATAACTCATATAATGGGGATTGCCACCGGCTGCGCCATATAAAAATAATTTTTCTTCTTCTGTAAAGCCTTCCAAAAATGGCTGTGCTTCCCAATAATCCATAGCGCCTAATTTTATAACAGCATTAATGTAATTTTTTATCTGCATCTCCTGATTTTTCAGCAATACCAGCTCCATATCAGCAAAAGGCGCTCCCGAAAAAATAACTGATAGTCTCAACTGCTTTTTATATTTTTGAGCATATTTAGCAAATGCCGTAAAAAATTCCGGTGCAGAATCAAATAAATACTGTACATCATCTATTACCAGAACCAGCCGCTGCTGTGTGGCCTTAAAAAACAACGTGCTTAATACACTATCCCAGCTGCGGAATTCATTTTTGGGACCCCAAAGGCCCTGCTCTTTTAATTCCAGGCAAAAAGCCGCCAAATTTACAGTTGACAACGCATTGCGGGCAGCAAAATAAGCAGCAGATTTTTTTTGTAAAAACTCCTGCAGCAAAGCAGTTTTACCGATTTTATATTCACCGCTCACAAGTACTACATTTAAAGAATTTTTTGCATACAATTTTTCTAAAAGACCTAATTCTTCACTGCGTCCAATAAACATAGCGGCACCTTCCTACTCATAAGTTGTATTTTATTTTAACACAACTCATAGCCGGAAAGCAAAAGGGAAACATAATTATGTTTCCCTTTGCAACTTCTAAAAATTATAATTCACACCTACGCGGAAAGTCCTTCCCATCGTATAATACAAATTATTGTTGCTCGTTCCGCCAACATTGGCAATATCCTTACGATTAAACAAATTATCGACATCAAAGGTAGCCGTCACGTTTTTGGCAACGTTATAACCAAGATGTAAGTTAGACACTAAAAGCGGCGAAGATATTTCTGTTACAGTAATTTTTTCACTGCTGACGCCGTTTTTAAAACGATTGCCCCAATAGCTCAGATTTAAGGCCGCACTAAAATCACGATTCACATAATTTACACCGCCGTTTATCTGATAACGGCCCAAAGTATCTATCCAAGCCTGACCTTCCTTATACATACGCTGAGGTTTAGCAAACACCGCACCTACATTATAAGTAAAATGTTTATCGACATCCTGTTCATACCGCAGTTCAATACCGGTATTGCGATATTTGGCAGCATTAGTTTGATAAGACTGATTATCCACCAAATTTTTAACAGCTACTATTTGATCTTTAATGTCTATTCTAAAAGCAGTAAGATTTAACCGGCGTCCATTTTCACTATACTTATAACCAATTTCATAATTCCATCCATGTTCTGCTTCCAAATCCGGATTAGGAACAACTACACTGCTGGCATAATAAAGATTTCTAAAAGTAGGCATTCTAAACGATTTTCCAACGCTGGCATAAACAGAATTATGTTCATCAAATTTGGTTATAGCCTGTATCTGCGGCAAAAATTCGTTATAATCACCAGCCTCCGACCTGATTAAATCTTCTCTGGCACTGAAAATAATATTCGTGGCACGGCTCAGTTTTCTATCATACGAACCATAAACAGAATAATTATTAAGCGCATAAGTACCAAAATGTGCCGGATCCTTTAATATACTGCTGCTGTCGCCAAAGGTTTTAAATTTTTGATTATCGTTTTTGTAAGTTTCACGTTTAGCGCTGATACCAATCAATCCTGTTGCTTTATCGCTGCGCCAAACTTTTTTCGTATCCAGACCATACTGTTTATGATCACTTTTCTCCCACTCTACATTCGTCGGATTCACTACATAATAATCAGGATTTTCGATTCGTCTCTGATTATAATAAATTTTAGCATCCCAGCCGTTTTCATCATTGTATGCTATCTGTGCATAATGTTCACGGTCATCATACATAAAATGCTGTAAAATATTTTCATTTACATCATTATAATTAGTTGTATATTTCTTTTTATTGAACATATAACTGAATTTAAACCGGTCATCAAATTTATAGTTAAAAGCCAGATGATCTTTTTTACTGTCGCCAAATCCAATATAGTAGGGAACAGCAGTACCATTTATTTTTTTAGTGCCTAAACGCTCCGTCATATTGCCAGTAGAACCAAATTCATTTCTGCCGAGAGCCAGGCTTGCTTTACCCATGCCTATGGTGGCAGCATAATCACGCTGTCCTTTATTTCCGGCAGCTACACGCAGCGAATTTTTCATCTGATCCTTAGTTATAATGTTAACAACTCCGCCTAATGCCTCGCTGCCGTAGAGCACTGCCCCCCCACCTTTGACAATTTCAACTCTTTCCACCTCATCAAGGTTGAGCATATCCAAATGATTAACATTGTTAAATGAAGCCGGCACTCCATTGATCAAAACCAAAGTACCGCCATCAATACCGCGCAAATTGATTTGGCTGCTGCCGGTTATCCAGTTCTGATCATGCGGCCCCATATTAGTAAAATAAACACCGCCTTTGTACTTCAAGGCATTCGCCACATCGCCGGCACCTGTTTCCTTTAACTGCTCACCTGTATAAATAACCGTGTCAGCAGGTGTGTCTAAATTGTTCTTTTCATACCCCAAAGCAGTAACATTGATTCCGTCTAAAACAAATTCTGACAGACTTTCTTCTGCATAAACTGTTCCTGACAAAAAATATGTACCCAAAATCACTGCACACATCAAACTTCCTAATTCAAACTTTTTCACAAAACACAGCTCCTTTATTACTTACTTAGATATCATAAATCAATCTATTTATCTATATTTATTTATTGATATTTTTTTATTTATGATATCTATTCCCATTGAGTTTGAATTTTAACATTCATAACTTTACCAGTCAACGTTTTTAGACTTTTTCAAAAGAAATATATTTCTTCTTTCAATCTTCGAAACCAGCATCATTACTGATTATTTTATACTGCTTATGAGTAGTATAAAATAATTTTACAATTTTTCTAGCAAAAATACTGTTTATGAGTAGAATTAAAATCATAAAAAATACCGTACCCTACATTAAATAATGTAAGGTACGGTCAAATAAGCGTCTATCAAATCAGAAACTGTATTCAACAGTCGTATAGTACATGCGCCCTGCCGCAGGATAAGTAGGAGTACTGCACTTATGTGTATATCCAGTACTTCCACTGCTTCCCACAGTACCATAATTCATAAGTCTTTGATCATGTCCAGCATCAAAAATATCATTTACACCAGCCGTTAAACGCCAGTTCTTATCAAATTTATACTTCAACCCCAAATCCAGCGTTGATAACTGCTGCAGGTAATTTGCCGTGCTGATATCATTATCACCGCTATAATTAATAAGCTGCTTATCAATATAATTATATTCAGCAAACACATTCAGCTTATCTCCAGGGAACAGATAATTTAAACGTACATTCCATACCCACTCAGGAGTATAGCTGATAGTAGATTTCATACCATTAAAAATATTACCCATTTTACCACCGCTGTATTCGGCCTTCTGCCATGTACCGGCAATATTAAGGTCAATACGGTTCCATTTAAATAATGCCCCTATCTCAACACCATGTACCTCTCCCTCGTCCATAGGAAAATAAGTCATTGGGGCATTAGGTACTAACGGCGCCCACAACGCCATCTGATTTTTACTTTTACGCTGGAACCACGTCAAAATGATATCACTGTCAGATTTTAACATTTTTCCCTGCCAATTCAAGCTAAAGTCAAACTGAGTGCCGCTCTCCCATGTTCCGCGGTCTGCAATATCAAAAAACGTCCCTGCATTATCATTCGGCATCATATTGGCACCATCGCCAAAGATCTCATAGAAATTAGGATGACGGTTGTAAGTACCCCAGGTAGTTTTGAAACTCAGGCTGTCTGTAATATTTTTCTGCAGCGCCGCGCCACCCGACCATTTCCAGCTGGCATCAGCATCGCCCAAGGTTTCCATCTCCACCTTATCGGCACGGAAAATAGGCGTCAATTTAAAATCGCCGTCGCTGTTTAATGTAATTGTATCCTGAAGAGTAAAATGATATTCTCTGTTATTATATTCAGTCAGCAACTTATGCAAATTACCATCAGCTTTATAATAACCAGTATCCCAAAAACTGCCGTTAGCATCCATTTTCTCATATTGAAAGTTACCATTAAACTCTAACAGATGGTTATCACCCATTTTAAGAGCAGCATTAAGATTAGTATCCCATTTCTTGGAATGATATTTACTCCAACGCTCTCCGGCGCCTTCATTATAATAGCGTTCATCATCCTTACCTTCTTCATGGGCCTTTTTTAATCTTCCCAAATTTCGATAATCTTTTTTACTGTCGATGTAATTTATACGCCAGCCCCAGTCTAAATTCCCAACAGTGTCCTGACGTCCGATCTGAAACTCTTTCTGGTTAATATTCTGCTCTGCATCGTAGTAACCTTTATGCAGATCATCAATGTAGCCTTCATTCCAAGATGACCCGCTGCCAATAACGTATCTGTCCAAACTTCTGGGAATACCTTCGTGCATATCCTTCCAGCTGAATTTGGTCATCCAATGTTCATCCTGCCATTTCAGCATTCCATTATTATTTTGATAATCATTACTGCGTCGATTGATCGTATCAACATACTTATCATTATTATATAAATCTACCCCAAAATCACCCTTCCAGATGTCACGCTGATAAGTAGCCAGCAGACTGCCGGTGCCTAAAGGCATATTCAACTGATAATTGCCCGTATAACCACCGTATGATTTCATTCCCTGTGAAACCATACCGCTCATCTCAGTCGGTTTTTTAGTAACTATGTTGATTACGCCGCCCAAAGGAGAACCGCTGAAGCGTGCCGGTACATAACCTCTATACACTTCTACACGCTCTACGTTATCTACAGGTATTGTTGAAAGGTTTACTCCTGATTCTCCGTTCAGATTCATAAGCACACCGTCAACATAAACATTGACCTGCGCCGCCGTTGAACCGCGCACTCGTGCCACTGTATAGTGCCCGGTCCCGCTGATACGCTGTACAAACAAACCCGGTACCCGTTCCAACAGTTCTGGTAAATCCTTCTGTTCTCCCTGAAATTCCTCTGTTTTGATAACAGTTACCTGCCCGGGCGATAATTTCTTCTCCCAGTCCGGACGTGCCGAAGAAACCGTTACCTCCGGCAATACAAAACCTTCTTCAATATTACCTTCTGCCAACGTGCCGCCAAAATTTACTTCTTCTGCTGCTTCTTCGCCCGCACTATATACAGCTGCTGAATCCGCCGCATTATTGCCTCCAATAACTACCGTCGGCGTATGTCCGCTCTTTTTATATACCGTTGTATCCTCAAATTTGCCTGCTGACTCTAAAATCACATCGGCATCTGAAGCTATCTCAGCCTGTGACGCAAGCTTCTGTACCGCTCCCTTTTTATTCCTGCCATAAAAGCCGCCCCAGGTCCAATTAGCTCCGCCATTGATGTTCCATTCACTTCCTACATCACTGCCTGCTGTTTTTACAAAATTAAGGTTTACAGTCCCTGTAGGCGATATTTTTAAATTGCTTCCTACCGTAAACTCTGCATACGTATCCGTTCCATTATGCTTGTCCAGTGATCTTTCCCGCCCGCCATAATGCTGTATGACCTGTCCATTGCCGCCATATTCCTGTACTGCTGCTATACCGGCGTAAACACTGCCTTTTTCTCCAAGCATTTTGCCAAAATTTAAACCGTACTTGCCTGTCACCGTATCGTAGCCTTTTTGTTTAACACCAAGGTTATTACTTAACTTATACTCTGTTTCATCCACATGTCCCAAAAATAAATTTACATACGGTTCCCAAAACAAACCGTTACTATATGTTTTCTGATAGCCATACTGCGCTCCAATGCCATAGCCCCAGGTACTAAGATCACCGCTTACCCTACCAGTAGCTCCATTTCCCTGATTGGCCTGCAAATTAAAATCATTTTTTAGTTTAGCTGCAGTTATACCTACATCCAGATAATGCCCTTTATCTCCTACCCACGTAGTATAAATGCCGATACCCATACTGTCCTGGTCACCGCTGCCTGTTAAAGTATTGGAATTACCATCAGTTTTATTGACAAAAAAACCTACATAACTTCTTCCGTCCCAATAACCCTTACCCAGCAGTTTGTCATAACCGATGGAATAACCGTTATAGCTTTGGCTGACACTGCGCCCATACGCAGAAGCATTTTTAAATTTACCGTGATTTGCCTGTATCCACAAATTCTCTTTTTCGTCAGCTTCTCCCAAATAACCGTCTCTATGTAATTTGGACGTCCTGCTGAACATATTCAAGTAATTTGCCTTCCACAGATTATTACTGATCATAGCGTTATCTGCCGCCGATTTGCCTGACTCCGCTACCGAACCAGTATCCTGAAAACTATATTCGCTGATATACCAGGCCGTACCTTTTTTATTATTTTCATCTGTCGGATCTGTAAAATAATTTTCGTCTTTATCGATTTTTACATCAATTTCATAATCACTGAAAATCCCGTCAGCTATCGTTTTCTGACCTTCTACTTCAAAATTTTCCGCTCCCTCTAAAATACCCACAACAACAGGCCTGTTGTTACCTTTATTCCAGGCGTCTGCCTCTATCTTGCCAACTCCGGCAATTTCTGTACCAACGCCTGGCACCCAGCCCAACTGCACATATATTTTATTTGGATCTGTACCGTTTTTATTAACAGCTACAGCATTTCCTATATAAACAGCATCGTTGGTATCATCGGTAATGCCCCATATATTATTGGTGATATCAACAGTATTGCTGTCATTATTATTTTTTCTTCCATACAGACCCAGACGAAAAATTGCTCCGTCTGCCAAATTAGCCGTATCTGCAAATAAGTAGCGATTTAACTTTCGTGATTTATAAGCTATTTCACCATACATATTTTCATAGCTGTCATAAACATAATAACCAGTATATTTTGTCCAAGGATATCCATCTTGCGGCAGCATATGATTAACTAAAGGATCACTGCCTTTAGTATTGACATAGGCTAAATCAACAACACCTCCTGTTGCCACATCCAAGTCTTTCACATTAATTGTGGTAGCCTCTCCATATTCTGTCGCATCAGTAGTATTACTAAAGTCAGGATTAATATCAAGTTGACCTGTGCCAGTTACTCCATCTGCCGGTCCAAGAACAAGATTTCCATTTTTATCAACAGAAAACACCTGATTTATAGTATAGTTACTATCTATAATTCCAGACTTAGTTTCTTCTAATCTATCCATTGGACGCCAAACAGTATCTGCTCCAACACTTTGATTATCATATGTATAATAGTTATCTACATCATTATTTACCGAAACCGTAGTAGAGGCAAACTTCAGTCCATTCAACTCAAGTAATACTTTATTCCCCCTATCGTCATAACCATATATTTGCGGCATATTGCTAAGATAACTACTGTCAATTTCACCAAAACCAGGTATAGCTTCTTTTAATGCCTCATAAATCGCTCTTTCCAAAGATTCACTATAAAACTTCATCTGGCCGCCAACTCCGCTTTGGATCTTAGTCAACAATGTCGTTTTTATTCCCTCTGCATCCCAGCTATCGCCAACCCCAGAATCTTGTTTTATTTTTTCGAAATCCAATTTATTTTTTATTGCATCTAATACTTTTTCATCTTTCCAATTCACCGATGTCAAAGCATTACTTATTTCCTCCGCATAATCTGGATTTTTCCAATAAGTATCGTTTAAATATGTTGCCATATCTGCAGTCTTAGTAAACTCACTGACATCTTTTTCACTGCCATCTGATGTACCGATTACAATTTTAGCCAATCCCAATGCTCCAGCCCAATCCTGAGGTTTAGCCCCATTGACAGCAGCAGACAAAACAATTTCGTTCCCGCCTTCAATCTTCAAAACTGTCTTTTTAGACCAAACACTCACTTGCGGAGTTACATAATTCGAAGTTTTAGTAGGAATCAAATCACCTTTTTCATAACTCACGAAAATTTTACTATCATCATATACTGCACCGTGTATTGCATCTTTACTTAAATTATTACCATAAGTTTCACCATCTGCGATTACATCTGCAGCCCAGCAGATGTCCCCCCCGGATATGCAAACGTACACCCAAGTGATAACGCAATGCCCATTGCTATACTGTTCATTGTGTTTTTCCCACTATTCTTCATCACCCTATCATCCCTTTCACAATAAATAAAAAACTTAATACTTCTGTCATTATAAACCGTATGACTATCATACGGTCAATATTTTTATCTATAATCCTTCTTTCAATCTTATATTTTTCAATATTCTATGCTATAATTTTACTATATTCAGTTAGTATACGATATCATTAGAGGGCTTAACATGACAGACAAAACATATTTCACTGCCGGAGAGCTTGCCGAACTATATGGCATACCTAAACAGACAATGTTATATTACGATAAAATGGGTATTTTACAGCCGGAATTTATTGCTGATAACGGATACAGACATTACGATGTACCACAATATCTTACACTTGAAATAATAATATTTCTGCGTAAACTCAACATTCCTATAAGCCGTATTCAAAAATTTCTTGAGAATAAAAATCCCGCCACATTAAGCGCTCTGCTTGACGAAAAAGAATTGGAATGCCTGGAAATAATTGAACAAAACAAAAAAATATGCAGCAGTCTTCAATTATTCAAGCAGCAGCTTAAACGCAATCAACAAATCATTTTGGACCATATCCTGATAGAATATCAACAGGAAAAACAATTCTGCGTAACACCAGTCGATAAAAAACAATCCGGACGAAAACGCGTAGAGGTCATTGCACAACACGTCCAAAAGGTTTTCTCCCAATCCTACTTTAAAGAAAAAAGTGTTGGTTGGATCGTTGCCAAAAATGATTTCTTTAGCGGCAATTATAATAACTCAATGTCATTTTTTTCAGCCGCCAACCCGAAAACAGAAATAAATATCAACAACTTTACGCGTCCTGCAGGTCTTTATTTAAGTTTGTCATTCCGTGGCACATATTATAATAGAGCCCCTGAAATATCCAAAAAAATTCAAAATTTTCTTAGTCGTAACGAACTTCAGGCTATTGGTGATGTTTTTGTGACACCGCTAAATGACCACTGGGTGGCTAACAGCCCGAATGAATATATCAATAAAATAAGTATGCAAATACAAAAACGGCAGTGAAAACTTTCACTGCCGTTCCGTATTTTTAGAATCTGTACTCCAGGGTCGTATAGTACATACGGCCTGCATACGGATACATACTTGTATGCGTCATTCCCGTTTTACTGCTTTCTTCCAAAACATCATAGCCACTGTTAAACAAATCGTTTACTCCAGCTGTCAATCGCCAATTATTATTAAATTTAAATTTAGCACCTATGTCAATTGTTTTTAACGGCTGCAAATATACTGATTGTGATGCAGTCATATCACCCATACCAGTAAATTGTTTTCCAATATAATTATACTCAGCAAATAAGTTTAACTTATCTCCAGGGAACAAATAATCCAGACGTACATTAGCAAGCCATTCAGGAGTATACGAAATAGTCGGCTTTATCCCTATTGGCTGATTACCTATTTTATTATTAACACCTGAATACTCTGATTTCTGCCAGGTTGCACTAATATTTAAAGATAATCTGTCCCATTTCATATTATGGCTTAATTCTATACCGTGTATCCATGCATCATCCAACGCCATATAACTGGCTGGAGCATTAGGTGCGATCGGATACCATAAAGCATACTGGTTTTTCGTTCTGCGCTGAAACCATGTCAATATAGTATCCGTGTCGGCTTTTGCCATATATCCCTGCCAGTTCAAACCAAAATCAAACTGCGTACCACGTTCCCATGCGCCTGTACCAGCTGCGCCAAAAATAGCACTTGAACCCTCATTAGGCATAATAGTTGCTCCATCGCCAAACAATTCATAAAAGTTAGGATGACGGTTATATGTACCCCATGTTGTTTTAAAACTCCAGTGATCATTCAACGACTTTTGTAATCCTACACCCGCAGACCATTGCCATTTCTTATCATTATCCCCCATAGTTTCCATATCAACTTTATCAGCACGAACTATCGGCGTCATTTTAAAATCGCCGTCCTGATTCAAAGTGATCGTATCCTGTAAGGTAAAATGATACTCTTTAATTTTATACCTGGTAAGATAAGTTCTGCCATAATCTTTACCAGAACCACTGTTCCATTGATCCCATTCATTACCATTGGCATCCATTGTTTCGTCGCTGTAATCAAAGTTTGCCTCCAGCAAATGCCTGCTGCCCATTTTATATGCGCTGTTTAAGTTAACACCATACTTATTGGATTCATAGCTGGTCCACCAGCTTCCCGGCTTCCTTGCCGGCTGCCAGTTTATAACACCATTATTGTGATCTTCCTGAGCTTTATAGGCGCCAACCCAAACATAATCTTTGGTGCTGTTTACATAGTAAGCTTTTATACCGTAATCCAAATTACCGCTTGTGTCCTGCAACCCAACCAAAAACTCTTTCTGTTTTATTCGTTGTTCTTTATCATAATACCCAGCGTCATACCATTTTTGAGAACCTTCATACCATGAAGTATCATATTTCCCTTTTAATTGGTCCACCCTATAAGGTAATTGTTCCCATGTGTCTTTCCACTGGGCCTTCACCATCCATCTCTCATCCTGCCATTTGAGCATCCCATTATTATTCTGATAGCCATTACTGCGACGTTTTAAAACACCATCAAATCGGCTATCCGTAATATTTTCAGGCCTTGCCTGAAAATCAAAATCACCAGTCCAGATATCACGCTGGAAGGTAGCCATCAAGCTGCCGCTGCCAAGCGGTGTCGTAAGCTCATAGTTGCCAGTATAACCGCCATACGACCTTATGCCCTGACTGATACTGCCCCCTACTTTATCCGGTTTTTTTGTCACTATATTGATTACGCCACCAAGCGGTGAACCGCTGAAACGGGCAGGAACATACCCTCTGTATACCTCTACACGCTCTACATTATCTATAGGAATAGTTGCAAGATTTACAGCCGCATCTCCATTAAGGTTCATCAATACGCCATCAACATACACATTGACCTGAGCAGCTGTTGAACCTCTGCTGCGCGCTACCGTATAATGACCTGTTCCGCTTACGCGTTGTACGAAAAGTCCCGGCACGCGCTCAAGCAGAGTCGGCAAATCCTTCTGCTCTCCTTCAAACTGTTTGGTATGGATAACTGTTACCTGACCGGGCGACAATTTCTTTTCCCAATCAGGCCTTTTGGCCTCAACTGTTACTCCCGGCATCACATATCCTTCACTCAGACCACCGGCAACATCACCATCACTGACATACATTGTCTGTTCGTCACCGTTCTCGTGGTAGACACTTTCCTCACCGGGTTCTCCTACAACTACTGTCGGCTGATTCGCTTTACGGTATACCTCTACATTCCTCACACTTTTCACTTCGCCGGCATTACCCGCTTCTAATCCACCATCCCCATTATTGCCATACTCTTGGACGACCACAGCTTTAACATCTGCTTTTTTGCCGCTTCCATAGAAACCGCCCCACGTCCAGTTTGCTCCTCCGTTTATACTCCACTCGCTGCCTACCTCGCTTCCAGCAGTTTTGACAAAATCAAGGTTGACCGTTCCTGTAGGCGAAATTTTTACATTTCCTCCTATTTTAAATTCTCCCCACGTATCCTTACCCTTTAATTCCGCCAGTGTTTTACTGTTTACGTAATAATCGGCTCTCAGACTCCTGTCTCCTGCAAATTCATGCAGCACTGCCGCTCCAATATAAATATTGCCCTTCCCCTCCGCAAAGTTTTTACCAAAATCTATACCCAGCTTGCCTGTTGCCGTGTCATATCCCGATTGTCTTACCTTCAGGCCATTGCTCAGCTCATAATCAGTTTCATCAACATGACCTGCAAAAAACGCTGCCTGCGGATTATAGAACCAGCCATCCTTTAATTTATTATATTTGCCATACGCCACACCTAACCCGTATGCCCACGTCCCATAATCAGCATCTACCTTGCCCTGCGTTCCATTAGCCATAGTAGTATACAAGCTGTACTCATCTTTTAATTTGCTGCCGGTCAACGCAAAATCCAAATAGTGGCCTTTCTTTCCCGTCCAGCTTGCATATGCGCCGACACCAATACTGCTTTGGTCGCTGTCCGTCCCGCTGAAGCTTCCGCTTCCGTCTATTTTATTCAAATAGAAACCTGTATATACCTTTCCTCCCCAAAGCTCCGGCGACAAAAGCTTATCATAACCGATCTGCACACCGCTGTAATTCTGGCTTAATTTATTCCCGTATTTAGACGAGCTTTTAAACTTGCCGCCAAACGCTTCTGCCCATAAATTTTCCTTTTCACTGCTTTCCCTATGCAGTTTCCCAGCTCTTTTGAACATACTTAAATAATTGCTTTTCCACAGATTGTTCAGCAAAATAGAATTATCCGTTGCCGCTTTACCCGACGCCGACTCCGCATCCGTTTGCGTATACGTATAACTGTTTAAATACCAGGCGCTGCCTTTTTTACCACCGTCAACCTCAGGATCATCAAAATAATCTTCCGCTTTCTGGATGTCAGGCGTGATTTCGTACATTCCAAAAATACCGTCAACTAAAGAAGTTTTTCCACTTACCTCAGCTTTATTATCACCATTTAATATACCCAAAATCATGGAATCTTTTTTATCTGTACTAGTCCCTTGAGGACTCCACACAGAATTACCGGAAGCAAACATCCCCAGACCGGGGACATAACCCAATTCTATATTTATATTTACTTTCTCGCCTGTTGCAGTATCAAAATCTTTGATATAAACGACATCGAGTCCGTCACTCTCTATTACTCCATCCTTCTCAGCCTTGTCACTTTTAGTTATTGTTCCCTTATATGAGCCTAACCTTAAAGTCGTATTATTTCCAAATTTTGCATTATCTATATATAAATCCCTGGCTAACTTATATTGATTATCGCCAACATAACCTTCATATTTTACTTGTCCCGTTGTATCATTGACATTAATTCTATTATAATTGATCAGTGGATCATCCCCTGATACATTGGCCCATGTCAAATCTATAGCGGCATTATTTTCCAACTCTAAAGCGCCTATTTTAATTGCAGTTTTAGACCCAACAAATTCACTTTCAGATTTGTCCGGCTGCGTCACCTCTATATCTGCTCCACCGGAAAAATTACCATTAGTTTCAGAAGAAACAGATCCTGATGTATCAACAAAAAAACCATTATTGATAGTGTAATCATTATCTTTTAGAAGTGGACTATTCCTTATTGATTCTGTAACTCTGTCTAAAGGTCTCCAAGTTAGTCCCCCACTGACTTTTACAGAATCATAAGTATTAGCAGCAGTATTATATTTAATATTCTTTTCCCTATCTGTAATCTCAGTATACGAAAAAGAACCATGCATACTGATCAGAAATTCATTTCCATCGGCATCCACGCCATATAATAACGGCATATTTTCCAATTTGCTGTAATCTCCTGAAGATAATGCTTCTGCTATTTCTTCTGCGTACTCAATATTATTCCAATATTTTTCATTCATTATATCAATAATAGAATTCGGTGAGCTGGCGCTCCAATACCAACTATTATCAATATCCACTTTATTTCCATCGCTGGTTTTTACGTAAAAACGTTCTACGTTCAGTTCATTAGCTATATTTGAAACCGTATCATCTTTGTCCGGGGTATAAATTTTCTCATTGTAACCAAAAGTATATGCATGCGACAGATCATCACTCCACCTATTAAAAAGAGTAACAGTTCCGTAACTATAACCTTTTGTTTTTATTTCAGAGAAATTCTCATCCTTAAATGAATTGGAATTATGCACACCACCGGTTATCTTATACATATCCTCACTTCCGGTAGTCTCACCTATATTACTGCCATCTACAACTACATCTGCCGCCCAGCAGATGTCCCCCCCCGGATATGCAAACGCACACCCAAGTGATAACGCAATGCCCATTGCTATACTGTTCATTGTGTTTTTCCCACTATTCTTCATCACCCTATCATCCCTTTCCATTTTTCTTCAAAATAAACACCCATATCAGTTTACAGTATAAACCATATGACATTCATACAGTCAATAGCTTATTAGTATTTAATATTATTTTTGTAAAAAACAATAACCTCTGATGTAAAATTACATCAGAGGTTATTTATTATGACTTAATTTTAAAACTATTAAATTGAATTATTTCTGCTTATTCGCCTCAAAAAAAGCGTTATAATCCTCAACCACTTTATTAGCGCTTGCAATCGCTTTATTACGCTGCTCGATGATCTTATTTAAATCATTAGTAGTGCCGTCAATATACTTCTGCACAGCTTTTAAATAATTATCGACAGCGGCAATATATTCAGTTACAGCCTTAGCATCTTTTAATGATTCCGGCTTTACAGGCACTGCCGGAACAGCATCCTCAAGTACAGGATATACCGCAGTTAAATTAGTAGCGTTAGGATCGACCGGCGCTTCAGCCTGTTTCTCTTCAGCAAAACAGACAGCTGCCAGACTAAAAGTCAATAACAAAGCAAAAAATAAAGTTGTAAACTGTTTTTTCATAATACGCACCATCCTCATTATTTTATATTCCTGTCATCACTCTTCCGCTTGCCCTTCATTTTTTCAAGCTCAGCTTCCGACTGCCTGAAACAAGAATAACTGCAGTAATATTTACGCAGCTTGTTGATCGTTCTTTTATAAGTATGCAAGCTTTTATTGCCAAAAAACTCTTTACCGCAGCAGGCACAATTCATTGTTCTGCTGTTTAAAGTACTGTCAAAATTATCATATCGTGTCATCATCGCAGTTTCAATTCCAACCCTTTTCAACTTCACCACTCCAACAAATCCTAATGCAGTACAAAATTGACCGGCATCGTAATATAACAACGTACAGGACTGCCATATGTATCTTTAGCCGGGCTGAAACTCCAATTATATACAGCCTCAACAGCAGCGCCGTCCAGAGCCTCATTGCCGCTGCTGCGCGCAACAAAAGCATTCTCAACACTGCCGCCCGAACTTACAAGCATTTTTACATAAACAGTACCCTCGATCTCCCGATTTCTGGCGGCAGGAGGATAACGAGGATCCGTACTGGATACTAAATACGGCGGTGTTACCGGAACACCACTGCCGCTTCCCTGACCTGCCCCACTGCCGCTGCCGCTTCCAGAACCACTGCCAGTACCCGAGCCGCTGCCTTCACCGCTGCCCTGCCCTGTCCCAGCCCCTGTTCCTTCACCGCCGCCGGTACCAGTACCACCGGCTTCACCGCTTTTAACATTACTCTGAGCCGCTTCACTCGACGTACTGCTCGACTGCGGTTGTCTGAGCTGCTCCTGCTGCTGCGTCTGCGGCTTCTGCTTTCTGTCAACTATATCATCTGTTCTTACCGGCGCAGACTGCTGTTTTTGCTGCTGCACCGTAGCAGCAGAAGCAGCAGTTTCAGCAGTTCCCTTCTCGGCAGCAGCGCTGCCTTTACCGCCGCCGCCACCGCCGCCGCCTAAAGTCACCTCTAAAATCTGCGGTGGTCTTTGCGTAAAACGATACCCTAAAATGCCAAGCAGAGCTGCGGCAACAATATGAACTGCAAGCGCAATGGCAATACCCTTGCCTAAGCGTCTGCCTCTATCCGTCATTTGCCATCACCCAGATCCGTTGCCAAGCCAAAGCGTGTTACTCCCGCGCCCTTCAACTCATCCATCAGCTTGATAACCGTTTTATAATTAGCCTCGCCGTCGGCGCGGATAATCACCGAAAAAGCAGCGTCACGTTTACTTTCAGCAGCTGCGTTAGCAACCAGCTGTTTCATCTCGATCTTATTATCTTCCAGATACAATACGCCGTCTTTTTTTACCGTCACTGCAAAATTACTTTTGCTTACGGTCTCTGAATTCTGCGCCACCGGCAACCTGATCGGGATGGTTTTTATTTCGCTCATATACATCGTACTGACGATAAAAAATACCAGCAGCAGAAAAATCATATCTATCATCGGGCTCAGCATCAGCTGCGGCGGTAAGCTCTGTTTTCTAGGTCGTCTGCGCATCTTCTACACCGCCCCTCAGTTTTTACTGCCGCCGTTTTTGGCCTGAACGATATCTATCAAAACATTTGCAACCTCGTAAATATTCAGCGAAGCGGTTTTTACCTTGCTGGACAAATACGCATGTATACACATGCCCATGATCGCAATACACAAACCAAAAACAGTCGTTATCAATGCCTCGCCAATACCGGCAGTTACCGCCATCGGATTCTGCGCCCTTTCATTCAAAGCATTAAAAGAGCTGATCATACCTGTAATGGTACCCAAAAGACCCAGCATTGGCGCCAGGCCAATAACAACGCTCAGATAATCAAGATTCTGCTCCATACCGTCAATGGCCCTGTCAGCCTTAGAATAAACAATCGACTCCAGCCTTTTACCAAGATCTTCGTTGATATCCAAAGTCTCTGTCGCCAGCTCTGCCGCATCACCCTTATTCATACCGGCAAACTCACGTGCCCCGACAATATTAAAATCATTCATCAGGCGACAAAACTCCATCACAAAATCAGTACTCGAAAGCGCCTTTTTATAATATAAATAACGCTCCACACCAATAGCGATAGCGGCAATCGAACATAACAAAAGCGGCCACATACAAGCCCCGCCTCTTTGAAAATAATCTATAGCTCCGGCAAAAATACCCATTTCTGTATACCTCCAAAATCAATTGAATTTTTCAGGATAAGCGGCTTCAGCCAGATCCCTGATCGCATAAACTATATAATGTGTCGTACTGTATAAATAAGTGTCACGCAGCTGCACGACCCTTTTATTCTTTACAGCATTAACACTTTGATAAGCTCGGTTCTGCAAAATCTCCTCCCGCATCTTAGACGGGTCCTGCTCGTTATCATACTTCCAGCTGGGAATAACAAGCAAATCAGGATTCAGCCTGATCAGCGTTTCCTCAGAAAAAGCAGCATTCGGCGGCAAGTTATATTCCGCCACCACATTCTTCACCTCGGCATAATTACAGATATCGGCAAAGGTAGTACCCTTAGCCCCAAATGGCCCCATATAAGAAAGCGCCATCACACTGATATGTTCTTCAGGAGCGATATTGCCTACTCTTGCCCTTACAAAAGCAAGCTCCTTCTCCATACCTGCCACGATCTTACCGCCGGCAACACGTTCATCAACAACATTTGACAGCTCACAAATAGTCTGTTTGATCTCTTTAACAGTAGTCGGCGTTTTATAAACATAAACATTTACACCAGCACCGCGCAAAAGCTCAACAAAATTCAAATCTGTCCAGTTCGGCACCAAAACCAAGTCAGGTTTCTGAGCCAAAACAGACTCCAGACTGCCGCTTTGCACGCGCCCCTTTACCCGTACAGCTTTATCTGCCGCAGGCGAAATTCCGGCATCATCTGCCAGATATGTCAAAGCAGCGATCCGATCAGGCTCTACCATATCCAGCAGCACCTCATCCGCACTCAGTCCCAATGATACTATGCGCTGCGGCTTATGCTCAAAATCCAGCCTTGTTTTAGTTGCATCCACAACACTGTAACCACCACGTCCGGAAGCCGGAGTCTCAATTTCGGGAGGTTTGCCGCAGCCTGCCATAAACAACACGGCAGCAGTACTGACAACTAAAACGGCAGCCTTTAATAAATACCTACATTTTGCAATCACGCATTAATCTCCTTCGTCATCGATAGACAATTTTCTGCCGCAGGCAGTAAGCTGTACCTCAATGTTTTTTTCAAAATCGCTGAAATCCCTGTAAGCAAGTTCATGCACCACATAATCCGGCTTAATAAACCTTAAAAGCTTCTGCACAGCCTTATCTGTAAAAGGCCTGTGCTGATCTATTTTTATCACATGCTTCATTCGTTCAATATTAGAGCTTTCCGAATCAAAAACACGTTCAAAAGTTTTAACATAATCTCCGGAAAGAGAACAGTTTAAATGCAGTCCTCTGATCAGCTTTCTGTCCTCACCAAGCGCTTTTACTGTTTTTAAAATATACTCGATCCCATCCTGTTCAGTCTGCAGCTCGGGATTAGTATTCATCAAATGCCCGGTATCAAGCATGATCCCAACATTCTTATGTTTTATCTTTTCAAAAAAGGCGTGCACTACTACAGGGTCTGTCAGCCGCAGTCCCGGCCACCATAAATTTTCAAATAATACCAGAACATCTTCGGGGACCTCGTCAGCCACTCTGTTAAAAACAGCGGCAGCGGCAGTCACGATCTCCATATCGCTGTGCTCAAACTTAAAAGTAAATACCTCCTCAAGAGTACATTCGGCTACATGCCATACCAGATACTCCGGCTTTTCAACCAGCGCCGCCTTAATATTATCCCTTATATTGCGCAGCCAGCCCATACAATAAGTAGTACCGTAATAATCCTTCAAAGCATCTTTAGACGTAAAAAAGCGACTTAAGACTTCCTTATCATTCCGGTACATCGCCAGCCACATCGGCCAGTAATTTAAATGCACTCCCACAGCCAAATGCTCAAATGACTTAAAATACGGCACATTCCTGTAAACCAGAAGCTCGATCCCAGCAAGCCCCAACCCTGCAACAAACTGCTCCAAAGTTTTTCCGGTTTTCAAAATCTCTTTCTCCTGCCCAGGCATAAAACAGTAATTGCATAAATGCTTTGTTTTACGCCTCATACCATCACCGCCTCAGGATCGTCACTGTTATCCTTACAGGCCATTTTTTTACTGCGGGACAACGCCCCTCTTTGAGAACACTTAAACCTTAATCTGTTCACCTCGCGCAATAAAGCAATATAGCTCGCTTTATCAACAGTGATAGTGCTCTCGTCATTGTTTTCAATCTCTTTGATAATTTTCTTTAATTTCATACCCGTATTGGGCTGCTGCAGCCAAAACAGCCCTCCCTCCTTCAAGTGACTTGCGCCTTGTATCCAAAAACAAAACAGGAAACTGCCAATGCGTCAGTTTCCTGTCAAAATACATCATCACCACGCACCAGGATACATAGCCGCCAAGCTGCAAAATACAGCAAAAAAGCGACAGTACTGTTTTCCATCAAATAAACAGTACAAATGTATCCACCTTGTGCATCGCAAGTCTTTACGGATGTTAAAACAGGCAGTTCTCCTGGCTTCGGATCGTCGCTAGGCCACGCCTTCTCAGGTCTCCCCAATGGACGAATGTGGCTTTGCTACCCGTTACAGTTGCGGGACAGCGCAGGTCTTACACCTGCTTCTCTATTAAGTCCTTCCAGCAATAGCTTTCAGACACCTGTTTTCTTAACTATATGAAATTATTAGAACTGAAATGCTTAGCTTATTCGTAATGCTTTTCAAATAACTTATATAACCATTATAAACTTCTTGCTTTTTGTAGTCAAGTAAACTTTCACCTTAATATCCTCTGATCACGAAAAAATTTTTTTTATTTTCTGCATGATCGTCACATTATCACTTTTTTTTAAAGCTTCGCTTTCAACCATTACAATATCCTGAGCCAGTAATCCTTTTCGTACATATAAAACCGGTGTATTCTCTTCTGCGATCCCCTTTAAAAGCAATGCCGCCTTAGCCTGATCAAAAGCCTGCTGTAAATTCTGCCCAAACCCGATACTGGAATAAAACTGCGCCGCAAAAACTATTGCTGCCTCGTCACCTATCTCGGTATTCATTCCAATAGCAGCCTCAACCTTATCGACAACAGCCTGAGCTTCCTTCTGCGAAAAACAGGCGTTAAAAAAAATCATCCTCACCTTTTTAGACGCTGAAGCCACAGCAGCGGCTATAGCTTCTTTAGAAACCATCGAAATATTACCGCTGCCATCATCAAGAACTATTTCTCCCTTTTCAGAGCCATGCCCCGAAAAATGAATTATCTCCGGATCAGTTTCATTGATCGCCTGCAAAATATCCAGCGATTGTACCGCCCAGCGGCTAAAAAACTCGATCCCGTCACGTCCTTCCGACTTGCGGATAGCTTCAGTTATCGACCTGACCTCCTGGTCTAAAGCCAGCTTCTGAGTATCCTGTGGATTAGCCGCTAAAAACAAAATCGTCAGCTTATCAACCGGCTGCTGCGGCTTGATCGCCTCCTCTATTTCTGCGCCAACCTGCAAAGCACGCTCGCGCATAAGCTGCGACTTCTGTCCGCATAAAAGAATAAACTTATTTTCTTCCTCCAGCAGCTCATTTTCTGTTTTGGCTATCTCCTGCTCTATCTCATTGATTTTTTTACAAGCTTCGGCCCTGTCATCCTTCAGCTGAACCAGTTTAGTCTTTTTATTCATGATCGAAGCTTGGGCCTTTGCAAATTCTTTATCGTTCATCATATTTCCGCCTGCCTGAAATACTCGTCGATACCGGCGGCAATAGCCCCGGCAAAAGCCGGCATATCATTTTCTAAAAGCTCAAGATCATCATTATTATCAATAAAAGCCAGCTCCACCAAAATAGCCGTCATAACAGTCCGGCGCAGTACATACAGCCCCTGGCGCTCTTTGCAGCCACGGTCTATCGTCGGCACCTTGCTCAAAATCTTCTTCTGCACAGCCTCACCCAAAAGTCGGCCCTGCTCGCTGTAATATAAAGTTTCTGTACCGCGGGCATTGCGGCCCGGCGAAGCATTGCAATGCAGTGAAACAAAAATATCAGCCGGCCAGTCGTTAGCAGCAGCCACCACAGCATCCAGATCATCACTCTGCAGCAACATCACCTCATGCCCCGCTCTTTTTAAACCGCGTTCCAGCAAAGCTCCGGCCTGTTTGGTAACATCAGCCTCACGTACATCATAATCAATGTTCACAGCACCGCTGTCAACGTTCGGGTCATGCCCAGGATTAACAAAAACCTTCATTGCCCACGCCCCCTTAAATGTACAAATCCTTTAAAACAACAGCTTAATTAGTTGTCGTATCTACTGCCTCTGCACTCCAAACAACCTTCATCAGCAAAGGATACTCTTCCAATAAATGTTCTAAGATAACATCAATGCTCACCTGCAGCAGCTCGGCATCAAAACCGTCATCCGTATTCAAAAGGCAGCAGTCCAGTTCAACATCGCCGCTGACACCCGTAGAATATTTAAACAACTTATATTTACGATTCTGTTCATCCAAATACTTCAACAGCGCTGCCTCATTTTCGGCTTTACGTGCCGCAGGCGCAACCAGTACCTTGATCACCGTATACAAGCTGTCATCTGTATATACCAAAAGCGGCAGATTCTGACCATTGACATCCAAAATAGTTCTGAACAAAACCGTATGCAGCTCGTCGCCTACGATCTGGGCGCCAAAACAGGTAATATTCTTCTTCACCAAAAGCTCCTGCCATTTCTGCGCCTTCACATTCAAAGCATTGCTTTCTGCAGGCTTATTATCATTACCCGCAAATTTCAAAATATCAGTCTCACTCATTCTCGTTCTCTCCTTAGTTTTAAATGATATATTTTAGATTATTCTTCGCCTTCCAGCCTCAATTGCGAAACAGGAATATGCGTTAGAATCTCCAGCATGATCTCCGCAAAACTGTGCGCTGGAACAGGCTTCCATTCAGATTTTTTATCGCTGCTTTGCAAAACAGCGCCGCCTTTGCTGTAAACAACACTGTGCAGCTCGCGGTACTGTTTGGTGCGCAGATTAAACAGCAGCACCTGCGTGCAGGATTCCACGCTGTCACCATCTTTCAGCTTTTGGGCAAATACTTTGGTATCCAAATGCTTCTTCAAATCTTCGTTCATAAAAACAGTTTTGACCTCGGCCTGCAAAATATTCCTGTCTTTATCGCCAAATGCTCCCCTGGTCATAAAAACACTATCTTTAGCTATATAATATCTGCCGGTCGAATTTTCCATAACCTCAGTCCAGCGCGCCGCCTCTTTTTCAGCAGCCGTCTGCTGCGGCTGCACGCTTATCTGCCAATCCATACCGCTGCCGCTTTCCTCGGCAGCGAAGCCCTGCGCTGCTATTAAAACACTTAAACTGAAAATAACTGCCGCAATGAATTTCATCATATTACCTCACAACTTCCACTATTTTGCAAATACTACTTCAATTCAAAGTTGACGGTGACCGTCTTGGTACGCCTACATCACGCAAACAGTATTTATCCGGGTCAATATCATTTCTAAACCGCAACACCAGCTTACGCTCGCCCTCCGGCAGCGCCTGCCACACCTTACCAAAACTGAAACCAACAGAATTACCAAAACCCAAAGCCATATAAAAACCACCTGCAAACTTTTTACTTATTTCAGTTTCTCCGCGCTGCTGCATCCCTACCAAAAACGCTATTTTGCCACCGGCCGCTGCCAGTTCACTATCCTTTACTGCACCGTTAAAATACACCAGCTTAACACCATCTAAGGCACGCGACAGTTTTTTTAATAAATTACTTTTACTGCACCAGTCGCTGGTACTGCCATCATCATTTTTAAAAACAAAATTACCGCTGGCAGTACATTCACCACAAAAATGAATCACATCCGGACGCATATCAGCAGCTGCCGCAGCAACTTCCGCCGGATTCAAAGCTCGTACACTTTGCAGCACGTAACTATTATTACAAGGCTCGTTGTTTAAACGCTTCAACAGCAACGAACCTTCATCTAAACCAGTCATCGGTTCGGCAGCTACCAGAAGCAGCTTTATTTTTGCAGTAGTTTCCATTATTATCACTCCTTGAACAAGAAAATTTATGCTATTTAAGCACCGAAAACACCTGAACCCCTGCGGTACTTAAATAGCATAACTGCCGTATCAGCCGCCGCACAAGCGGCGGGTAGTGACGATACGGCAGTAAAAACAATGCTAAAAACTTAAGTTGGAAACAAGCTCATCACACAGCGATTTGCTTATTTTTCCTTTCTTTCCAAATCTTCCGGACGAGCCAGACGTTTAGCCATCTTCGTAACGCTTGCTTTAGCAGTTGCCAGGCCACGTGTCGCAGCAGCAGTTCTTTCAATTACCATAGCCGCAGTATTGATGACATAACCAGTCGCAGTCCCATTTGCAAAGTCGCCTGCAGATTTAACCGTACTCAAAGCACCTGCAGCATCAATATCTAAAGAAGTATCAATGCTTTGGAACTTCACGCCGTCAACCAGATACAGGTCGTTGCCTTCGCCCGGCAGTAAAGCAAAACATGGTGAAGCAGGAGAAACTGTAGCAGTCTTATATTTAGCGCCAGTGCCAAACCCGCCAGCCTGCAAGTCAGCCTCAGTAGTTTGGATAACAATATAGCTATACTGAGAATACGCAGTATTATAATGAGCTGCCAACACATAAGCTTTGTTATTAACAAAAGCTACATCAACAAAATCACCGCCAAAACTATTGGGGATAGCACTAACATCAATTTCTGCTAGAAAAGATGGAGCAGTACCAGAAATATCAAACACTTCCAGTTTCGACGCAGGATTGCCATTGGCCTGCTGTGCGCCGCCAACAGAAGTTACATAAGCATAATCTCCGTTAACAACTACACCGGTTACATTATTTCCAGCCAAATCCATTTCGGCAGTACCAGTGCCAGCAAGCGGGATCTTAACAATAGCTGACTCGCCAAAGGTGTATGTCCAACCGCTGTTAGTAAAGCGTCCGAAAACTGCAATCAGATAAGCAGAACTGCCGCTGATTTGCAAATCAAGGCCATAGCCAGCGCCTTTCCATTGCGTAGTATCGCCATCAATATCCGGCGTAAATTCATAAGCATAACCAGTCTCACTAAAAGCATCCGCCGCCATGTTATATTTGTAAATATAGCATTTACGGGTAGTAGGATCGCAGTCGTTAGCAATCATATACATAACGTCGTCATAGACAACAATACCATAAGGATTGGTAGTAGACCATTGCTGCACGCCAGTAACAGGCGAAGTCGCATTACATTGAGCTGTTTGCTTCTGCGACCAGTTGGAAGGATCGTAAATACCATACAAACCTCTGCCAGACTGCCCCAACTCGCCGACGCCGCTGTAATCATAGCTGTTGACCAAAGTACGCAAAGTACCGGTAATACTGATTGGCAAAACACGCGGGTCAGTAGTCATATTGGTACCGGAAATGATTTGAGTAACAGCTGTTTCCGTAGCCGTCACTCCAACAGTACAAGCGCCTACCCAGCCGACGCTATACCCGCTGTTTACTAATCCTGCTGCTAATTTTTCACTTGCCATTTTCACAACCTCCTTAAAGTTAACTTATCTGCAGTCTGTTCCTGCTGCCATTCATTACTGTCTGTATTCAAACAGCATTTATATAAATCAGGTCAGCATCACCGTGCTGCCTCTGCCTTATAATAAAATTTAGAAGCTGTATTCCAGCGTTGTGTAATACATACGGCCGGCCAACGGATAGAAAGAAGCCGTCTTAGGTCCATAAAACATACCGGTAGTAATGAAAACTTCCTTACCTTTGTCAAAAACATCATTGACGCCGGCGCTTAAACGCCATTTTTTATCAAATTTATATTTGACTCCCAAATCAACGATCGAATAAGAATCGCGCACGTCTATTGCATCGGCATCGCCAGAATCAGTACCACGCAAGATCTCCTGATCGGTATAACGGTATTCTCCGAAAACGTTCAGTTTGTCACCGGGGAACAGATAATCAACTCTGGCGCTGACGACCCATTCAGGTACAAAAGATGCTCCGCCTTGCGCCCAGTTATAGTTATAACCCAAGCCGTTACCCACTTCTTTACTTTTCTGCCAGGTTGCTGCCAAAGCCAGGTTCAAGCGCTGCCATTTCATATTATGGGCCAGTTCAAGACCATATGTTTCAATATTACCCGTCGGGCAATAACAACTTAGTCCATCTCCGCCACGCGGTGTCCACAGTACCAGCTGATTATTTGCTTTGCGCTGATACCAGGTAAGGATCGTATCCGTATCAGCCCCGGCCAGCTTGCCCTGCCAGTTCAGGCTGAAATCGAACTGACTGCCTGTTTCCCATAAGCCATTATCAATATTCCCGCCTTTACTGGCAACAGTAAAGACATAGTTTTGCCCAACAAAGCCGCCGTCACCAAAGATTTCGTAGAAGTTGGGATGCCTGTTATAAGTACCCCAGGTAGATTTAAAGCTCCAGTGGTCATTGAGCTGTTTCTGCAGCGCCACGCCGCCTGAATACATCCAGCGGCTATCAGCATCGCCCAAATCACCAAGTCCTTCCATCTCTACTTTATCGGCACGCAGGATCGGCGTCAGCTTAAAATCGCCATCATCATTGAGGGTAATAGTGTCTTGCAAGGTCAAATGATATTCACGGTTATTATATTTGGAAAGCATTTTTCTAACGGTTCTATTAACACCAGTTTGACTATCAATTTGTTCCTGCGTAAGATCCCATCTGTTGCCATTAGCATCCATAGTCTCACGAGTATAATCCGCATTGAATTCCAGCAAATGGTTGCTGCCCAGCTTCATCGCCGCATTCAAATTGCCGTTCCATTTTTTAGAACGCCAGGTCCCCCATAATTCACCCGGCAAATAATCGTCCTCATCCCTTTTGGCAAAAGGACTACCTGTTATTATTCCATTTTTTGTATCCTCTATTTGCCTGTAACCGCCTATATTAGTATAAGTTTTTTTGCTATCCAGATAGGCAATATGCCACCCCAGATCAAGGTTGCCAAACGTATCACGACGCCCGATCAAAAATTCTTTATAATCAATATCCATATCAGCATCGAAATAGCCGGAATTTAAATAAGGAATTACATAGGTTCTATTTACTGCCCTTGCAAGCCCTTCATGCATCTTTTTCCAAACACCTTTAACTGTCCAGTGATCATCCTGCCATTTAAGCATGGCATTATTATTCTGATAACCGTTACTTTGGCGTTTGTAAGTGCCTGCAAGTACATTATTTTGGGTATTACTGCTATGCGGCCAAATATAATCAAAATCACCCTGCCAGATATCGCGGGCATAGGTAGCCAGCAAACTGCCGCTGCCCAAAGGCATGCTGTATTCATAGGTACTGCTGTAGCCGCCATAGGATTTGATCCCCTGGGTGATATGCCCGTGCCCCTCATTAGGCTTTTTGGTGATGATATTGATAACACCGCCTAGTGGCGCACCGCTGAAGCGGGCCGGAACATAGCCACGGTAGACTTCGATACGTTCGATATTATCAGCCGGGATCGCCGACAGATTGACTGCCGCATCGCCGGCCAGGTTCATCTGCACGCCGTCTACAAACACACTGACCTGCGCAGCCGTTGATCCACGTACACGCGCTACAGTATAATGTCCGACGCCATTAAGCCGCTGCACAAATAAGCCAGGCACTCTGTCCAGCAGTTCGGGCAGGTTCTTCTGCTCACCCTCGAATTGTGCCGGATAAATAACGCTTACCTGACCGGGGCTGAGATTCTTTTCCCAGTCGGGACGTTTAGCTTCAACAGTCAGCCCGCCCAGCTCAAATTCACCCATGCCGCCGGTGACTGTGCCGCTGACGCTGCCAGTATCATCGCTAACTACGCGGCTATTGGCTTCACCCATATCATAAACATTCTGGCTGTCAGCGCTGCCGCTTTCGACAGTAACACTCTGCTGCGACTGCTGCATCTGCGGCAACTGCACGTTGCCGACCTTGGATGCCTGCCCTACCACCACGGTGGGCGCATTAGCTTTGGCAAAGCCGCCGCTTACAGACGGCTCCCCGCCTGAAGCGTTTACTTTAGCCGCTTTGCTGCCGCCGCTTTCAAAACCGCCCCAGCTGAAATTTAACCCGCCGTTGATGCTCCATTCGTTGCCTACGTCGCTGCCGGTAGTCTTAACAAAGTCAAGATTAAAGGTCCCATTTGAAGAAACCTTAACCTTGCCGCCAATGTTCCATTCCCACCAACTGTCATTGCCGCCCACAGTTTCAATCAGACGGCTTTGTGTACCGTAGCTCTGGTGCAATTTTTGCCCACCGGCAAATTCGTGCCCCCAACTGACACCAGCATAAACATTACCTTTTTCACCAATATTTTTACCGGCTTTCAGCCCCAGCTTGCCAATGGCAGTATCGTAACCCTGCTCGTGTACGCCCAATCCATTGCTCAGACTATAATTACTTTCGTCCACATGACCGACATACAAAGATACGGAAGGTTCCCAGAACCAGTTTGCTGCCAGCTGGTTGCGCTTGCCGTACTGAGCACCGATACCGTAAGCCCAGGTGCTGTTCTCGCCTTTGACCTTACCGATGCTGCCGTTGCCTGTATTACCGGTAAAATGATAATCATTTTTAAGTTTAAAGGCATTGACCCCCAGGTCGATAAAGTGCCCTTTGTCGCCCACCCAGCTGCTGTAAACGCCTAACCCGTAGCTGTCCTGCTCGCCACTGCCTGCAAAAGTCGTACTTTTGCCGTCGATCTTGCTGGCATAAAAACCGGTATATATCTTGCCGCCATAGAATTTTTTGCTCAACAGCTTGTCGTAACCTACTTGAAAGCCGTTATAAGACTGATTGGTATTCCGGGTATAGGCGGCCTTGGCGTCAAATTTACCGTGCCAGACATCGGCCCATAAATTCTCGCGCAGCTCGCCTGCTAAAGCACTATCGGTATCACCTGGCCCTCTGCCGCCTGTTTCCGACAGGTTCAGATTGCTGACATGCAGGCTGTCGAAACGGCGGAACAGGCTGAGGTTATTGGCTTTGACAAAATTATTCTGCACCGTACTGTTTTCGGAAACGCTTTTGCCGCTTTCCGCCATTTCACCCGTATCAGCATAAGTATAACCTTTTAAATACCACACTGTACCCTGCAAATTATCATAACCAATGATATTCCCCTTATCATCAGTTATGGCCTTGCTATCCGCAGTTTTAAAATAATTTTCATATTTGCCTACTTCCGGCGTGATTTCATAAACACTGAAAATACCGTCTGCCAAACTGGTTTGACCTGTTACTTCAAAATTATCAGCGCCATTATAAATACCGATTAAAACATTAGAAACAGTAATATTTCCAAGTAGATTCGTTACTTCATTCGGATTTTTCCATTCACCGAAAAGCGAAGTACCGCTAGCTTCTGGTACATAACCGAGCTGAATATAGAGATTATTTTTAGCATTATCACTGCCATTATTTTTGACGGCGTTTGTAAGGTATACATTGTCATTACCACGTACTGAGGTACTAGCCGGTTCATAATTTTGATATACGCCAAGCCTGAAGGTAGTATTATCCGCCAGCTTCGCATCATTTACAAACAAGCTTCTGTTTATTTTGACCTTATTAGTAGCAATGGTTCCTTGTGATGTATCACTTATATATTCAACATTAATCGTATTAGCATTTCCGCTGCTGTCAGCGCCCTGCAGCACATACGGAGCTTGCCCATCAATACTGTTAGTATTAAGATAGCTCAAATCAATTACACTGCCAGATTCTGTAGTTAATTCACCAACTGATATGACAGTCGTAGGAACATTCTCTATGGGTTTAGGACTGTCCGATTCATAATCATTATCCAGCTGTGTATTATTAGTAAAATAAGAATCAACATCCGGATCACTCGCACCTGTTGCTGTTTTGCCATCTTCAGTTATCCAATTTGCGTCACCCGGTGAATAATCGCCATTCAAAGTACTGCTAATAGTTACAGCTCTGTCCAGCGGTGTCCACCTTTCACCAGCCGCTACTGACTTTTGGTCATAGGTATAGCTTTTGCTGCCTCCAGAAAAAAAATCTCCCGTACCTAACTTAAAGCTTGTTTGTATACTCTCTATAATATCTGGCGAATCAAAATTAAGACTCGAATCATTCATATAATCTAATACATTGGAAGCAGTAGTATTATTAATCGCATCTTTTACCTCAGCTAACTCAGCATCACTCAACTGAATATAACACATACTTGGCAGGTATTTTGTCATCCACTCTTGTATCTTCGTTTCATTCTTATTTTCAATATATCCATACAGCTCTTCTTGAGCCTCAACAGTCGTCATTCCAGTATTTTCATTTAAAAAATTCATCATTTGAGCTCCGGTTATCGCTAAACAGTCCTTACTAGTAGCTCCAACTCCAAGAACTTTATAATAATAAGCGCCGCTGTCAGCATCTCTTATTTTAATTGCAAGTGCATTTGCACCCTCAGGAACAGAGCTTGTTTTCATCAGCGTACGATATAAAATGCTATTCCATGAGCTTTGTGAGAAACTTGCTTTTACATTACTATTGGTCAATCCTTTATTGGCACCAGCAGGATCAAGCCCAATAGTTTTATATGCATTAACAATATTATTTTGTACTATACTAGAATCAGAAAAATTAATAAATGAATCTTGTCCGCCAACCTTATTATTATTGGCAGCATTATTATCATAGTATTGTACGGCATTGCTGCTTAGGGTTTCCGCCGCAAATGTATACTGGGGGGGGGCAAATGGGGTGATTACGCCTAACGATAAGGCAATAGCCGCCGGTAAAATCTTGTGTCTTTGCTCTTTTCTCAACTTCTTCATCATCAAATCCTCCACTCCAACTTAAAAATTTTCAGCATTCCCATTTCGTTGTTTCTAAACATGATCATCGTTTAGAAACTGTCATTTTACAGCAGCATGTAAGCATACGTCACTACTCGCATTTTTGCCTGCCGCTGTAAAATTCGGACACTCTTTTAAAAAATAACGCCGCATTTTCTACCAGTCCATTCGGTGAAAGTGCAGCGTCTGTTTTTTTACAAAACAGCCTGCTCCGCTTTTCTGGTCGAAAATACTAAAATTTCCGCGCTGCTGGTTTCAGCGCATAGTTATAGCGTCCGCAGAAATATTTACCTGACCAAATATCAGACTTAAACATCTCTGCAAAATTTTCTCCCAGTCCGTCTACGCAGGCTGTTCAAAAGATAGAACCAGTCAGCACTCTGACTCAAGATCATTACCCCAGCATCCCTTTGTGACAGGACTGCGATGCTGAAGCTCCCTAATACAGTTGCGTGACAGCGCCGGATTCACACCGGACTTCCCTATAAAACCAAGGATCATTAATCCCACAAGTACCCAGTTCTAATTTTTCATTTTTGTTTTCAATGTACATGTCATTATCGCTCCAGCACTTTTGACCGCAAGCATTGGTGCCGCCACCCCAGCGGCACCACGCTCAAAGGTCTGAGTTGAGTGGAGTTTGCAGGCTATGACTAAACCTGCTGGAAATAAGAACTGCCTCCCTGCTGATACAGGGAGGCAGAAAAACTTGCATAACAAGCGTATACCAGTTTTTCTAACTCTCTGTCTCTCGCAGCGGCTAGAGTATCAGGCTGATTGCTGGCTTGGGCATAAACCCTTACAGCGCCGGGAGCGCAGCGGAATTGCACCGCTTATCATGCGATTATTCGCACCTGATAACTATTACTATTTCTTTTTGGTATTTAAATCATACAACTTACTTTTGCATATGTCAATCTATTTTTTAAGAAAGTATACAGTATATTTTCAATTCACAAATCTCTTTTGAGTTAAAAATAATAAACGGTACAAAGCAACTTTGTACCGTTTATTATTTAATTATTAATTCCAAAAAATGCTATAAGGTCTTCTAGTTCCTCAAAGGATAATGGTTTAGGAATAGATAATTGGGTATTATGGAAAATTTCAGTTGCCAAAGCAGCATATACCTGTGCTTGTTTTGACGTAGGATCCCATTCGATAACTGTTTTTCTATTTATTTCTGCCAGATTGACAATTTTATCACGTGGAATAAAAGCAACTATCCGCGTGTTTATTTTTTCAGCAAAAGTGCGAAGCAAATTTTCTTCGTTAGGTACATTACGTCCATTCCCAATTATTCCTGCCAGTTTTACCTCTCCTCGTCCTGCAAAACGTCTGATCCCTTTAGCGATATTGTTGGCTGCGTATAATGACATCAACTCGCCAGACGAAACAATATAGATATCTGTTGCATATCCTTCTCTGATTGGTACTGCGAAGCCTCCACATACAACATCACCTAGTACGTCGTATAGTATTATATCTTCGTCGGCTGCTGCATCAAGCTCCTGTAATTTTTCCAAAGCAACTATTATACCTCGTCCGGCGCAGCCAACTCCTGGTTCGGGGCCTCCGGCTTCAACGCATTTTATTCCGTTAAAACCATAATGCACTATATCTTCCAAGTTTATTTCATCTTTTATCCGTACCATATCCAGCACAGTATTTTTGCAGATATGTCCTAAAAGCAATCTGGTTGAGTCGTTTTTAGGATCGCAACCTATCTGGCAAACTTTATGCCCAGCCGTGCTTAAAGCTGCCGAAACATTAGCGGCAGTTGTAGATTTGCCTATGCCACCTTTACCGTAAAATGCTATTTTTTTCATATTGACTCCTTTTTTAGATAAATGAATAATCTTAACTGCCTAAAAACTGTTTGCATAAAGTGTGTCCAACCTCGTATGCCTGCATATGTGGCACTGGGAACGCTGATTTTTTCGGCAGGCATAACGCTGTTTATATAAATCGTCTGACTGATATTTCCTATTTCACTACGTTCTCTGTCTGTTCCGCAGAGTATCTGATATTCATTTTCATTAAGTTTGGGCAGGTCGCCGGCATATTGCCAGCGTTGATAATTACAATTTCTGTTTTCTTCATTGGGTCCATTTATGCGGACAAAACATTGTTCTACCATCGACAAATCCTTTTTTATTACTGCCGCCAGGCTATGGGCACAACTACTGCCAGCAGATATGACCAGCCTTTTGAGTGACCAGCTGTTGTCAATATCACACAGGGCTGAGAAGCTGTCAAAAATATTTTCACGCGCTGCTGCTATCTCATGCTCTAATGCTTCTATATTTGTTTCTATCTTCAATGCAGTTGCAATTTTTTTAAGCCAGTTTATGCTTGCAGTAAAACCATATGGTATATCAGCGATAATATATTGTTGATTTAGATTTTTAAATAACCATTCAGCAACCGGCTTACCCAGTTCTTTGTTGATAACCACGTTTAACGCTGCTTGTCCAATTTTTTGCAGTTCTTGCAGCTGCGTACCGTTTGTAAGTAGGCAAAGATTAACTTTTATTCCTATACTGTTTAGCATACGATACAATTCAAGCATATCTCCTTCCCAGTTAGGATAACAGGTACTACAGCCGATAATATTTACCGTTGCTGCTTCTGGCATTGTCTGCTGCAATTTCATATCGGATAATAGTGCTGTTAAAGCATTGCTCCAGCCCTGCCAATATTCGCCGCTTAATCCTCCTGCATCCAGTGCGATAACCGGACAATTTGCCGTTATGCTTTTACAAACTCCTTGTATATCATCGCCAATAAGGCTAAGTGAACAGCTTGTAAGTACTGCTAAAAATGATTTTTTCTGATCGGCGCAGGCTTCTTTTACAGCCAGCTGTAATTTATCACTGACACCATACAAAAGATCTGGTTCCAAAACTTCTGAACAAAAAAGTCTTTCTTCATATTCTTTTACGGCCGTTGCCAGTTCCCGTTCTGCCAAAACAGCGCACCAACGCGGACAATTCATAATGACTTTACTGTCTGTAATACTTAAAAACGCTGATGCTGCTCCGGTCATTTGGCAGTATCCTTGACAGGGCTGCCATTTTTTTAGTTTTTCATTATTTTTCATAAACCAATTTCCTTTTGTCGTTTAAAGTTTCAGCCAGTTTTAGTAAAAAATTTTCAACCCCACTTCTGCCAATACGTCTAAATGTGATGCAATATTGTGGCAGTAAACACTTTTTAGGAGTAGTGGTCAGCAGAATATCTGCCGTAAGCTTTTGTAACTCTGCTTCAGAATAAAACTCTGTCTGTACTTTTTCTTTAAGCGATTCATAATGGGCTTGTTGTTCTTGTTTGGTTAATTCTTCACAAAACACTATTCCCTGCAATTGCATCCCTGCTTCATCCAACATTTTTATTATTTCTAAAGGGTCGAAATATCTTTGCGGCAGGCTTATAGCAAAAATATAGTTTTTATTTGAAATATGAGTAGTAATTTGTTGTAAAAATTTATTATAGCTTTGTTTTTCCAGTTCTTCTAACTTTTCTGCCTCAGTTGTTCTATTCAATACTGTTCCAATTGTTTGCAGCCATTCATAGACGGCATCCATAGTATTAGGTATTTTTAATTTTATATAGTCTATCTCTCTTTTTTCGGCAAACTGTTGAGCAAATTTTTCAACTTCTACCAGTGTTTTGGGCAAAAAGCTTATAGCGGTAATTGCTGATACAGATGCCATATCTTTAAATTGTTCTAAAGACATGCCGCCAGGTGGGTAATATATTTTTGTAAAACCAAATAGTCCCAGTAGTCTGTTTATTTCCTGACTTTCTTTGGTTGGGCTAAAAATACTGTTCATGCCCACAACCGCTATACTTGCAGGATCCTTAGTCTTTTTTAGCAGTGGGTATACAAAGCGCTGGCATATGGCTTTAGTTATAGATAGCACTCCATCTACTGCTTTTTGGTTCATAAAACCTGATCCTTCGACATACAAGACCGGCACTCCTGTTGTTTGTTCTGCTTCCTGACAAATAGCTGCTACATCGTCTCCTATCACTCCGGCAGCGCAGCCAGCTGCCACTATAATGTATTCCGGTTTTTGTTCTGCCACAACGTCCAACAGACATTCTTTTAAGATTTTTTCCCCACCAAAAATAGCTTCTTTATCAGCAAGTCCAGTTACGAACAAATTACTACAATCATGTTCTGTTTTTAAATTTTTTTGATTTTCTATTTTCCGACGCATTTCCCAAAAAGCATTATAGGCAATATGCGAGCAGGATTTAGGTGCATGAAAAACTACAGCAGCCTTAGGATTATAAGCTGCTGCTAAAAAAACACTCATTAAATTGCAATGGATTACTTTTTTTCTTTCTGAATTTCTAATCATTTTTATGCTCCGTTTGCATTTTCATAAACTACTGTATGTAATAGCTCTATGCTTTTAGCTACATTATGCGAAAGACAGTTTACATAGCTTTGAGGAATTATTATTGCTTGACGTTTTTTTATTGCTGTTATCCCAACATAAGCAGGGTCACTATATATTTCTTCAAGTTGGTCTTTGCTGTTTTGATAGGCTCCACCTTGTGACCACGAACCTATCAGCAAAAATTCAGGGTTTGTTTTTAAGACTTCTTCTTTACTGAGGATCCGACTTGTACCTGTGTATTCTTGTGCAGCAGGACGCGCTTGTTGATAGCAGTCTTCTATTCCTGCTGTGCTAAGAATGTCATTATATATACAGCCAGCCCCGCCAATAGCACCAAAGCGCAAAAATAACAGACCCGTTTTACGTTGTTTTTGCGGTATTGCGGCAACTTTTGTTTTAACAGCGTTTATTTTAATATTCATCGTCTTTATTAGTGTTTCTGCTTTTTCTTTTTCACCTACTGCCTCTCCAATGCTTTTTACCAAATCCGGTATCTCATCAAGTCTTGAGATATATTTAAAGACATATACTTTTATCCCTGCATCTTCTAAACTGTCGATGTATTCTTTCTTCGCCGTGTCGGCAATAAAAAACAGGTCTGGTTTCAAGGCTATTACAGATTCAAGATTATTTTCTACAATGCCTGGAACATCTTCTGCTTGTTTATGCCCCATCGACAGTCCAGGATCGTGTACCCATTTACTAAGCCCAACTATTTTTTGATGGTCGACGAGATCCAATAATATTTCGTCTGCATAGACAAAGCTGCTGGCAATTCGTTCTGGTTTTTTAGCAAAGGTAATTTTTTTGCCTCTGATATCATGCACTGTATAATTTTGGGTTTCTGCTGCAGTTTCAGTAATTTTATCAGTCTTACCGCAGCCACTTATAACCACGGATAGCAGCAGTAGTATGCACATTAAATATCTTATCATCGTCGACCATCTCCTTTACTTAAAATGTACGTTCATAAGTAAGCATCCAGTTACGTTCTTCTAATAGGGCTCCTGATGTACCGCTGGATGAACCTGTTCTGATATCATCTCGATTGAGTAAATTGTAAATTGTTAATTTTAGAACGTCTTTATCTGTAAGTTTATGAGAGACGTTCATATTAATGTCCAACATTGGTTTTGTACCGTTTACACGGCCAGTCATATAGTTGGCAAAAATATTAGCAGAATTTTTATCAAGTTGATAACCAATGCCTGCATTTAGTCCAAATTTAAAGTCAGTACGTTCCCATTCACTACTGGTGATTGTTTTCTGTTGTGGATTTGCGTATGACATTCCTAAATTGTAGCTAAATTTTTTACTAAGTGCTTTTTCATAGCTTAATTCCACACCGGTGTTGCGATATTTTTCTGCATTTTTATAGATGTTTAAACCACTGGTAGAATCTTTAGCTCTATATATTCTGTCATCTATATCCATATGAAAAATATTTAATTTTAACAAATCATTATCGGTAATTTTCTTTTTCCAACCTAGTTCATAATTCCAACCACTTTCTGCTTTTAAGTCAGGATTCATTAGTTGAGTTGCAGTGCCCCATTGTTCGTTGATATTAGGCGCACGCATTGATTTGTTAATATTCAAATAAATATTTTCATTTTCTCCGATGTTTTGCAAAAGTTGAAACTGGGGACAGAATTTACTTCCTGATTCTTCTACATACGCTTCACGAGCGCCTAAAAACATTTTCGTCTTAGCGCCTATTTGTGTTTCTGTCATAAAAAATACGGCTCCGCTATCACGTTTTGCGCTATCAGTACCAACAGTATTTTTAGTATTTTCATTTTCGTAATTAGCGCCAGCAGTTATCCCTACTTTACCAATCAACCATTTATTTTGAATATCAGCACCTATATTGTGTCCCTTCTGGTGCGTTGTCGTATTATATTTCCAGTCTCTACTGCGCATATACACAGCTGCTGACATGTCATTATTGCTATAGCGCATCTGTCCAAAGTGATATTGGATATCGCTGTGAAACCCCGGTGCATATTGACCATTATTTATTCTGGAACAGTCTGATATTTTTTTGCTATACATATATTGCAACAGTAAGTTGTCAGTTATATTATATTGCAAATTTAAACTGTCTTTTTCAAGATTGTCACCCATATAAAAGCTTGTCGGACTCGATTGATAAACTTTTCCGCGGCCTTTTGATTGTTGCCTGCTATAGCTGACTTGCAATTTATCTGTAGCGACATTGACTGCCCCTTTAAATTTATTTTTATCTCCCCAACCTATCAAAACTTTGTTTGTTCCTTGTTTTTTATTGGTGATGATATTTATTACGCCAGCACTGGCATTAGATCCATATAATACTGCCGAGCCGCCTTTTACTACTTCTATTCTGTCAATAATATCAGTAGAAATAGATTCAAGGTCGTAGTTTCCGTCTTGATTGAGAGGAATGCCATTTACCAATATCGCAACGTTATCTTTAGATACGCCTCTAAATCCAACGTATGTATTACCTGTTGGTGAAGCAGTTAGGGTAAATCCAGGAATATTGCGTACTACTTCCATAACGTTGTTAGCACCTAATTTTTCAATTTTTTTCTGATCGAAAATTTCGGTTGCAGCAGGAATTTCAAGGTCACGGGTTTCATAACGAGTAGCGGTAACTAACACTGGATCTAATTCAAAGCTTTCAATATTATTTCGTACATTGTCAGCAAACGCTGTGCCCCCCCACAAGACAGAACTCAGAATAACTACACTACTTAAAAGGTGATTTTTTAACATTCTTTTCATCATCAGCTCTAACTCCTTGCTATTTAATGTATAATACAGTAAAATCATATTAGTCACTAATATGCATATTTTTTCTTTTTTGATATTTTGTTCAAATAGTTATAATTACTGTATTACTCTTTAAATGATAAAGTATATAATGCTTATAGTGTCAAGGTGATTTTATGAAAAACACGGTAAAAGATTATTTCACTCCTGGAGAACTTGCTAAGCTTACTGGTATTTCTAAGCAAATCCTTCTCTATTATGATAAAAATAATATTTTCTCACCAAGCTTTGTTGACGATAATGGATATCGTTATTATTCGTTATCGCAATATTTCTCTTTGGAAATATTGATAACAATGCGTAAATTAGACATACCATTGCAAGATATTATGTTCTATCTTAAAAATAAAAATCTTCATGATTTGAAAAAAATATATACTTTAAAATTACATGAATATCAAGATAAAATAAAACAGCTACAGCAGTACGAATCTGCTTTAGCCAAACGATTGATGCGATTAGAAAAAATAGAAAGTATCCGGCTCAATCAGATAATGTTATCGGAACAAAGTGAAGAACTATATTATAGAAGTGCCGATATCCCATTATCAATAACCCCCAAAAAACGTATTTTAAAAATTGCTGAATATATGCTTCCCCACTTAAGGTCTAAACTATTAGAGGATTGTGTCATTGGCTTTCAACTTAATAAAGACGAATTTATCCAATGTCAGAAATTATCCAAATATAATATTTTTATACAAACTGTAGATATGAATACAAACAAAGATACAGATATTCTAAAAAAAGAAAGTGGTCTTTACCTTTCTCTATATTGCAATTGTCATTACGGTCTTATTGATGATGATATCAAATTAAACATTAAAAACTTCATTAACATCAATAAACTTAGTATTTGCAGCGATGTTTTTGTATTTCCTATTAGAAATTATTGGTCTGCTACAACAAATTCAGAAGAAATATCACAAATATGTATACAGGTAGAATATATGAAAGACAGTGTACAATAGTTGTACACTGTCTTTATTCAACTTTTAAGAAAACACTAAACAGCACTTTTTATTCTGCTACTTAGAGTTTTCTATTTTTATTGATTTTATAGCATCTAAAATTATATCATTTTTTTAATTTTTACTATCTTTACTATCATATAATTAATTACTTTGGCATTTACACATCAATTGTCATTATAAAAGCAGCAGGCAGTGCTTGTGCACTGCCTGCTGCTTTTGTTAAAAGGTTCTGGTATAGGTTATTTTCCAGTTATATGGTAAATCAAGGTTGCCATATCTGTTGGAATAGTTATCCTTGTCAAGCAGGTTATTCATCGTCAGGGTTATGTTATCATTCTTAGTCAAATCATACGAGGTATTCCAGGTCAGTCGGCTTCTTGACGGTACGTCATGCCCGCCGTAATATTCACGGTCACCCAAATATTTATAGGTAAGACCGCTTGTCAGCTTGCTGATAGAATAAAACACCGAAGCCGATGCATCTATCCTGCCGTCATCCTGCACCCATTTTGGATTGGCGGCTGAGGGATCTTTTACCTCGGGGTTGCCATAGCCAATCCCTAAGGAATAGCGCCATTTATCATTTACATTATGGGTAAATTCTGCTTCGATACCAGTGTTTCTAAAGTCGCCTTTGTTGATGGCGTACTGTTCACCGGTACCTGGGTCTTTATCACTCCAGCCTATTTTATTTTCAAAATCCATATGGAAGACTGCAAGCTTGATACTTTTGTTGTCGTAGATTTTTTTGATACCTGTTTCATAGGTCCAGCCTTCTTCAGGCTTTAATGTACCGGCAGCGGCTTTTTTGCCATAGTACGAATCTACTGTTGGCATTTGGAAGGCTTTGCCGATGTTTATATACCACGAGGTAGTATCGTTTATTTTATATAGGGTTTGGAACTGCGGGTTCAGTATATTTTCGCTTTTTACCGGGTCGTCGATTATTTCTCCGCGTAACCCCAGGGTAGCGCTGAATTTATCGCTGAACACGTTGTTATACGAAAGGTAGATGGCATTACTGGTTCTATGAGCTTTATTGGCTTTGGTGACCAGATTTTCATAGTTTTCACGTCTTAGGCTATAGCCGGTTATGAGGGTGTTTTTACCCAGATTCCAAGTCTTTTGCACGTCGCCGATATAGCTTGATAAATCGGCTGATGAGCTTACAGGACCCGGTGTTGCTGCGGCAAAGTCGTAGCCTTCAGTACGGCGGTAGTTATAACCTACCAGGGCTTTGATGCCGTTATATTTGCCATTGTAGGTCAGTCCTGTAGTAATACGTTTATCGTCATAACGATAATTATATTTTTTATAGACTGAGCCTACTTTTTTGGCATCATTATTACTGCCACGAGTAATATTGCCGTCCTGATAGATAAAAGTAAAACCGATCTCATCTGTCAGCGCGGCGGAGATCCCTGCTCTGTTTTTCTGCCCTTTGCCCACCCACCAGTCGGTAGACGAGCCTTCCGGATAAGCATTGCTGTGGGTAAGCTTGTTAGAATATTCTTTAGATGCGGTTACGATAAGTTTTTCGCCCGCATAGGTAACGCCGTAATCTTTATAATAGTTGCCTACAGTGCCTTTTACTTTGACCTGAGTTTTGCCTCCTGGACGTTTGGTGATGACGTTTACTACGCCGCCCATAGCTTCACTTCCATACAGGGTTCCGGCAGCACCTTTAATGATTTCTATTTGCTGCACCATATCTATGGGTATACCGTCTAAGGAATTATAGTTTTTCAGGTTCATGGGGATACCGTCTACCATGACCAGGGTACCACGGTCGTAGCCGCGAATAACGGTACGGCCCGAACTGAAACCAAAATCTTGACCGGCATCACCGTAACCGGTGCTTGTTAATCCTACTTGATGCTCTATTGCATCAAAAACGTTCTTATAGCCGGCTTCTTTAATATTTTGTTCGGTAATGATATTAGTAGTTGCCGGTGTGTCCAGGTCTCTGGTTTCTGTTCTTTGGGCAGTTACGATCATCGGATCGAGCGTAAAAGCCTGATTTGGATCTTCAGCATATGCTGTAGTGCCCCTCCAGATGACAGTGGTAGTTAGAAGCGCCACTACCAGTGCACTTTTGCTCAAATTCTTTTTTAGCATACTCAACTTCCTTTCACTACATTTTTATTATTGAAATAAAGGCGTTTCCTGTACTCATTCTTTATGACCGCACATTATTTACCTTTACTTGCAATCCCCCAAAAATAAAAATACCTTCTGCGCTAAGGCAAAAGGTATTAAACAGCTTAATTAAAAATAAAAGAAGCCAACAACATTACCTAACTGTCTCACGCAGTAGTAAAGTAATTATCAGGCAGTTCTTCTGACTCAAGTTCATCATTCATCCAAGCCTTCCCAGACAAATACCAGTGGCATATTTTGGACGAACTCACTTTTACAGCGACGGGATCGTGCGGGCTTTGCACCCAGCTTCTCTATTAAGACCTGCGTCACCTGATAATATCAATATGCATTTATTTTGCAAGTATACTACAAATAATTCTACAATGCAATCTTTTATTTATATTTATTATTTAATTTTCTTTGTTGGAAATTCTTTTATTGCATAAAAATAACCCGCACAAGATATCTTGCGCGGGTTATGAAAGTATTCCATATTTTATTTTAAAACTTCAGCGATTACATCCCCAGTCAAATCCTTCCCGCCATATAACATTGCGCTGCTGTCAACAACGCTGTTGATACCGGCACGTTTGGCTACAGTTGCAATGGCTTTCTGAACTTTTTTCTGAATCGGTCCCATCAGATCTTGTTCACGTTTTGCCACCTGCTGCGAAAGTTTTTCACCCAAGGCCTGCTTGCCGCTGTCATCTAAAGAAGCTGCTTTACTTTCAAATTCCTGCTGCGCTTTTTGGCGTTCCAGATCAACGGCGCTCATGGTAGTTTTAATATCAGGATAGCTTTGGAATACTTGCTGAACGTTTACATACCCTACAACATTACCAGCTTCTGCTGCCGATACTGCACCGCAGATCCCCAAAGCCATGACAACCGTCAAAATAAAGGTCATAATTTGTTTTTTCATCGTTTACAACACTCCTTAATTTTTGTTTATAATAAATTTAATACTACCGTTTTTCATCCCGACAAGCTGTAATAAATCTAGCCGCAGCAATATCGGTTAACCCATAATCGGCAAATTTCAGCACCAGATCTCGTACCAGATGTTTTTGTTCTTCCATACTGTGTGCTTTTATGTATCTGATGATCCGATTGTTTCTTTTCTTATACTCAAGGTAAAGTTCTATTCCTTTATCAAAAAGCTCATTACCGGTTATAAACCGCTGCCGTTTGAGTAAAACTCTGCAATAGCATTTTTCGTAAATACCTAAAAGTACCGGCCATGTATCAAGAATGGCAACACTCCCATCCGCTTCCAGAAGATGAAATTTTATCCGGCCTGAATAGCCTGACTGTTCCAAAAACGCCAGTAAAGTTATTATATTTACTGTACAGAACATGTCATAGTCGAAATATAAATATAAAACAGGATAATCCTTCAAGCGGTTCTGCATAAAACTTCCTGGAGACTTTTGCAGATAGTCTTCTAACTCAACACCATAAGCTGCTGCCCTCAATCGATAAAATTCATCTGTAAATATTTCGATATGGACTTCTCCTTCGCACATAGCTTCGTTGAAAGGAAGAATTTCTTCCTGAGGAAGCAGCTCTCGTAGTGAATTTGCAGTCATTTCTCCGCTTGTAATATGCAGGATATTTTCAGTACAAACTGGTTTATTGTTCTGCATCTGTATCATTTACCCGCACCTTAAATATTTTATTATATTGCATCATTTTACGCACGTAGTCTATTATAAACTGTTTACAGCCGCCAGTCAATAATCATTGCTATTTATACTATTATGTTATTTAATTGACATTTCACCTGATTGGCAGTATTTTATAATTAGAAGTATCATAATTAAGGTTGCCTATTTTAAATTAGAGGAGGCTTATCTATGTCTGATTTTGTCCATGATTCTATTTTTAAAGATGCATTTTTGAGGGCATCTCACCATTACATAGATGCTCTAGAACTGCCGGACATCCATACGAGGCGCTCTTCTGATACGCAGGAGCTCGCTGATTCGGCTGCTTGCATAAACAATAGAATGCTGCAGAGTTTTGCTGCTGATTTAACCGAACAGCAAAGAAGTGATGTTTTGAATTCAACTTTATTGGCGCAGCTGGCGGCAGACAAAGCTTATCCTAAAGATGCAGCTGGCCGTTATGACGTTAAAGGCTGGTACAGTAAATTTTCAGAAGTACTGCTTAATTTAGGCTGGGTAAGCCAAAACACTGCTTTCTGGCAATATAAAATACACGGGGAAAGTTTTACAGCTGACAAGGCTATCTTGGAAATCATCAACGGCTTACTGCAAAACAACGCCCTGCTTTTAGCGCAAGCTACTATTAACGCTTTAAAAAATTTGCCTGAAAATGATTCTAAACTTACTCTGTTTAAATTCAATACCTGTTCTGATCAAATGGGTAATATCAGCCTTGGAGTCTGTACTCAAAAAAACGGCTTGATTGAATATAATTTTGCTGCACTTTACTTGGAAACAAAAAAGAACTTTAAACAGATTTTATTCATTGATTTTTCAACGTCTGATTTCAAGTTGTTTGCCGGTACTAATACCATAACTCTTAATCCAGATGTTTACAGTATCGTGCGCGAGCAGGTAGTACAAAAATTACAGGACAGAGTCAATTCTTATCTGGTGGGTCTGGACATTTAAAAACTGGGTACAACATTGTACCCAGTTTTATTATTGATTTTGATATTTTATGTATTCCAAGGTATTAAGTTGTTCCTTAAACATATACATAAAATTTTGCCAGCCTCTGATTCCAGCAAAGAATATATTTTTTGACTTTATTTTACTCGATGGCATGGAAAAATTTAAATATATTGTTCTGTCCAAATCTCCCAAACCTATTCTTTCACGTTCTGTACCGAGCAGTAATTGATAATTATCAGCTTTTAATTTGTCGATAGAAATATTTTCATTCCATATATGGTAGTTTCTTTTTTCATCAATTATTTCACTTTCATCGGTCTTTATATAATATTCTTGAGCTGAAATAATATCATATCCACTATTTTCTATAGCCTGACGTAAGCTATCAGCGATAGAATATGGAGTTGTCATGATTATACGCTGCAAACTATAATCTAAAAAATTATGTTTTAATAAAAAACATTCATCAAAAATATCCTTTTCTGCTAAGGATATTTCATTTTTTAGTTCTTCTAACTGCGGCGGCCAATCAATAGCTTCACCAATATGCTGTAACCATTGAAGTGTATTATTAAATCCATATGGCCAGGTAAGCAGCAGATATTTTTGCCCCAATTCCATTTCTAAATATGAAGCAATTTCATGTCCAAGTTCTGGAATAAGAACAACATTTAGCGCAGCTTCCGGTAATCTTTTAATATCAGCTAGTTCTAATCCATCACTACCCAAAGAGACACCTATGTCATAACCAGCTAACAGCAATATTCTTTTTATCTCTTCAAGATCGCCCCGCCAATGAGGCATGCAAGTACAAATTCCAAGAAGATTAACCTTGTTATTTTTTTGAGTTGTTTTTTTTAAATTAGTTTGTTTAAGAAGCTCAAGCATCGCTTGCTGATAACCATGCGTAAAGCTGCCTGTAAGTCCACCCGCTTCAATACTTAGAACTGGGCAGTCCACTTTATTTTTTTTACATATCCCCAAAATATCGTCACCAATCAAACTCATTGAACAGCTGGTCAAAATTGCCAGGAGCTTTGGCATTCTATTTGCTATGGCTTCAACAATACTGGCTGATAAAGATTCTTCTATCCCATAAAGAATATCTTTTTGTCTCGCTTCAGAACAAAATAGCCTTTCCTGATAATCTTTGACAGCATTCATTAACTCGCGTTCACCAATTACTGCACACCAGCGTGGACTGTTAAAAATAACTTGTATGCCTTTAATGCTTAATAAAGCAGCAGCTGCTCCAATCATTTGACAATATCCTGTGCAAGGGCGCATATTTCCCAATCTATTCATTCATCAGACTCCTGTTTTCCTGGAACAAGATATTTAATCTTTCCAGTAATCTTATCGTTCCGCCAATGCCGATGCGCTTTCTTTTTATACAGTACTGCCTTTGAAAAAATCCACGATAATCAGTGGTAATGACTACACTATCTGTAAAACTGAGTATTGATGCTTCCTTTTCATAAATTATTTTTACATCCAGTCTATGTTTCGCAAAAAAAATTTTATATTCTTCACATTCCTTAACTGTAAGTTCTTCCAATAAGATAATATATTTTATTTTTATTCCAACATCTTGCAATAAATGAAGGAATTCCATTGGATTCCAAAATTTTATAGAATGGCTGATCGCAAGAATACAGTTTTTACCAGATAAATAAACTCTCAATTCATTAATTTTTTTCTCTAAACGCCGAATTTCAGATAAAATAGCATAATCAGCGGTTTCCTGCATATTTAGTTTTTCACCAAGTTCCCGCAAATACACCAGAGTTTCATTTATTGTCAGAGGCAATCTAGATTCAATGGCTGGAATTTTCAGCTTTACAGCAAAACTTTCCGCAAATTTTTTATATTCTTCCAGTTTACTGCTAATAATAGCATTTATCCCAACTATTCCTGCACTACCAATAGTTTTTATCTCTTTTAGTGTCATATTGGCTGGTGGCAACATAATCGTATCAATATTAAAATAATTGTAAAGTCGCTTAATTTCCTCTATATCCTGCGGCAGCAAATACAATTTATTGATTCCAAAAATTAACGCACTTTTATTATTTTTTCGTATATTATTATCTGCAAATTTTTCGTACAAAAATTTTGTCGTCAGTAATATCCCTTCCTGTTGTTGATTACTCATAAATCCAGCTCCAGGAATATGAATTACGGGAATTCCCGATAAAGCTTCTGTATTTGTGCAAACAGATTGAACATCGTCACCTATAACTCCAGCTACACAACCAGAAATAACTATAATACACTCTGGATTTTTTTCTTTTATTATCTCTTCCAGTGTATTTTTCAGTAATTTCTCTCCACCAAAAATAGTTTCTTTATCAGAAATTCCCGTTACAAAAAGATTGTCATTAAGTGCAGGCAATTTTTTATGGTAGCGTAAAGCGATGCGCCTCCTACTATCAAGCAGTGCATTATAAACTATGTGAGAACATGACTTAGGTGCATGTAGAACGACAACTATACCCTTATTAAACGCTACGGACATATAAATATCATTTAAATTACAATGGATAACTTTCTTTCTATTCGTTTTTTTTATCATAATTATACCTGTATCAGTTATTTATTTGGTCAAAATACTCTGGATATGTTTTTTGTGCAATATCACAAATTGCATCACCAATATATTGAGATGCCGCATACCTGTAGCGGTCTTTGATGATTATGATATTTTTGTTTTTGATGGCTTTGATGCTTTGCAGTGCCGGATCATCAAGGACTTCTTTTCTAAAAAGTTCTGAATCTCCTTCCTGTGTGGAACTGTAATCAGAAAACATAAGTATATCTGGATCAACTTCAACTATTTTTTCTTTACTTAGATGTTCTCCTCGAACCAGCCCAGCCAGTGCCGCACCATTGGTGACGCCCGCACTTATACAAATATCATGGAACAATCCTTCTGCACTGCCAAAAACCCCCAACAGTGAATAGGCCATCAAAATTTTTTTTTCTGATTTTGGTATTTGCCCAATTACTTTTTTAACTGTTTCTGTTTTGTTATCTAATTCATTAATAATTTTCCCACCCTGTTGCTTTTCGCCAACAGCTGCAGCCAGATTGATGATTCTGCTGCGTACCATTTTTACTGTAGTTGGTACTTTGGTTATATAGACCTTCAGTCCAACATCTTTTAGCGATTGAATAAAAGCTGCATTAGAATTTTCCTGTACTATAACAAGATCCGGCTTTAAACTGAGTATTTTTTCTGTGCTTGCTTTTTGAGGCAATTTTACAGAAATATGCGCAGCTTTATCAGCAATTAATGATATTTTAGTATCCGCAGCCGGCTCTGAAATCGCGACGATTCGGTTCAATGGTACCAGATCAACAAGTATTTCTTCAATACTCAGGGTAGTAGCATAGATACGTGTTGGCTTTTTGTTAAATTCCAGTACATTGCCTTTATCATCCGTTACCTGATAGTATTCACCTGGGAAAGCGCCGGATGGTACTTCAGTGTCTTTAACGACGCCGCAGCCAGTAAGCGTTGCTGTTATTAAAACCATTATTAGAATAATACTGCGCATTTTCTTCTCCTATAAAACTGCAATTTCAAATTTAGAACAAAACTTTATAACCAATTTCAAAATTCCTACCCAAGGAAATATAGCGTGAAGAAACATGGGAAGTAATATCTCTTCTATTTAACAGGTTATCTACATTTAAAAAGATTTCATGGTTTTTAGTTGGTTTATAAACAGCATTTAAGCTTGTATAGAAGTATGGTTTTATCTTTTCCTGATATTTTTGCAAAACACGATCTGCCATAAAGCTTCCATTTAGACTTACATTAAATTTATCCTGCTGATAATTTAGTCCGCCGTTTAACAACCATCTACCGTAATTTCTTTTCCACTTACCATTATCTTCATCTGCAGATTTATATTTAGGATTACTGTAAGATACGCCCCAATTACTACTGAATCCATTTTTACCAGTTATTTCACAATTAATTTCAATTCCCATATTTTTTGTATCCTCATTTACTGCATATGTTTCTCCTGTTGCTGCGTCAGTAGCACCAGTAATAAAATCTTTTACATCACTTTTAAACAGCGCTAACTTCCAGGAATGAATACCAGAAATATATTTTAAACCAGTTTCATAATGCATACCAACTTCCGGTCTGATTTGTGTATTTTTTATTATCTGATCTTTACCATACATATCAGTCAATGTTGGCAGTGTAAAAGATTTACCTACACTGGCATAAGCACTTAAATCATCTGTCATTTTATGTAAATACTGAATCTGTGGCGTAAATTCACTGTAATTAGTACCATCTGGACTACTGCCTGTCCATGTTTCTCTCGCTCCAAGGATCAGATTATTTTTTTTATCAAATTTGTGATCTACCTGTGCAAAAACAGAATATACATTTCTGTCATAGTCATACTCTAGTTTAGGTTGTTTTTTATAGGCAGGATCATAGAAGTTATAATAATTATAACCTTCGTTGTACATTTTTACCCCAACAAGTACTGTATCATTTTTAGTTTCAAATTCTTTCGTTACATCTAAACCCATTACCTTATCATCATTTCCATAGAAATATGCATCTTTAAAAATTATATTATTTTTCCAATAATGATATTTGGTATCAGAACTGGATTTATGATAAAAAGCATTAGCATTCCAGCCGTCTTTATGATAACTTAGTACAAATTTATATTCTTCTTTATCTAAGAATCTTTTATCAGTTGGCAAGCCAGTACTTGTTTGATTATAGCTTCTTTTATAATCATAATTATTGTAATCGGCAGTAACTCTCCACGCATCATCAAATTTATAATTCATAGACAGGATAGTTTTTTCACCGCCTAAAAAATTAAAATATTTATCACCTTCTGAAGTATGGTATATATTACCTTTTTTATTCCAGCTGGCACCAATCCCTAATTTACCTGCTTGTAAAGATGTCGCATATTTTTGTACTCCATAATTACCTACTGTTGCTGAGACACTATTAGTTCTTTTATTTTTTGTAATAATGTTTATAACACCACCAGTTGCATCACTGCCATAAAGCACGGCACCACCACCACGTACTACTTCAATACGCTCTACATCTGCAATATTTATTCTGTCAAGATCATAATAACCGGTTCTGACATTTAATGGTATTCCATCAACTAATACCATGGTACCACGCCGCTTACCTCTAATCAAAAATTCACCGCCGCCATCTCCTGCTGTTTCTGATTTATAGACGATACCAGTCGCATATTTTAAAGCTCCCTCAACAGTTGTTGCACCTGTAGCTTCAAGTTGTTTGCTGGTATATATGCTTGTCGTTGCCGGCACATCTAAATCTCTTTTTTCAGTTCTTGTTGCTGTTACTATCATTGGATCAAGTGTAAAAACCTGTTCCGGTTCTTCTGCATACACTGATGTACCCCCCCAGATGACACTGCCAGTTATCAATGCAATCATCAGAGTATTTTTTTCTAAGCTTTGCTTCATCAAATTCAACTTCCTTTCAAATTTTAATTCATTGATACCCTTCTCTAAATATAGTCGTAAAATAGAAACTCCTCCTTCTCTGAAAACAGATAAGGAGGATACAGACAAAATTTACTGCCATATCTTCCCTATACTGTCTCTCGCAGGCATAGAGTTGCTGGTAAATTCTGACTCAAGCAGTTTTAATCACTGCTAATACAGCGGCGGGACCGTGTTAGATTCTCACTAACTTTTACTCGTTATAGATTACCAGTATTTAATATTAAATTTATTTCACTACTATATGTGATATAATACTATGTATAGTCATTAGACAGTCAAGAGGTTGGTGAAAATTTATGGAAAAAAATAAAAAAAAATTATTTACAACAGGAGAACTGGCTTCCTTGTGTAATATTCATCGCAAAACCTTACTTTTTTATGACAGGCTTGGCCTGATCAAACCAGAGTTTATTGATGATAACGGTTACCGTTATTATGCCCGACGACAATTCTTTTCCTTAGAGATCATCTTAGCGTTACGAAAATTAGATATATCTTTACCGGAAATTGGTGAGTATCTTAATAATAAATCTACATCCAATTACAAAGACTTACTTGCCAAACATGCCAATATATTAGATCAGCTTTTGCTTAATCTTCAAAAAATGCGCAGTGAGCTTAGTGACAGAATCAACTTCTTAGAAAACACTGAAGCTTTACCTGTAGAATCGGTTCATTTAACAGCAGAAGCCGAAGAATATCTTTTTTTAAGCGATCCTGTTCCGCAGAATGCTGATTTAAAAATCAGAACAAAAATCTCGGCTCAGCATTTATCAACCTTGGCTGATTATGTTACTTTTAACAATCATGTTTCGGGTTATATACTTGATAAGACTGCTTTTATAGCTGGTAAACGGCCCCATACCAAGTATTTTTACCAATCATTTTCTCAGCCTTTTGATTCACCTTACTTTTTTCTTAAAGCTGCAGGATCATATGCAACAATTTACTTTGAAGGTATTTATTGTTCGTACGGCAAACCATATGTCACTATGCTTTACCAGTATTTACAGGATAATAACCTGCAGGCGGTCAGCGATCTTTATATGACTTCAATCAGAAATCACTGGGTTACCAATGATAATGGCAGCTATTTAAACAAACTTTCAGTAAAAGTCAAAAAATAACAGTAGAATTTTAAATTCTACTGTTATTTTTATCTTTTTTATTCTTTAACTATTGCCGCACCCTGTTCAGTAAAGTTGATTATTGAACCACCCGGCAATTCAATTTCTACACCATTGTCTTTCCATTTTAAAGGCTCTTTTACTGTACAGTTTGTTACTTCACCGTCTGGAGTAAAGCTGACTATGCTTTTTCCTTTAAATTCAACAAAACCTGCATTCTCCATATCTACGGCATTATTTTGCCAGCCAACAGGCCGCAGTTTAGTATCTTCTGCCAAAGTCCCCTTTTTTACTGCACCGTCATTATAAAAATCAAGGATGGTGCCGCTTTTAAAGGCTATAAACCCATATTTTTCTGAACCAAGGCCAACTGTTGTTTCATCAGCTATAGTGCCATTAAGTACCGTTCCCTGTTCGCTGAAGGTCACAGCCGTACCGCCTTTATAACGGATATGCCCATAACTGGAAAGTGCTATATTGTAGGTACTGTTATTGTTCCAATATCTGTAATAACGCGGGAAAAACGGGCTGCGGTTAGTATATGCAGAAACAAAATAATAATCGTTAATAATACGCTGCCACCCTTGTGGACGCAAATAGGTATCACTTGCCAGTACACCGCTGATAACAGCTCCATTATCATTAAGACTGGCCGTTGTACCTTTTTTAAACTTTATCTGGTCTCCTACAGTCCAGCCCTGAGGATAAAGCTCTTCACTTTTTGTAAGCGTTTTACTGGTTGGAGCTGCAAATACACTGCTGCATAAAGCACACAGGCTTATGACTACTGCTGTTTTTGCCAAAATACTTTTTGTTTGCATTTTGATCAGTCCTTTCTATATTTTTCAATTTATAATTTAGCACTTTCAGCTCATTAATTCCATTTAGCTTAATTAAAAAAATCTAAGTAAAATTTTTCTTTAATTTTGTAGTTATTAAAAGCGATATACTAGTAGTTTTTATTATCTATATTGTAACATGATTTATTTATGTATATCTCAAATTTTTTGAAAAAAATGCCCCCACATTATTATGCAGGGGCCTGAATCAAAGCAGTTTACGCCATGTCTCAAAACGTAAGTACCCGATTCAAAAAAGGAGAAGGTATTATAAGTCTATATCTGAAGGATAAGATTTGCTTAATTTATGCACTAACCGGGAAAAACGGCCAGACAATAGGTATAACAATAATGGAAACAATAAGACAAACAGCAACAAGTCCGGTACCTGCCTTTAAGTAGTCCATAAATTTATAGCCGCCAGGGCCAAGTACCAAAGTATTGGGCGGTGTTCCTACCGGAGATGCAAAAGCACAGGAAGACGCAATCAAAATAGCCATCAGTACAGCTTTGGGAGACGCCCCCATTTGGGCAGAAAGCGCAATACCAACAGGACATAACAGGGCTTTAGATGCTGTATTGGACATGAACTGCGTAAGTACAACAGCAAGCCCAAACAAAACAGCAGTTACCATATATGGAGAAGGATCACCACCAAGCATTTTTACCGTAGCTTCAGCGATAAGTTTACCTGCGCCGCTGGTATTCATAGCTGTCGCCACCGGAATCATACCTGCAAAAAGAAAGATGGTGACCCAGTCAATGGAATTGTAGGCTTGTTTTTCGGTAAGGCAGCCTGTAAGTACCGCAATTACAGCACCAACAACCGCAGCAATTTCCAAGGGCACGATACCAGTTGCCATGCTGCCGATAACACCAACCATAATAATTCCGCAAATAATCTGTTTTTGGGTACTGGTTTCATTTTCCAGAATTTCTTCGTCTATTTCAAGATTAAGTGTACCACTATCTTTAGGCAACAAGTATTTACCAATAAACATCATATAAACTATGCCGGCGATTGTAATAGGGATACCGATCCAGGCATACTCAAAAAAACCAAATTGCAGCTCAGGCATACCTGCTGCTTTTAAAGCTACATTTGCCAGAATATTTGGCGGTGTGCCAATAAGAGTGATCGTACCGCCAAGTCCGGCTGCAAATGCCAAAGGCATCAATTCACGCGAAGCAGAAATTTTGGCATTAGCACAAATCCCCATAACAACAGGTATCAGGCAGGCAGTTGTACCAGTATTAGAAAGCACTGCCGACATAAGCGCAGCAATGATCATAATGCCAAACATAAGGCTATTTTCACCTTTGCCAAACATCCGTACAACGCCGCCGCCAATTTTTTGGGCCAGCCCTGTATAAAACATTGCTGCGCCAACTACAAACATGCCGCCAAAAAGAACTACCGTAGAATCAGCCAGCCCCAAAAAAATCTGGTTTTCAGGAACAAGTCCCAAAGCGCAGCAGGCAACGGATGCTCCAATTGCTGTCATAGCAAGGGGAATCATTTCTGTTACAAATAAAAGTGCAACGATCGCTAATAAGATTAAACATTTGATTGCGGGTGTCATTCTTTTCCCTCCTAGTTTTCTTTAAACAGATTGACATATTGAAACGTGTTTAAAAACAGTCTTCCATCTTCACCCCGATGCGGAAAAACACTACTGGACGCTTGCCTGTTTTGAATAGCCCTGTGATAGTATTTTTTATCAACTTGTTTGAGGAACTCTTTTATTTTTGATATTTCTTTACTGTTTTCACTTGGCATTTTCACTATCCTCCTTCCAGCCTTTTTCAAGAGTGCCTTTCACTGAAAAAGAGTATATAATAAATTCCTAAATAATAAAAATACCTATTATTCATTAAAGTTATGCTAAATTTGCATATCGCAAAAATGATAATAAAAATCAAAACAGACCCGAAATATCAGGTCTGTTTTGATAGATAACAGCTTTCCAGTACTGTAAACATCATTATTAGATAATATCAAAGTAAAATGGTTTTGATATAGTTTCGGTAGAATTCACTTTCAAAAACCTTACAGTAATTTACCAGCACTTCTAAAACACTGCCGCAGCTCATTCTCTTTTAAGAGCCTTCAATGCTTCAGCCGGAAGTTCACAGCCTTGTACACGACGGATAAAACCATAGCCGCGTTCGCCGCAATGCGGAAAAACCTTCGCTGCCATTTGGCGTTGTTTACGCAGATGGCTGAACAGGAATCCTTCACCCTCGTTGTTAAATTTCACGGAATTATTGGCCATTGTTGCTTCTGTCATCAAAATCACTCCTTAAAAATATTCTTTATAGGTGCTGATAATTTTTACTGCTTGCGACACCTAAAGTATACCCCAGAGAGTAAAATAATAAAAATACCTATTAGGAATTTAAGTTATAACATTTAGGAAAAACTAATAATTATCTTTACGAACAAATAATATTTTATATTGACACAAAATAATGGAACGATTAAAATAAGAAACAGCTGAAACTTCATATTGTTAAAACAATCAGGTCAAAGTCATTTTATGACACGGTCCCGCCACTGTAAAGTCAGTATAGACAGATTGTTTATCTTTTGCTGCGAGTGACAGGAAAAAAGATCATAACATTGACTTGTTTATTTTCTTTACGTCCGTGCAGGGCGTTTTTTTATTATCAGGAGGTTATTGAAATGGAATTAGAAAGCTACAGAAATTTTCTGGCTATCATTGAAGCAGGAAGTTTTACAGGTGCTGCCGAATGTGTGCATGTTGCACAGCCGGCACTTAGTAAACAATTAAAAACACTTGAAAATTTCTTTGGTGCCAAGCTTATTATTACAACGCGCGGCAGCCGCCAGCTTATTTTAACAGAAGCTGGCCGGATCTTATATCAAAAGGCCAAATATATCTGCTCTTTGGAGGATCTGGCAAGAAATGAAATCGATAATATTATCGGCGGAGCTGTGGGAACTTTGCGTATAAGCGCCGCAAATTCGCGGTCTTCCCTGTTTATCAGTACATCGCTAAAAGACTTTTGCCAGCTGTATCCAAAGGTTACTTATGAAATTTATGAGGGAGGAATTGCCGAACAGGCGCAACAGCTTCTAAACGGCATTACCGAGCTTGGAATTTTAAGCGTTCCGATCACACACGAAGACAGTTTTGAGGTTCTTTTTCAACGCCGTGAAGAATTATCAGCCGTTTTTCATAAAGAAGCCGTGTGGCTCGACAATACCACATCCGATATTACTCTGAAAGAATTATCTGAAATGCCGCTGAGTGTCTCTGCCGGCTGCTGCGATTTATTAAAAAAATGTTGCGCGGAAAATGCCTTATCTCCACAAATACTCAGCGTTAGTACCACCCGCAATACTACACTGCAATGGGCTTACGAAAAAACCGCCGTTGCCGTAGTACCTATCGAACCGGGCGAATTTTTAGGTTCTGATCTGGTAACGAAAAGAATATCTGATACAACCATTGATCTTTTCAAAACTGTAGTTAAAGTTAAAGATAGGCCCTTGTCAGTTATTGCTCAGAAATTTTTAAAATTTTATTCTCAAAAACGCAATTCACAGCAGGTATGCGATTTGAAGAAACTTCTCAGTAGTGGAAATTTGTAAAATAAAAATGAGGCCGTATCAATACGGCCTCATTTTTATTTTACTTTTTTATTTTCTTCTTTAAATGCTGCTTCCTGCCACAAATACCACACTCCCAAAGAACGCCATGGACGCCATGTTTCTGTAAGAGTCATTATTTGACCGCGTTTTGGGATATCATTTAATCCCTTCAATTCTTTCAGCTCTTTTTTAAAAATAAAATCTGCTGATGGCACTACGTCTGTACGGCACAAGGCAAGCAATAAAAACATTTCAATAGTCCATTGCCCCAAGCCGCGAATCTGAACAAGCTGCTTGGTTATTTCAGTGTCAGTCATTTCAGAAAAATTTTCTATAGTGACCTTACCTGCAACAACTGCTTCAGCAAAGCTTTTCAAATATTCGGCTTTCTGTTTCACAAGTCCCTGTTCACATAAATCCTCCATCGAGGCCTCCAGTACTGCCTGCGGCTGCAGCGGATTTCCCAAAAACTTGCCTAAATTTTTTAATAACTGCAAACTTACATCCGGCGGCAGCTGCTGTGAAACAATACCTGTCACTAACGTCCCGAAATACTTCTCCTGCGGCTCGGGTTTCAATTCACACACAGGAAACCTATCGATCAATGGGATCAGCTCAGACGCATGTTCACGCAGATATTCGGCTCCTGCAGCCCAATCTGGGGTTTTGAGCATGATACATCCTCCTTATTTACTTTGATGACTCAACGAAACAGTACTATCGTTGATATTACTTATGATTATACGCTAAAACGGTTATTTTGCAAAGCCGCTGAAAAGTAATTTAGTAATTTCACAGAAAATCCTTGCATCATTCATGGTTTTATGGTATTATTTATATCTGTCAGGACTACTGACAAATGGCCCGGTGGTTCAGTTGGTTAGAATGCCGCCCTGTCACGGCGGAGGTCGTG
>URXA01000005.1 GCA_900551745.1 uncultured Phascolarctobacterium sp.
CAGAAAACTGACCGTTGGGGAGAGTCTAGCAGTGAAGCGAATGTAGAATCTAAAATAATTATTAATGGCGATGTAAATATAAAGGGTGCCGATAATAATACATGGGGTATACCAATAAATTCAGAAAATGTTTTTTCAAGGTTCAATAATGCTGGAGTACTAACTTCCGTTAATAACAGTTCGGTTGTTATTAATGGTAATATTGACTTTGATATTTATGGTAATGGCGTTACTACTAATGCTGAAGGCAGCAGTGTGACTATAAACGGTGGCAAGGTCACGGTCCCCAAAGGTATGAAATATGGATATTATACATTAGCTTCTTATTTGGGTACTATCAATATGAATGCCGGAGTAGATGGAAAAACTCCTGGAAAAAATACGGTACAGCTGGACGGCGATATTTTTGCGTTGAAAACAGGTAATATTAATCTTGGTTTGACTACTGCCGATTCGTATTTAAATGGTATTGTTGATAATGGTGGAACTGTTAATTTATGGCTGCAGAATGGCGCTGTATGGAATAACGTAGCTAATAATAACAGATACAAACAAGATAACGAGGATGTCGGCAGCGGAGAGATGAGCCGCGTCAGCAATTTCCATGGTGGTGACAGTAAAGCCGCTGCTGGTACTATTTTTCAAAAATCAGACAGCAAAGAGTTAACAATTGATAACTACAGCGGTTATACTAATATTTTGTATGAGCATGACAGCAGTGATCCGGCTAAAATTTTAGGCGGAGATATCAAAATAGGAAAAGCTGTAAAAGACAGTAATATCGTTTTACGTACTGATTATGATGCTAATATGAGTACCAGCAATATTCAGAATGATGTGCTTAATGCATTGGCTAATAAATTATTTTATAACGCTTATATTCAGGGAGAAAGAAATTTAAGCGGTAAGGTTGAAATTGCCGAAGGACTGACAGCACAAGCGGCAGCTAAATATTATGGCGATATAGCTTTTGACGAAGTTACAGGACAAGGCACTAGTGAAGGGATGAAAACACCTGATCAAACTGTTACAGATTTTGAAACAGCCATTACAGGCGGCAATGACGTTGCTTATGTTGATGGCGGAGTATTGGATGATGGTGTATATAATTTTACAAGGGATACGGCTATTACCGTTAATGGTAATAGCGTTATAGCGTCCGAAAGTAAACAAAATAACGTGGCTATTGATTTAAATAACAATAAAATGGATATTACAGGCAAAAATGCCGGTGATATAGCTGGTATTAATGCTGCAAATGGCGGTAAGGTAGAAATAGATAATGCCGGAATAATAACAGTTAATGTTGAAAGCTCTAATGGCGGACAAGCTGTTGGATTGTCAGTTCAGAATGGTGGACAGCTTATTATTCATAATGAGGGGGATAATATTTTAACAGTAAGGTCAACTGCTGACGAAAATAAAAAAATTACTGCTGTGAAAGCTGAAGGTTCTGACAGCAGCATTATTATTGATGGTTTAGTTGATGTTATTGGCAGTGGCGCCGGAAATTCTGCTGTCAATGCAGAGGCGGATACTTCGATTACTATTGGCGGCGGTACGATCAAAGCGCTTAATGGCGCAGAATATGCTATTAAAGCAGATGGTGTTGTAAATATTAACTCAACTGCTGTAAATAATAAAACTGTTATTGAAGGCGATTTAACGACAGGGGATCAGGGTAGAATCAATATAAATCTGAATACGGCTGATTCTTCATGGACAGGTGACTATAAACAGGGAACTGGCAGTGTAAATTTGAAGATGAGTAACAATGCTGTTTGGACTGGCGGCAGCAGTGGAACTGATTTTGCTTTGGAGATGTCGGAGAATGCCGTATGGAGAGTAAAAGACGCAAGTAATATAAAATCATTGTCTGCTTTTAACAGCGACTTGGATATGACTGACGGCAGCGGTAATGTTATTGTGGATAATTACAGCGGCAGTACTACTGTGATCTACAAGCATGATATTAGTACTCCGACAGATATTATCGGCGGTGATACGACGATCAAATCAGCCGCAGCTGATTCGGTGATCACATTGCGTACGGACAGCAGTGGTATTGATCTGTATGAAGAGGACGTTATTAATGATGTGCTGAATGCATTGGCGCAAAAGCTGTATTATACGGGTTATGTGGATAATGAAAGGAACCTTGCCGGTTATGTACAGATCGCCGAAGGTTTGACATCTGCTTCTATTGCCAAGCAGACCGGCAACATTGAATTTAATGAATCTACCGGTCAGGGTAATCTGGAAAGCGGTAGTGTAACACCTGGTGTAACCTATCCTGAAACACAGACAAAAGATAAGTTTACAACAGAAATTTTTGGTAATTGGGATGTTGATAAAGAATATAAAAAAGCAGGTGTTTTGAATAAAGATACAGGAATTTATGTATTTACTAAAGATACTGCTATTTCTACTACTTTGACGGAACCGACGATTACCGGCGGCAGATATTATTATGGCACGATTACCAATTATGGTAATGGTGATTATAATTCTGATGGTATAAGTAATACTCATATTGATATGCAGGGGCATAATTTGGATATCAATACTACTGTTGCTATGGAGAAAACCAGTCCAATGTGTTACAGTGCCGGTATCTATGCTGTCAAAGAAGGAAGTATTGTTATCGATAATCCTGGTGCAATTAATATTACTAACTATTCGGATTATTATTATGCCGCTGGTATCAAAGCAGGTTCTAATGCTTCGGGAGAGCTTTCTCAAGTTATTATCAACAATGACAACAGTGAAGAACATAAGGTTACTATTCGCGGAGGTATGACTTCAGGCAGTTCGTTTGATATCAATTTCTGGGGAATATTTACGAATAACGACAATGAGGTCCATATTAAAGGTCTTGCTGATATTGAAACCAATAATGCTGTGAATCTTTGGGCTAAAAGTGGTTTGATTGACATCGGCGGGGGCAGATTTATTGCAAATAATTATGATGCAATGCAAATTACAAATGGCGGCAATATTAATATCAATGTTCAGGACAAAAAAGGTGTGGTAACAGACGGTGATAATAAGGTTGTTGTGAAGGGTGATATCGCAACAACAACCGGATTTTATGGTTCTGGTAATGGTGGAACGATTAATGTTGCCTTTACGACAGTTGATTCTGAATTTGATGGTAGTGTTAAAAATCCTGAAAATGCTAATTCAACTGTCAATATTTGGCTAAAAAATGGCTCTTTTTGGAATAATAGCGGTGAAAGTCGAGTGAACAGTTTATATGGTGGCAGCAGTCAAAGCAGTAATGGATTTGTTTTCCAAAATGATGGCGGGTCTTTAGCTATTGATAATTACAGCGGCAGTACTACTGTGATCTACAAGCATGATATTAGTACTCCGACAGATATTATCGGCGGTGATACGACGATCAAATCAGCCGCAGCTGATTCGGTGATCACATTGCGTACGGACAGCAGTGGTATTGATCTGTATGAAGAGGACGTTATTAATGATGTGCTGAATGCATTGGCGCAAAAGCTGTATTATACGGGTTATGTGGATAATGAAAGGAACCTTGCCGGTTATGTACAGATCGCCGAAGGTTTGACATCTGCTTCTATTGCCAAGCAGACCGGCAACATTGAATTTAATGAATCTACCGGTCAGGGTAATCTGGAAAGCGGTAGTGTAACACCTGGAATAATTTACCCAGATGAGCAAATTCAGGATAGATTTACTACTGCTGTAACAGGTGATGACAGAACAGATAAGAATTATAAAAAAGCTGGTGTGCTGCGTGATGGTGTATACGGTTTTACTAAAGATAAAACAACTATAACTGTCAGCGGCAATGCAGCTATATACGGAGCTGATAATGATCATAATATAACTGCAGATCTTAATGGCAATGAACTGGTACTGAATACGGTTAATACGGAAATTGCTGCAGGTATCAGTGCTGTAAATGGTTCTAAAGTAGAAATAAATAATGCCGGAATGATAACTATCAACGCAGAAAGTAGCGATAGCAATGCTGTTGGTCTTATGGCAGAAAACGGTGGACAACTGCTTATACATAATAGCGGCGACAAAGCCGTAACCATAAGAACACTAGGCAGTGACGGAGGCGTCACAGTTAAGGCCGAAGGTGCGGGCAGTATTGTAACAGTTGATGGTCTAGTAGATGTAACCGCCAGTGGTTCGGGAAATGGTGCAATAAATGCCGGAGCAGGTGCAATGATCAGCATTGGCGGCGGTACGGTCAAAGCTCTGAATGATGCGGAATATGCAGTTAAAGCTGAAGGAAATATCAATATCAATAATAATAAAGATAAGCAGACAGTTATTGAAGGCGATATACTCACAGGTGCGGCAGGAAAGATTGAGGCTGTATTCAGTACTTCGGATTCGAGTTGGACAGGTGATTATTCTGGAACCGGAAATATGGATTTAACCTTGGACAACGGCGCAAAATGGACAGGCAAGAATAATGGTACTGCACTTAAGCTTACAATGGACAACAATGCTATTTGGACTGGCAGCAGTGACGGCGCAAACTTTGCTATCAATATGGCTGGTAATGCTGTATGGAATGTAACAGATAACAGCGGTGTGAAAGTATTGTCAGCTGCTAAAGGAATCGTTGATATGAGCGGCTGCAGCGGAAATCTTATTGTAGATAGTTATGCCGGTGATGCAATGGTAATCTACAAACATGATATTAGTACTCCGACAGATATTATCGGCGGTGATACAACGGTCAAATCTGCCGCAGGTGATTCAGTGATCACATTGCGTACAGACAGCAGCGGCATCGACATGCTGGATGAAGATGTAATTACCGATGTATTGGATGCTCTGGCCGGTAAACTTTATTACACAGGCTATATAGAGGGAGAAAGAAACCTTACTGGTTATGTGCAGATTGCCGAAGGCCTGACTGCATCGTCAGCAGCAAAGCATACTGGCAATATTGAATTCAGTGAGGAAAATGGGCAGGGAAGTATGGAAACTGGCAGTTTGACGCCGGATATCACTTATCCTGGCTATCAGACTGAGGAAACATTTACAACAGCTATTACTGGTGATGATAAAGAGTATAAAAAGGCCGGTGTGCTGCGCGATGGTATTTACAGCTTTACCAAAGATAAAACTACAATAAGTGCAGAGAAAAATATGATTGCCGGCGGTCCATGGTTAGGTCAGATCAGCTCGGCTATATCGGGAAGCAACGCAGAGCATAGCGTTGTTATTGACCTGAATAATAAAGCTATGGAAGTCGATACGATAACTAATACTCACACTACAGGGATTACGGCAATTGGAGACGGAAAAGTAGAAATCAATAATGCCGGAGCGATCAATATTAATGCCGAGAGCACGAGTGGAGGTCAAACAGCAGCTTTATTTGTTAATGGCGGCGGTCAGATTGTTATCCATAATGGCGGTACAGATTTAGTAAACAAAGTATTGACAGTAAGAGGGGATACTACATCTAAGGCTAATGGAGCGGTAATTAAGTCTATGAACGGTGTTTCTGATAAAACCTCCAGTATCGTTATTGATGGATTGGTTGATGTGGTAGCCGATGGAGATATGACTGACGGCAAAGGGGCAAACGAGGCAATCAGTGCCGTAGCGTCAACCATCGAAATTGGCGGCGGAAGTATTAAAGCTGTAAACGGTGCCTGGGCCGCAATCAGAGCTTATGGTGAATTTACCAGCGAAAATGCGGGTATCGTCAATGTCAATGTGAAGAAGGATAATGATGGAAATATTACAGGATCAGGCAGTAATAAAACAGTTATAGAAGGTGATATAGTAACTAGTGGTGGTATGGGTACGAAAGGCCGCGTAAGTATAGGCTTAAGTACTGCAGATTCGCACTGGATTGGTGATTATAAAGATAACACAGGTTATGGAGTCACACCGGGGCAACTAGGGAACGTTAATTTGTTTATGTCAAACGGAGCAGACTGGACTGGATATAGTACAGGATCGATGAATGTACAGATGACGGAAGCCGCTACATGGCATGGATACAACACCAGCGATAACTTTGTATTAGGTCTGGAAAATGGTTCGGTATGGTATAACACAAATAGTACGGATAAAGATAGCCATATAGGTTATCTGACAGGATCGTCAGCAGGAAAAACGAATGGTGTAATTGATATGACAGGGAGCGGCAGTAAGCTTTCCATTGATAATTACAGCGGCAGTACTACTGTGATCTACAAGCATGATATCAGTGCTCCGACAAATATTATCGGCGGCGATACAACGATCAAATCAGCCGCAGGAGATTCTGTGATTACACTGAGCACAGACAGCAGCGGTATCGATATGCTGGATGAATATGCTATCGGTGATGTTTTGAATGCATTGGCACAAAAGCTGTATTATACAGGCTATGTAGATAATGAAAGGAACCTTACTGGTTATGTACAGATCGCTGAAGGATTGACATCTGCTTCTATTGCCAAACATACCGGTGATATTGTATTTGATGAATCTACTGGTCAGGGAAGTTTAGAAGAAGGCAGCCTCGCTCCTGATGTAGAATATCCTGGCAATCAAACACAAGAGATATTCGTAACTGCAATAACAGGCGACGACAGGACTGATAAGGAATACAGACAGGCTGGCGTACTGAATAATGAACTTTACAGTTTCACTAAAGACAAAACAATAATCAATACAGGTTCTGGTAATACAGCGATTACAGTATCTGATGAAGATCAGAAGATTACCCTGGACCTGAATAATAATGCTCTGGATGTCAATATAGCTAATACCGGCGACATCGTTGGTATTGACACAAAACCGGGAGGAACGGTAGAAATCAATAATGCCGGAGCAATTGTTATTAAAGCTGAAAGTACTGACGGCGGTAAAGCTACAGGGATATTGGCGCAGGACGGAGGAACGGTCTTTATTCATAATGGCGGCGAAAAACTGGATGATAAAGTGCTTGCAGTGAGGGGCAAGACAAGTGCTGAAAACAGTGGCGCGGTGGTTTTGGCTGAAGGAACAGGAAGCAGGATTATTATCGACGGGTTGTTGGATGTTGCTGCCAGCGGTAAAGGCAATATAGCTGTGAAAACCGGAACGGATGCGGTTATTACGGCTGCCGGTGGTACCTTAAAAGCAGTTAGCGGTGCTAAAACTGTTATTGCTTCTGATGGCATTGTAAATATCAACATCGTTGATAAGGGACAGTCAAAAGAAGCTGGCCGCAATAAAGTGATTCTTGAAGGCAATGTAACAGCAGGTATCAATGGTGAAGTGAATATAGGACTTGGGACAAAAGATTCAACATGGACTGGTAGTTATGTTGATGCGGAAAATGCAGTCAATACTCAAGCCAGCGGCGGCAGAATGAATTTGTATATGGATAATGGGGCTGTCTGGACTGGCAGCAGCAGCGGCAGCGAATTTAATTTAAGCCTTCGTAATGGTTCAGAGTGGAACATCACTGATACCAGTACAGTAAATAAACTGGCTGGCGGCAGTGAAAAGGCTGGTATTGTTGATATGACAGGAAGTATAAGTGATCTTACTATCAACGAATACAGCGGCAGCACAGTATTTATTTATAAGCACGACGCTGTTGTTCCCGGAAATATTATTGGCGGCGACACAACTATTAATAAAGCCGCTGAAGGTTCTAAAGTCATATTGACTACTGATAATACCGGTATTGATATGAGTAATGCGGATACAGTTGAGACAGTATTAAGTGGACTGGCCAATAAGCTGTATTATACAGATGCCGAAAATAATGCTGCGAATTTGAACGGTAAGGTACAGATTGCCGAAGGCTTGGTAGCGTCTTCTGCTTATATGAAGGTAGGCGAAATAACCTTTGGTGATGACAAGACTGGACAGGGTGCTTTAAAACCAGGCTCTGTTACGACAGTTACCAGTGACCCGGAAATTATCTATGGTTCTAAAGAAACGGCTATGATGAGCGGAGCCAAAGCTGCAATGGCTTCTACAGCGATGATTTGGCGCAGTGAAAATGCCGACTTGATGCAGCGCATGGGAGATTTGCGTTTGCAATCTGGTGAAAATGGTTTATGGGCCAAATTTTATGGCGGCGAATATGAAATGGATGCTCAAAATACTAATTTCAGTACCAGTTATAAAGCCTATCAGTTAGGATATGACAAAGAACTTGACGGCGGCTGGAATGTCGGTACAGCTATTAGCTATAATGACGGTAGCAGTACTTATTCTTTGGGTGGTCATGGAGACAATTCTGTAATAAGTCTGTCGCTTTATAGTACATGGCAAAAGACAGACGGACAGTATGCCGGTATCATTTTAAAAGGCAGTAGCTTAAAAAATGATTATACTGTTTATAATGATATGGGGCATAAGCTTGACGGTGATTATAAAACATGGGGAGCTTCAGTCAGTGCTGAATATGGTAAGCGTTTTGAAAAACAGAACGGCTTCTACTGGGATCCCAGTGTTCAAATGACTTTTGGCAGAGTACAAGGCAAAGATTATAATGCACACAGTGATTTCCTCGATGCTCAGGGACTTAATAAAGATATGTATGTAAGTCAAGATAGTTTTAACAGCCTTATCGGCAGAATTGGATTAGGGATTGGTAAAAATACAGAAAGCAGTAATATTTTTGCTAAATTGTCTTTTGTTCATGAATTTGCTGGGGACTTTACCACTAATTATGCTGCAGATGGAGAACCGGCTGGCAAGACACAGATTGACTTTGGTGGAACATGGTATGAATTACAGCTGGGCGGCAGTACTAAATTAAGCGATAACAGCTATTTATATGCAACATATGAAAGGTCGTTTGGTGGTGATATTACCAATAAGTGGAGATTGGATGCAGGATTACGCTGGAGCTTTTAATTAATCTATTTTTTGGCAGACTGATCATAAAATTTTAGGTCAGTCTGTCAAATAAATAAAAATAAATAATATAAAAGGGGTCTTAAAAGATGACAAAAGCAACTGAAGAAAAAAAAGAATTGATTAATGCAAAAACTTTAAAACTGAAAGAATTTTTAGAAGCAAATAAAATCGAATGCTTCGAAATGCAGGAATTGCAGGATGAAAATGAAACTGCTGTTTTTCGTAGTCGAATGCAGGTAAAAGGTCAGGTATTACCTTTTGCTATTCTTATTGACAAAAGCGTTTACACATTGCTGCAGGTTCAGCTTGCACCGGCAATTGCCAAGAATGAGATATTCCTTAAGATTGCAGAGTTCATCAATGCGCTTAACAATAATTACAGACTTTTCAAATTTTCCGTATCAGCAGATGGTGATTTGCTGTTAAATGCCTGTTTGACATCTAAAGATAATAATTTTGATCCTGAGCTTGTAAATGCTATTTTAGGTGAAACTTTGAAATTTTTGGAAAAAGAATACGCAGAAATCATGGAAAAAATTTGGAAAGAATGTAAATAATAAATCATTGGAGGATTATAATGATGAAAAATAAGATTATAGCTTTTTTATGTACTGTGATTATGGCATTAGGATTTTCGGCAAATGCTTTTGCTGCGGAACAAAGTAATCTCATTGGTGTTGTCAATGTACAATATATTTTGCAAAGTTACCCTGGAATCAACGATTTGATGCAGCAAATAAGCAAGGAGAAAGTTCGTTTACAGGAAGAATTCAATAAGCAGTCACAAAATATGTCTGACCAGGATAAAGCAGCTTTAAGTTCTAAACTTTCTGATCAGTACGCTAAATTTGAACAAAGTAAACTGGAACCGGTACAAAAGGAAATTAGAAAGACTATTTTAAAGGTCGCAAAAGCTAATAATATTGCAAATGTTGTTAACAGCGGGGCTATGGTTGCTGGTGGTAAGGATTTAACCAAAGATGTTGTTGAGGCATTAAAAAAATAAAAGCTTATATCCTCCTTAATTGAAAAAATGATGATAACTTTAAAAAAGAAAAGTGACTGAATAAATTTTTATGGAGGGAAGCTGTTTATTGGCGTGGATAAAATGATGGATACTAAAAAAATTAAGGAATTAAAAAAAACTTTGAAATACAGTCAAGAAGAAAACGTATTAGTAAACAGAGAAGAGTACATTGCTTTGCTGCAAGAAGTGTCTAAGCTTCGTTTTAAATGCAGGAGAAAAGAAACTTTTTGGAAAGGCAATATTATGGCTGAAAAATAGAATGTTTATTTCAATAGGTGCGGCAATTAAATATGTTATAAAAAATGGGTGCCCGATATTGTAGCTATCGGATAAAAAGATCGGTGTAAATCCGACGCTGTCATGCAACTGTAATAGCAGTTTTTATTGCTTAAGTCAGATGAAGCCCGTAAAAATTATAGACCTGCAATGACATGTTCTATATTGGCGTTATTTTTGTCATATAGAACTTTGCAGGTCTTTTTTCTGCAGTGTATCGAAGTCGCATATAGGAAAAACGGTCAATAAATTGGCAATCTTAGTTGAAGAAAGGATTGGGCGAAGATGGGCAATAGCAGGATTTTAAAACATACTAGAAGACTGACGCTGGGTATAGCAATAGCCTTGGGGTGTAATGTTTTATCAATGGGTATACTTAGTAATGCAGAGGCTGCAGATCAATTTATTGCAGTTGGTGAGGATAATGTGACCCTTAATGATTATGCAGGAGGTCACACTTATATTTATAGTCATGAAGGCAGCGATCCGACAAAGATCACTGGTGGTGATATTACTGTAGTTAATGCTATAAAAAACGGATATAACAAAGCCAATATTACTGTAAGAACAGACAGCAGTGGCATTGACATTTCTGATGATGATTTGGTTAAGAGTGTATTGAACGCTATGGCCGGTAAGATTTATTATCAGGAAGGTATGAACAGTGCAGAGCAGCGGGCTAACAATTTAAGTGGAACAGCACAAATAGCTGAAGGACTGACCAGCAGTTCTTTTATACAGACATATGGTAATATCAGCTTTGATAGAACAACTGGGCAGGGTTCTGTTAGCTATACCTCTAAAAATAAAAAATATAGTTCCGTCATAACCGGTGACGAGGATGTCGATACGGAATATAAAGACCTCATTTACCATAATGAAGGGGATTCGTGGTCTAGTCAATTTCGTAATGTAGAATATAGATTGAATGGTGATAGCAGTGGTAATGTTACAATTCAGCCCGTAATAAACAGTACTGAAGAAGGCGGTGTTTTTGCCGCTATTAAACCTGCCAGCGGTAAAGATTTCTATATAGCTGCCGGTAATTCTTCCGGAAACGCGACTACCCTTGATTTAAGTAAAATAAAAACTAACGGCGGGAAGGTATACGGCATTTATAATAGCGAAGATTCCGGAATTTATATATACGCATTTGGCGGATTAAGTGTTAATCCTACTACTGACGGAAGTTACGCTGGGCTTGTTTATGCAGGTAACGACCGCGAAGACGGAGCGAAAAGTATTGTACAGTTTGGCGAAGTTTATAGTGCGCTAGGCGGAATAAGCATTAGTGGCAGCGGTAAAGGGTTTACTCCTATTGAAGCCGGTAAAAATGGCGAGATCAGGATGGGTGCAATTGTTGATATTGACGTTACTGACGGAGCTTATGGAATTGTGGCTAAAGATGGCGGTATTATTACTTTAAGCAATAGTAATAACGGTACCATTATTGATGCTAATGGAGGAACCGCTATTTATGCGGAAAATGGCGGACAAGTAAACATTACCGCTGCTAAGTATATTGGCGGCGATCTTGTTTCCCAGGGAGAAGGCAGCAATATTACTGCGACTATTGCCGCTGCTGATGATGAAACTGTTGCATGGGACGGCGATGCAATTGGCCATGTTGATGTTACAGTTAAAAAGGGTATTTGGAACGGTGATTTTGACAGTGATGGTACGCTGACGATGAAGGGTGTAACATGGAATGGCGATATTAAGCAGGCAGGCGGCATGGTTGCTTTGGAGAATGAAACTACATGGACAGGCAGTTTTGACGTAGATGGAACCATGGATTTAGGTGTTGCAGGGCGTGCTTTGTGGAACAATACTACTGATAGAGCTATTGAAATAAAAGATTTTATTGGTGTTAATAACCGTGGTTTGCGTGGTATGATTACTACGGTTAACGATCTTACTTTTAATAATTATAGCGATATGGTTATTATAGGCATGAAGCATGATGAAGAGGATCCGACCAAAATCATCAGTGGCGATATAAATATCAAAAAAGCAGATGCAGATTCTTACATTACTTTGCGTACTGACTCCAGCGGTATTAATTTGGATGATAATAGTATAGTTAAAGAAGTATTCCAAAATATGGCTGAAAAACTTACTTACAACGCTTACGTTGACGGCGAACGCAATCTTGCAGGATATGTGGAAATCGCGGAAGGGTTAACCGCCGGTGCTATTGCGCAAAAAATAGGCAGTATAGTATTTGATGAGAGTACTGGCGTAGGCGCGAGCGACGGAAGCGTTCACGATGTTATTGCTTCGGCAATTACCGGTAACCCTGAAAAAGATACTAAGTTGGCAGATTATATGAGCGTTGATGGCGATACTGCTACCTACACCTTTGACGACGATTTTTACCTGAATAATACTGTCGATGTAAAAGGCGCTACTGAAGTTCCTGAAAATATGAAGTATGCTATCGCCATATCTCCGGAAGAAGACAAGCATATAGTTATCGACTTGCAAGGCAATGATATGTATGCAGATCATAATATCGGACAAGGCAAGATGGCTCAATCCACTACTTCCATCATTTATGCTATCAATGCAGGTTCCAGCATTACCATAGATAATCCGGGCATTATTGATTTAAGTACATATACCCAAGGCTTCTATGCCGGTGCTATCGACGCAGGCGCTAGATATGCTACAAGTACAGATGCAGCTGAAGTAATTATCAATAATGAAGCAGATTGGGATCACGTTGTCAAAGTGCGTGGTACAATGGGTATGGGCGGCGTAAGCGGCGATAGTATTTTTAACATAAACTGGACGAGTGTGAAAATATTTGATCATGGCCATGTAGATATCAAGGGTTATGTAGATATGTATGCTTACGGCGCATGGAATTTAAGTGCTATTGGCAGTGACGGATGGATTAGAGTTGCAGGCGGTAAACTTATTTCTGAAAACTATACCTCTATTGATGCGTATAGTTTGGGTACAATTTACCTGAATACGGACGTAGGCACTACCGGTGAAGATTTTAAAATCAGCAGCGAAGACAACGTGCTTCAGGTTGGCGGCAACATGAAAGGCAGCGGCCAGTGGGTAGGAGCCGGCAGCGGCGGCTTTATCAACGCAGCTTTTACAACTTCTGATTCTTATTTCGCAGGTATTGCTGATGCAGCAGGAGGCGAAGTCAACATCGCCCTTAAAAACGGAGCTATCTGGACAAATGAGGACGGCGGTTTCAGCTACGGCGCAAGCACAACTACGAACGCAAATGCTGAAAGCGATGTAGTATATTTCTATGGCGGAAAAGATGAAGCCAGCCGCGGCGTCATCCACCAAAAACAAGAGGGCGACATCAACATTGAAAATTACAGCGGTAATACCCTCGTATACTTTGATCGTGATGAAGAAAAAGAAGGCAAAGTAAAAGGCGGCGACGTAGTAATCGGACATGCCGCTAAAGATTCTGTTATCACGATGAGGACAGACAGCAGCGGTATCGATGTAAATAATACTGACAGCGTAAACGCTATCTTGAACGAAGTGGCAGGGAAACTGTTCTATAACGGCTATACCGAAGGAGAGAGAAACCTGTCTGGTTATGCGGAAATAGCCGAAGGTCTGACGTCGTCGACAGTAGCGAAAAAAGCAGACATCATATTTGATGACAACAGTGGAGCAGGGCGCGTAACCAAAGAACCTTTGGGACAGACAACCGTGCAGTTTACCAATTCCATTACCGGTGTACCGGCAGATGATTTAGAATACAAAAAAGCCGGCGTTATTCAAGACGGCAAATATGTATTCAGCGAAACAACTGGCATCAAGGTTGGCAGCGATTCGGCTAAAGCTGGTAGTAGTGGCAGTCTGCGGGCGGCTATAGCTGTGTATACTGGTTATAAATATGGTGTAGATCCTTCTGATTATGAACATATCAATGCAACTGTTGATGCTGAAAAAGGTTTAAAAATTACCAATGATTCTGATCAAAGCTATGCGGCCGGTATTTACAGCGGCAATGGCACGCAGTTTACTGTTAACGGCGACGTCGATATCGATTTTAACTATGCTGTGCAGGAAGGTTCTTACGGCAGTAACGTAGGTTTTTACGGCATCAAGCAGGAGTGTCAAAACAATGGCAGCTATAAAGGCGGGCAGGCAATCACTACTATCAATGGCGATTTAACCATTAATATTGATAGGCAGAATGATCTGAGCGCAAACTATTATCAAGCTAGCCCGCGTTATGAGTCGGTTGCAGGCATAGTGAATAACGAAGCAGACGGCAGTATTGTCAATGTCAACGGCATGGTTGATATGAATATTGCTGGCAGCGGCGTCATCGTAGACAGCTGGTATGATTCTAATAACGAAGTCAATATCAAAGGCGGCCGTATCGTTATCAATAATGATGGCAATCTGGCTTTAGGCAATAACCACGCTCTTACCGCATACAGCGGCACAATCAACATGGGCATGGCTATGGACGCCGTTGAAACACAGGCTGAAGGCGAAGCAGCTTTGCAGCCCGGCAGCAGCCTGGTAGAAATAGAAGGCAACGTATTTACCCTTAAAAACAATAATCCAAGCGATGCGGTTGGATATGGTTACAATGCCTTTGACGGTACCATCAACCTGGCACTGGCTACGGAAAATTCCTATTGGAAGGGAGTAGCTGATAATGCCGGTGCGGATAAACTTGGTACGTTTAATCTGTATCTGCAAAACGGTGCGGCATGGTTCCATGAAGAACAAGGAACAACTTATGACCAATCTGCTAGTTATACCGAAGCGCTTAAAGGCGTGTTTGACGGCGTAAGCCATGTGAGCAACTTCTATGGCGGTGCAGACGACAGTAAAGCCGGCGTAATTTTCCAAAACAGCGATTACGGCATTGAAATTGATAATTACAGCGGCAACACCTATGTAGTATATGGACATAACAGTGCTGATCCTGCGCAGATCATCGGCGGTGATTTGACAATTAAATCTGCGGCTGAAGACTCCGTAATTACTGTAACCACCGACAGAAACGGCATCGACGTAGATAATATTGAACAAGTAGCCGACGTATTCGGTTCTTTAGCAGAAAAACTTATTTACGAAGGAGCCATCGTTGGTGAAGGTGAAGAAGCAAAAGCAGAAAACAACCTTGAAGGCAAGCTGACCATCAGCGAAGGTCTGACCGGAGCAAGTCTGTCGTATAAAGTAGGCAATATCGTATTTGATGAAACTACCGGCAAAGGCAGCATGGATGAAATCTTCGGCGTACAGGACGGAAACAGCGATCCTAACCAACCGACGGATCCAAGCATCGAAGTGGGCAAATATGAAACGCTGATCATGAGCGGTGCAAAATCTGCAATGGCATCGGCAGCGCTGATGTGGAGAAACGGGCTGGGAGATTTGGATAAACGCCTTGGCGACTTAAGACTTGGCAGTGAAGATAATGGAGTCTGGGTCAACGTCTACGGCGGCAACTCTAAATATGACGGACAGAATACTGAATACAGTACCAGTTACAAATCCTACCAGTTAGGCTACGACTTCGACCTTGGCAGCGGCTGGAAAGCAGGCGCAGCAGTAAGCTACACTGACGGGGATGCGGACTATATCCTCGGAGGCGAAGGAGAGCTGAAGAATACCAGTGTCAGCCTGTATGGAACATGGCTGGGAACAAAGGGTCATTACGCCGACATAGTAGTAAAAGGCGGACAGGTAGAAAATGACTTCAGCGTTTATAACGAAATGGGCCATAAGGTAGAAGGAGACTACAAGACCAAAGGTTATTCGGTAAGTGCTGAATATGGAAGGACGCTGGAAACCGGTAACGGTTGGTATGTAGAACCGCAGGCACAGTTGACATGGGGCAAGCTGAAGAGCAAGGCGTACAGTGCAGCAAGTGACGTTAAAGACGGAGCGGGCAACTACCGGAACATGGATATCAGCCAGGATGGCTTTGACAGCCTGATAGGCAGATTGGGAGTAAAAGTAGGAAGGGGAACGAGTGATGCGAATATGTACTTCAAAGCATCGCTGGCTCATGAATTCAAGGGTGACTTTACAAGCAGCTTCGTAGCAGAAGAAGCAAAACGTACAGGAATAGACCTTGGAGGAACATGGGCGATCCTGACGCTGGGAGGAAGTAAGAAGGTAAGTGAAAACAGCTATTTGTATGGCAGCATAGAAAAGAGCATCGGCGGCGACGCTGTGAATGACTGGCGTGCAGATCTTGGTATGCGCTGGACCTTCTAAAGGTGCTATAATACCTGCGATAAAATGTAATGTTTTCTAAATTTGTAATTGTTTTTGTAAAACTTAATATAAAACAGGTACTTTAAGTGTTAATGAACTTAAAGTTTAAAAGGAAAGATCGGTGCGATCCCGACGCTGTCATGCAACTGTAAAAGCGTAAATGCTTGAGTCAGGTAAAGCCTGTTGACAATTTAGACCTGCAATGACATGTCTATAAAGCACAATGAAAATTGTTGCTTATAGATGTGTTGTTGCAGGTTTTTATTATAAAAATCTATGTAACGGGAAGGGGGATAGGCGGTGTTTATTTGAAAGTATAAATCATAATTTGGGAAAGGAAGGAAAGTTAATGAAAAAAAAGAACGTATTAAAATGTACTAAAAAGCTTACTTTAGGGATAGCGTTAGCCTTGGGATGCAATATTTTATCTATGAGCATGTTGACTAATGCTGAAGCTGCTGAATCAGTATTAGAATCCGGTGCTATTATGGAGGGTAATTCTAAATTAATTAATATGGCAGCAGATTCTGCAGATATTACTTATGACAAATATACAGGATATAAAAACTATTATGTTTATGAGCACGATAGTACAGATGTTACCAAGATTTTAGGTGGTGATATTACTATTACTTCTGCAGGTTTGTGGGCATGGTCTGAAGGGGCTACACCGACAAATAAAAGCAGTATTTTACTGGCAACTGACAGCAGTGGCATTGACGTTACTGATACGAAAGTAGTCGATGAAGTGCTTAGAAATTTGGCGGGTAAATTAACATATAGCGCTTATACTGAGGGAGAAAGGAATCTTTATGCCCAGGTAATGATAGACGAAGGTATTACCAGCAGTTCCTATAGTTCTGCAGCTGACGCTTATCAAGACGTGTATTTTGATTCTGCAACCGGTAAAGGCAGCGTTGTTGATTCCGTAGTCGTTATGGGGAGAGATTCTTCGGATATAACTATTGATGAATATAAAGGCATAAAACAAACTTATACTTTTACTCATAATCCTGATGATCCGACCGAGATTTATGGCGGCAAAATCATCATTAAAAAATCGGATAGCACCCAGGATGCTACTACCAATAATAACCTTAACAGAGGCGTTGTTTTGGTAACCGACAGCAGCGGTATCGATCCAAACGATAAAGAGCAACTCAGTGCGGTGTTAAACGCCCTTGCAAGTAAAGTTGTTTTTGAAGGCTTCACAGATAATAGATACGGCCTTAATAGCAGCATTGTAAAGATTGCCGATGGCATTACAAGCAGCGACTGGACATACGCAAGCGGCAGCCTTACGTTTGATAGTGAAACTTTTGAAGGCAAAATCCAATATACACCAAGTATAAGTCATATTTACACCGGCGTTATGACGGGCAATTTAGACAAAGATAAGGAAAACGGTTATAATAATGGCTACAATTTACAGTCTGATGGCAATGGAGGTTATTACTCTGCCGTCATGATACGTCCTGAAGTAACGGACAAAAGCGAAGACGCCGTGCTTGCTGCTATCAATATGGCGGCCGGTAAAGATATAACGAGTATAGCTTTATCTAATACTAATATTATTGATATTTCCAAACTGAGCGCGCCTAACGGTAAAGTTTACTTTATTTATAATAATGGCGGCGGTACTTTAGATACCGGATACAGTGAAACTAACGTAAAATTCCAAGGGGAAAATCCTAACGCTGCCGGCGCTATTTATGCGGCAAATCCTGATGGCGATACCAAGAGTACCATAACAACCGCTTGGAATTTGGCTATTGACGCTCCTGACGATGGTTTTACAGCGGTTGAAGCAGGTAAAAACGGTGAGATTTCTTTTAGTAAATCTTCAGGATCTCTTTCTATCGATGGCAATGGACATAAAATAAATGCAATCGTTGCCGGCGATGGCGGCGTAGTCAATATCGGCAAGGATCATAATAACAGAGCTTTTTACGTTAATATTGATGCCGGCGATGGCAATGCTCTATACGCTAAGGATGGCGGTACGATTAATCTATTTAATCAGTCCATGTATATAAATAATATGAAAGGCGATGTTGTTTCGGAGGGAACCGGCAAAATCGGTACTGTTTCATTAAAAGGCGGTACTTGGGACGGGAATCTGAATGCGGAAACAACTGTTGATCTGTATGGAGAAACATGGAACGGTGACGCTCTTAATGAAACGGCAGTAATAATGTTAAATGGTGCGTCTGTGTGGAATGGTACTATGAAAGATGGCGGTACGCTTGATTTGTCTATTTCGACATGGAACGATAGCAAAGTTGGCAATACTTCGATAAAAACACTTAATGGTGGCATGATGCGCGGCTTACGCGGTATTATCAATAAGGCCAGCGGAGATTTGACTATTGAAAATTATACAGGCAACGCAGTTATCGGTTATACACATGAAAATGACGATCCAAGTAAAATAAGCGGTCCGAATGTGAAGATAGAAAAGGCCGAATCAGGTTCCAGTATAGCTTTACGTACAGATTCCAGTGGGATTGATCTTGAAGATAAAAACGAAGTACAAAGCGTTTTTGACGCGCTGGCTAAAAAACTGACCTACACTGCCTATACGACAGGTGAGAAAAATCTGGATGGCTTTGTAGAAATTGCCGAAGGTTTGACGGCTGGTTCCAGAGCATACAGTATTTCAAAGCTTACGTTTGATCAAAATACAGGCGCAGCCAGTGCTTCCACTAATTTCGGCAAAGCTTTTAACTCGCCTATTACCGGTGATTTGGCGAAAGATACTGCTTATAAAGATATTGCTTCTGCTGATGGCAATACGACGACATATAAATTTACAAGTGATACCTATATCAATAATACGATCAACATTGAAGGTGCAACAGCTGATCCGACCAATATGAAATATGGTATTACAGTAAATCCGGATGAGGGCAAGACCCTGGTTATGGATTTACAGGGCCATGACCTGACTGTCGAGAATAATATCGGACAGGGGCAGATGGCTCAGTCGACGACATCTATTATTTATGCACTGAATGATAAGTCCAATATTTATATTAAAAATCCCGGTAAAATAGATTTGAGTACCTTTACTGCAGGTTACTATGCCGGTGCTGTTGACGCAGGCAACAGATATGCTAAATCTGATTCTGTTAGTCTGGTAGAAATTGATAATCAATCTGATTGGGATCATGCAGTGAAGATCCGCGGCGTTATGGGTATGGGCGGTGTCAGTGCAGGTAGTATCTTCAATGTTAACTGGACAGGGATTAAGGTCTTTAACCATGGCCATGTAGATATCAAGGGTTATGTTGATATGTATGCTTATGGTGCGTGGAATCTCAGTGCGTTAGGAGAAGACGGCTGGATCAATATCGGCGGCGGCAAGCTGACTTCTGAAAATTATACTTCAGTAGACGCGTACGGCGCAGGACAGATTTGGCTGAACACAGTTGATCGCAGCGGCGGAGCCACGATGGTAGCAGATACGAATGATTTGATCGTTGAAGGCAATATGAAAGGCAGCGGCCAGTGGGTAGGAGCCGGCAGCGGCGGCTTTATCAATGCTGCGTTCACTAACAGTGATTCTTATTTTGCCGGCATAGCCGATGCGGCAGGAGGCGAGATCAATATTGCACTGCAAAACGGAGCTACGTGGACAAATAGAGATGGCGGATTCAGTTATGGTTCTGGTATTTCTACCAACAGCAGTGCAAAGAGTGACGTAAATTATTTCTATGGCGGAAAAGATGAAGCCAGCCGTGGAATAATTCATCAAATGCAAGACGGAGATATGACGATAAAGAACTACAGCGGAAATACCATGATTTATTTTGACCGTGATGAAGAAAAAGAAGGCAAAGTAAAAGGCGGCGATGTTATCATCGAAAATGCCGCTAAAGATTCTGTTATCACGATGAGGACAGACAGCAGCGGTATTGATGTAAATAATACCGACAGCGTAAACGCTATCTTGAACGAAGTGGCAGGGAAACTGTTCTATAACGGCTATACCGAAGGAGAGAGAAACCTGTCTGGTTATGCGGAAATAGCCGAAGGTCTGACGTCGTCGACAGTAGCGAAAAAAGCAGACATCATATTTGATGACAACAGTGGAGCAGGGCGCGTAACCAAAGAACCTTTGGGACAGACAACCGTGCAGTTTACCAATTCCATTACCGGTGTACCGGCAGATGATTTAGAATACAAAAAAGCCGGCGTTATTCAAGACGGCAAATATGTATTCAGCGAAACAACTGGCATCAAGGTTGGCAGCGATTCGGCTAAAGCTGGTAGTAGTGGCAGTCTGCGGGCGGCTATAGCTGTGTATACTGGTTATAAATATGGTGTAGATCCTTCTGATTATGAACATATCAATGCAACTGTTGATGCTGAAAAAGGTTTAAAAATTACCAATGATTCTGATCAAAGCTATGCGGCCGGTATTTACAGCGGCAATGGCACGCAGTTTACTGTTAACGGCGACGTCGATATCGATTTTAACTATGCTGTGCAGGAAGGTTCTTACGGCAGTAACGTAGGTTTTTACGGCATCAAGCAGGAGTGTCAAAACAATGGCAGCTATAAAGGCGGGCAGGCAATCACTACTATCAATGGCGATTTAACCATTAATATTGATAGGCAGAATGATCTGAGCGCAAACTATTATCAAGCTAGCCCGCGTTATGAGTCGGTTGCAGGCATAGTGAATAACGAAGCAGACGGCAGTATTGTCAATGTCAACGGCATGGTTGATATGAATATTGCTGGCAGCGGCGTCATCGTAGACAGCTGGTATGATTCTAATAACGAAGTCAATATCAAAGGCGGCCGTATCGTTATCAATAATGATGGCAATCTGGCTTTAGGCAATAACCACGCTCTTACCGCATACAGCGGCACAATCAACATGGGCATGGCTATGGACGCCGTTGAAACACAGGCTGAAGGCGAAGCAGCTTTGCAGCCCGGCAGCAGCCTGGTAGAAATAGAAGGCAACGTATTTACCCTTAAAAACAATAATCCAAGCGATGCGGTTGGATATGGTTACAATGCCTTTGACGGTACCATCAACCTGGCACTGGCTACGGAAAATTCCTATTGGAAGGGAGTAGCTGATAATGCCGGTGCGGATAAACTTGGTACGTTTAATCTGTATCTGCAAAACGGTGCGGCATGGTTCCATGAAGAACAAGGAACAACTTATGACCAATCTGCTAGTTATACCGAAGCGCTTAAAGGCGTGTTTGACGGCGTAAGCCATGTGAGCAACTTCTATGGCGGTGCAGACGACAGTAAAGCCGGCGTAATTTTCCAAAACAGCGATTACGGCATTGAAATTGATAATTACAGCGGCAACACCTATGTAGTATATGGACATAACAGTGCTGATCCTGCGCAGATCATCGGCGGTGATTTGACAATTAAATCTGCGGCTGAAGACTCCGTAATTACTGTAACCACCGACAGAAACGGCATCGACGTAGATAATATTGAACAAGTAGCCGACGTATTCGGTTCTTTAGCAGAAAAACTTATTTACGAAGGAGCCATCGTTGGTGAAGGTGAAGAAGCAAAAGCAGAAAACAACCTTGAAGGCAAGCTGACCATCAGCGAAGGTCTGACCGGAGCAAGTCTGTCGTATAAAGTAGGCAATATCGTATTTGATGAAACTACCGGCAAAGGCAGCATGGATGAAATCTTCGGCGTACAGGACGGAAACAGCGATCCTAACCAACCGACGGATCCAAGCATCGAAGTGGGCAAATATGAAACGCTGATCATGAGCGGTGCAAAATCTGCAATGGCATCGGCAGCGCTGATGTGGAGAAACGGGCTGGGAGATTTGGATAAACGCCTTGGCGACTTAAGACTTGGCAGTGAAGATAATGGAGTCTGGGTCAACGTCTACGGCGGCAACTCTAAATATGACGGACAGAATACTGAATACAGTACCAGTTACAAATCCTACCAGTTAGGCTACGACTTCGACCTTGGCAGCGGCTGGAAAGCAGGCGCAGCAGTAAGCTACACTGACGGGGATGCGGACTATATCCTCGGAGGCGAAGGAGAGCTGAAGAATACCAGTGTCAGCCTGTATGGAACATGGCTGGGAACAAAGGGTCATTACGCCGACATAGTAGTAAAAGGCGGACAGGTAGAAAATGACTTCAGCGTTTATAACGAAATGGGCCATAAGGTAGAAGGAGACTACAAGACCAAAGGTTATTCGGTAAGTGCTGAATATGGAAGGACGCTGGAAACCGGTAACGGTTGGTATGTAGAACCGCAGGCACAGTTGACATGGGGCAAGCTGAAGAGCAAGGCGTACAGTGCAGCAAGTGACGTTAAAGACGGAGCGGGCAACTACCGGAACATGGATATCAGCCAGGATGGCTTTGACAGCCTGATAGGCAGATTGGGAGTAAAAGTAGGAAGGGGAACGAGTGATGCGAATATGTACTTCAAAGCATCGCTGGCTCATGAATTCAAGGGTGACTTTACAAGCAGCTTCGTAGCAGAAGAAGCAAAACGTACAGGAATAGACCTTGGAGGAACATGGGCGATCCTGACGCTGGGAGGAAGTAAGAAGGTAAGTGAAAACAGTTATTTGTATGGCAGCATAGAAAAGAGCATCGGCGGTGACGCTGTGAATGACTGGCGTGCAGATCTTGGTATGCGCTGGACCTTCTAAAGCAATTCGAATAAAATAATAAAGTAATAAGAATTTTTGGCCTTCATAACACTAACAGTTATGAAGGCCAATTTCTCGATAATATATTAAAAATAAGTTATTGCTAATTGTTTAAACTTTATATTTGTGTTATCTTTAAATAATGAATAATGGTGGTGCCAGATTTGAAACATTTATTTAATTATTGTGCCGTACCTTGGTATGAAAAAGAATTACAGGAAAAGAATCTTTTGCTGGAAGATTATGTGCGGCAGCATAATCTTAATGGAATAGAACGGCTGATTTATCAGAATGAGGTTATGGAAAAATCTTACAGAGAGATCGTCACCGGAGTCCATTTGGCGTATTGGCCTTATTGGCTTGATTTTTGGCTTCAGGATCATGAAAGAATGAGTCTGCAGTTCAGAGATAAAAAGGAACTGAAAAATGGTTATGCAGGTGCTGATAATATTGAGGCCTGGCTGGAATTGATTAAACAAAATATTGAAAGCGCGTTGTTGGAAAAACCGGAATATTTGGTGTGGCATGTTGCGGACTGTAATCGTCACGAGCCGTATACATATAAATTTCATTATACCGATTCAGAAGTAGTAGAGGCTGCCGCAGATGTTTTTAACGAAATAAGCGGTAATATCCCGGAGGATGTTGTAGTGTTGTTTGAAAATTTATGGTGGCCTGGTTTACGTTTACGTGATAATAAAGTTACTGAATTATTTTTTAACAGGATAAATAGGAAACAGGTCGGGATTATTTTAGATACTGGTCACCTGCTCAATACAGAGGATAATTTGGCTAATGAGAATGATGCAATTGATTTTATATGCCACACGGTAAAGAGTTTTGGTGAACTTAAAAATCTTATCAAAGGCTTACATTTAAGCTGCTCACTTTCGGCTGACTACAGAAGATCGTTCCCGAAAATTGTTCCCAAAGAAAATAATTTCAGTACGTTGTTTGAACATATGAATAAGATTGATCAGCATAAACCTTTTACTAACAGAAGGGTTTTGGAGATACTGGAGTTAACCGATCCTGAATATGTTGTACATGAATTGGCTTATGATACCTTCGATGATTTGGATGGTGTTTTAAATACTCAGCTTAAAGCTTGTAATATATTGCGTTAAGATAAAATACAATATTGAAATTTATTTATAAAAATATGACTATAAAAATAAAAAAACTGTATTGTTACAATACACCCTAAACTATTATATAATATAAAAAAATGGGGTGAGGTGGTCTTGATGAGCACTTATATTTCTATAAGCGAAATGGCGAAACTGCACGGAATTACCAGACAGACCCTTATTCATTACGATAATATCGATTTATTTAAGCCGGCCAAGGTAGATACCAATGGTTACCGTTATTATTGTAAACACCAGATACCATATTTACGCGAGATTTGTTTCCTTAAATCGTTGGGAATTAGTTTGAAAGATATCCAACAGCATTTTCAGGAACGGACGCCGGAAAACGAAATGTATCTTTTGGAGAAACAAAAACAGTATATTATGAATCAAATTGCTAAGCTCAATACTTTGCGCGAATACCTCAATCAAAGGATCGATCTGTATGAAGAAGCCGTAGATGCAGGGATGATGAGGATGTCACTGCCTTTTGTGCGCTATATAGATGCACGTCAGGCGATTTTTAAAGAGTGGCTGCAGCCTATTGATAAAGATAATCTGCACACGACTTTAATGGGTTTGTGGCAGCGTATTTTTGAACGTGAAATGGTTCCGTCAGGCGGGTTTGGTTCTATCATCAAAAAGTCTGGTGTGGAAAAAAACGAGTGGCTGCAGGGAGCCGGGTCCTGTATATTTTTACCGGTATGGAACAAGGAGCACGAAAATACACTTACGATCCCGGCCGGAGAATATGTGTGCATGTATAAGTATGGTATGCCTTATGATACTGAGCATCTGGAAAAGCTGATGCAGTGGCTGGCTAAAAATAATTATGAACTGACAGGTGATATCATCGACGTGTGTCTGCTTGATACTACCTTTTATAAGCAGGAAACAGGCGTAGATTTCTGTATGCTGCAGGCTCCTGTTACCTTAAAAAAATAAATAAAAATTTTTTAAAAAACCTCTTGACTGTATTGTTACACCACAATCTATTATCAAATTGTGAGGTAACACTCAACAAAAAGTCAGGAGGTTATTTTTATGACTAAAGAAGTTATTGATTTAAGATCTGCATTGGAATTGCTGGAAAGCATTCCCGGACAAATGGTACGTACTGATGTAGAGGTTGATCCTTCAGCAGAACTGGCTGGCGTTTATCGTTATGTGGGTGCAGGCGGCACTGTTGCCCGTCCTACTAAAATAGGCCCGGCTATGACTTTTGAAAATGTGAAAGGACACCCAGGCGCAAAAGTTGTTATCGGTTTATTAGCCAGCCGTAAACGTGTAGGCTATCTTTTGAATAGTAAACTTGAAAAATTAGGCTTTATGATGCGTGACGCTGTAAAAAATGCTATTGCCCCGATAGTTGTTGATAAAGCGAAAGCCCAATGTCAGGAAGTCGTGCATCTGGCTACTGACGAAGGCTTTGATATCCGTAAATTGATCCCGGCTCCTACCAATACTCCGGAAGATGCAGGACCGTATGTAACTTTGGGTATGTGCTATGCTTCCGATGTTGAAACCGGCGAATCTGACGTTACGATCCACAGACTTTGCCTGCAGAGCAAGGACGAAATTTCTATGTTTTTCACGCCGGGAGCCCGTCATTTGGGCGCTTTTCGTGAAAAGGCCGAGGCTTTGGGAAAACCGCTGCCGATTTCCATCAGTATCGGTGTCGATCCGGCTATTGAGATCGCTTCCTGCTTTGAGCCGCCGACAACTCCGCTTGGCTTCAATGAATTATCTATTGCCGGAGCAATCCGCGGTAAGGCTGTTGAATTAGCTCCCTGTGTGACTATAGATGAAAAATGTATCGCCAACGCCGAATACGTCATTGAAGGCGAGCTTTTGGTAGGCGCGCGCGTCCGCGAGGACCAGAATTCCAATACCGGTAAAGCGATGCCGGAATTCCCCGGTTATACCGGGCCTGCCAATGCAGAATTACCGGTTATCAAAGTGAAAGCTGTTACTCACAGAGTAAATCCGATTATGCAAACCTGCATTGGCCCTTCCGAAGAGCATGTCAGTATGGCCGGTATCCCGACTGAGGCGTCGATCCTTGATATGGTGGAAAGAGCTATGCCGGGTCGTGTACAAAATGTTTATGCACATTCCTCCGGTGGTGGTAAATTCATTGCCGTTATCCAGTTCAAAAAGACCGTTCCCAGTGACGAGGGCCGTCAGCGCCAGGCTGCGCTGCTTGCTTTCTCTGCTTTCCCGGAATTGAAGCAGGTGATTTTAGTTGATGAGGATGTAGATATTTTTGATACTAACGATGTTCTGTGGGCGATGACTACCAGAATGCAGGCCGATGTCGATATCGTAACAATCCCCGGCGTACGCTGCCATCCGCTTGATCCGTCTAATGATCCTGCCTGCAGCTGGTCGATCCGCGATCATGGTATTGCCTGCAAAACTATTTATGACGCGACAGTTCCGTTTAATCAGAAAGCAAGATTCCAACGCGCAAAATTTATGGAAGTCGACGTAAAAAAATTCTTGCCTGATTTTATCGTACAGGACTGAATGAGTCAGGTGGTTAAGGCGTTTTAAACTCCTTAACCACATTATCTGGCTTTGATTGGATATTTTAAGGAGGACAATTATGGGAAAGAATAAACCGATTATAGGTTTTATTTTAGGTATCATCGTAGCTGTGGTCATCTTTTTTGCTAACATTCCCGGTTTGGAACGCACCGGACAGATGTGTATGGCCTTTTCTCTGATGACAGTAATTTTCTGGGCTTTCGGTATTGCTCAGCCCGGTTATGTCTCAGGCCTGTATCTTTTGCTCTTAGCAGTTTTTAAAGTCGCGCCAACAACATTGATTTTTTCTACCTGGACTACTTCTATGATGTATCTGATCATCGGTGCTTATCTTATTGCGGTGGCAGTTAAAGAATCAGGCTTAGGTGAGAGGATCGCTTATAAGTTTATCGTAAAATATGTTTCGTCTTTTAAAAGTATTATCATCTCTATCTTTGCGCTGACGTTCATTCTGGCCTTATTGATTCCGCATCCCTGGCCGCGCGCTTTCCTCATTATGTCGGTTATGGCTGTTGTGGTAAAAAGTGCAGACATTCCTCATGAAGACGCTGTTAAGATCGGTTTTACCGTTTTTACGGCTTCCATTCCGGTTTCCATGATCTTTCTGACCGGTGATGCATCGATCAATCCTCTGGCGGCTGCCAGCTGTGACCCGGAACCGGTAGGCTGGCTCAAGTGGTTCGAAGTTATGGGCCTGCCGATGATCGTTACCAGTATCATTACAATGGTTATGATTCTGTTTATGTTCAAGCCCACCAAAGAGGTCAGGGTCAATAAAGCCGAAATTTTAGAGAAGCTGGAAGCTATGGGATCGATGAGCGGCAAAGAACTACGTACTGCCGTTTGGGTAACACTGGCTATTATCCTTTGGATGACTGATACGCTGCATGGCATTGATATTGGCTGGGTAACGTTATTTATTGCTATGGGGATGGCAATGCCTAAGATCGGCGGCATTTTGACTCCGCAAAGCTGGAGCGGCGTACCGGTACAAACACTGATCTTTTTGACAGCTGCTGTAGCTATTGGCCGTGTCGGCGGTGCTACAGGCATGAATACATGGATCGCGCAGACTGTATTGCCAAGCAGCGTTCCGGAAAATATGTTTATCCTGGCCGCGTTTATTACAGCCGTTTCTATTGCTATCCATATGTTGTTCGGCAGCGTTATCGCAGTTATGGGCATCGTTATCCCGGCGATGCTGGCCTTTACGGGATCAATGGGTATCAGTACGATCATTCCTGTTATGATTGCCTATATTGCTATCAACGCTCACTTTATACTGCCATTCCATAATCTGGCGATTTTGGTCGGCGTAGGTGAAGACAACGGTATGTATACGGAAAAAGAAACGATCAAATTCGGCGTACCGTTTACGATCGTGCTGTTCATCATTACTGTCGGCGTTGCTGTACCCTGGTGGAAAGTAATCGGTCTGTGGTGATTTGTCTTAAAAAGTAAGTTTAAGAAAGGTTGGTTATTATGCGCTTGATTGTAGGGATTTCCGGTGCCAGCGGTGTCATTATGGGTTATCAGATGCTCAAGGCTCTAAAGCAGCTGCCTGATATGGAAGTTCATCTGATAATTACGGAAGGTGCTGTTAAGAATTTTGAATGTGAAACTAATATAGAAATCAGCAGACTTGCAGAACTGGCTGATTTTACTCACAGTAATAAAAATCTGGCAGCAAGTATTTCCAGCGGTTCTTTTGTTACGGATGGTATGATAATTATTCCCGCCAGTATGAAAACCGTTGCCGGGATAGCCTCAGGGTTTGCAGAAAATCTGCTGCTGCGTGCGGCTGATGTCTGTCTTAAAGAAAACCGTAAGGTGGTTTTAGTACCGCGCGAGCTGCCGTTGAGCCGTATCCATCTGCGCAATATAAAAGAATGTGCTGATAACGGCTGCGCTGTAGTACCGCCGATGCTTACTTTTTATAATGGCTCCAATTCACTGGAACAGCAGATCGATCATATTATCGGTAAGATTTTGATGCAGTTTGGGATCGAGTATAAGAAATTTGTCTCATGGCAGGGAGAAGACATATGCAGACAGTAACGTTAAGCGAGGGGGACAAACCTTATACAGTTACGGCATGTGTGGTTTTATGCGGTAAAGATATCGCAGTAGTGATTGGCGGAGGCGAGGCTTCGCATATTGGTGCTGTAGCCTTGGCTTCTCCCAGGCCGAGTTTGAAAAATACTGCTGAGATTTCCGCCAGTGCCTCTGTTTTATGCCGTCTGGGACATAAGGATGATTTGCCTGCCAGAGAGGCGGCTTTGCGCCTGGCGAGTAAATTTAATACTAATGTTGCCGTAACGGCAGGCTTGCATATAGATGATGCGGACTCTGACGATATCGCAAAACTGCAGCATAACTTTCAGCAAATTTTGGAAGCAATAGAAGCATGGCTTCAGACGATAGATATATAGATATTTTGATCCTCCCATTGAGTTTGGACACTTACACATCAACACAAAAAGCTCTGACTAATGTCAGAGCTTTTTGTGTTGATTGAAGCAGCCGTTAAAGTTGTGGAGCAGTAGTAACGTCAGTCAAACCTGCTAAAGCCAAAAGCAGCAGCAGTGATTTTTGTTCACATACATATACTCCGGCTGGGTCAAACCATTCGTCTACGGTATGGGTACCATATTCAGCGCCGCCGCGTCCTAAGGTAACAGCCGGAATGCCGATTGCGATCGGCATATTGCTGTTGGTGCAGCCGCCTAAACGCGGCTGCGGCGTGATGCCGCAGGCTAAGGTTGCCAGCTTGGCCGCCTGGACCATACGGCAGCTTTCGGATTGGCTGCCGGCGGGGACGTCCATGATTTTACTGAAAGTAACTTTTACAGCGCCGGGTTTCTGCCAGCGGGAATTTTCTGCGTCGGCACCCTGCTGGAAAATCGCGAGTGCCTGCTGTTCCATTTGCGCCAGAACTTCAGCGCTGTCGGAACGCATATTGATTTTAAAATTAGCGCTTTGAGCAATGCCGTGGATGGCCTGCCCGCCGTTGGCAAGGCTGACGGTAAAAGTAGTTTTAGGAGTTTCAGGCACCTGCATATCGCTTAAAGCGGCAATGGCTCGTCCCATAGCCTGCACTGCGCTGGGAGTGCCGAAAGCCAGATAAGCATGACCGCCGGGACCTGTATAGGTGACGTCATAATTGATCATGCCTGTAGCATTAAAATACATTACATCATTACTGGGACCGTCAATCGAAATGGCTGCGAGTATTTCTTCAGTTTTATTATTAACCAAATATTTCATGCCGCTCATAGCTCCCAGGCCTTCTTCTGCCGCAGTGCCTGCAATCATAATATCATGATGTGGGCGCAGGCCGCTGTTGACCAAAGCCCTGATAACTGAAAGATTTGCCGCTAAAGCTCTGGTATCATCACAAATGCCTGGAGCATAAAGCTTGCCGTCTTTTTCGATAACATCTGTAACGGTACCAAAGGAGAACACTGTATCTAAGTGCCCTTCAAGAAGAACGCTTTTACCGGTTTTACCACTGCCGTAGATTTTTCCGTAAACATTAAATTTTTCATCTATGGTCACATCCTGCAGACCGGCAGCTTTCAGCATTTGAGCGTAGTGTAGGCTGCGTTGTTTTTCCTGAAATGTTGGCGCTTCTATGACTACCAGTTCTTTTTGCTGTGCGATAGTATTGGGCGCATCCTGTTTTAAAAAATCTAAAGCTTGTTTAACTTGTCGGTCAGAAGTCAGTTTTTGAAAAATAAGTTCCAGGTCTTTATCGAAAGCTGTTGTCATGGGTGATGCCTCCTTAACGATATTGACTAGATTATAGCAAAGAAACTTCAGTGGGGGAATTGCTTTTTGTAATTTTGCCGATAATTGTTTGTCGTGGCTTTTTTTATTGTTTAAAGTGTAATTTTTGAACATTATTTTTAAGAAATGCTGCTACTATAGGTAACTCTGTTTTTTTATAGCATAATTTGTTTTGATTGTATTATGATGCGTCTGCGCTTGACCCTCTTTTGCAAAAGGGTTATAATCAAATTAGTAAGAAAAGTACGAAAATTAAGAACAAAATTAGCTCAAGGGACAAGAATGGAGGGTTTTTTATGAAAAAGTCAACTAAAATAATTTCAGCAGTTTTGGCATCGTTAATGCTTGTTGCGGCAGGCTGCGGCAGTGACAAACCGGCAGAGAAAAAAGCCGGAGGCCCGGAGGAAAAAGTACTGACAGTTTATTCTGCCCGCAGCGAGCAGCTGAATAATGCAGTTATCCCTCAATTTGAAAAAGATACAGGTATAAAGGTTAATCTTGTTGTAGCAGGTACCGGTGAAGTCCTTAAACGTGCTAAATCTGAAAAAGATAATCCGCTGGGTGATATTTTGTGGGCGGCCGACGAAACGATGCTGTCCTCTTCTAAAGATCTGTTTATGGAATATACTTCCACTGAAAACGATAAAATGATGGATGGCTTTAAAAATAAAGCAGGCGTTTTTACACCGGCCTTTGCTGATCCAACAGTTATGATCGTTAATACTGAGCTTGCTAACGGCATGAAAATTGACGGTTTCGAAGAGTTACTCAATCCGGCTTTAAAAGGAAAAATCGCTTTCGGCGATCCTGTCAACTCCAGCTCGGCCTTCCAAAGCTTGATGGCAATGCTGTATGGGATGGGCAAAAACGGCGACCCGATGTCTCCGGAAGCGTGGGATTATGTTGATAAATTTATCGCTAATCTGGGCGGTAAAATGTGCAATAGCTCCAGTCAGGTCTACAAAGGCGTTGCCGGCGGCGAATATGTCGTTGGTCTTACCTGGGAAGACCCGGCAGCCAATCTTGTGAAAAATGGCGCTAAGGTAAAAGTAGTATTCCCGGTAGAGGGCGCTATTTTCCCCGGAGAATCCGTACAGATCCTGAAAAACTGTAAGCATCCGGAAAATGCTAAGAAATTTGTCGATTATATGCTTTCCGAAAAAGTGCAGAATGCTGTCGGTATGAATCTGACAGTACGTCCGCTGCGTAAAGGCGCCACCTTGGCTGATTATATGACTCCTAATGATAAAATCAAATTAGCTCCTAACTATGATGAAAAATGGGTTTCCGAAAATAAAGCCAAGATTACTAAAATGTTCAGCGAGCATATGGAAAAATCTATGTAAGCAAGTGTAAATGTTATAAATGGCAAAGGGGACTCGCAGAGTCCCCTTTTGTCTTACTAAAATAAAAAGGCGGTTATTTTATGAGTGTAGCGATTACTATCGATAATGTCGTTAAGCGGTTTGGCAAGGATACTATTATCAACGGTTTGTCAGTAGATGTCCGGCCCGGAGAATTTTTTACGTTGCTGGGACCTTCCGGCTGTGGCAAAACTACGTTGCTGAGAATGATTATCGGCTTTAACTCTATCGAAGGCGGTACGATCAAAATAGATGACCAGATCATTAATGATATACCAACGCATTTGCGTAATATGGGCATGGTCTTTCAGAACTATGCTATTTTTCCGCATATGTCAGTTAAAGATAATGTTGCTTTCGGGCTGAAAAACCGTAAGGTGGCAAAAGAAAAAATGAATGCATTAGTCGATGAAATCCTGGAAACAGTAAAGATTGCCCATCTGAAAGACCGGATGCCGACGCAGCTTTCCGGTGGTCAGCAGCAGCGGGTTGCTTTGGCTCGGGCTATTGTTATTCACCCGCAGGTATTGCTGATGGACGAACCGCTGTCCAATCTTGACGCCAAGCTCAGAGTCGAGATGCGTAATGCCATCAAGCTTATTCAGCAGAAAATAGGTATTACTACAGTTTATGTAACGCATGATCAGGAAGAGGCGCTGGCCGTTTCTGATCGGATCGCGATTATGAATAACGGTATCATTCAGCAGATAGGCACGCCGAAAGAAATTTATCAACGTCCAAACTGTGTGTTTGTGGCTACATTTATCGGTCTTTCAAATATTATGGAAGCGGAAATCAAAATTACAGGCGCTGCTAAAATACTTGATTTTGGTGCTTATGAAGTGCCGATGGATAATTTAATTCCGGAAATATCCGCAGGCAGCAAAGTGCTGGTTTCTGTGCGCCCGGAGGAGTTTGAGATCTGGCTTAACGGGTCTGATGGGCTGACTGCCGTAGTGGAGCACAGTGTCTTTTTAGGTGTTACTACACATTATTTTATGCGTTTGGAAAATGGGCAGGAAATAGAAGTAATTCAAAATTCAGGCGTTGAAGATACTATCCCCAACAATACTACGGTACGTTTGCTGGTACAGCCGGCCAAGATCAATGTTTTTACGGAGGATGGGAATACGCCCCTGATAGTTAGGGGGAATCGTTGATGAATACTGCCAAAAAAATTAATCTTTGGATGGGTATCGCACTGATTATTCTGTGTTTCTTTATCATTTTTGTTGTTTATCCGCTGATTTTAATATTATACAAAAGCGTGATAGATCCGGAATCATCAAAACTGACACTGGATTATTTTACTAAATTTTTTGCCCGTAAATATTATTGGAGCACGTTGGTCAACAGTTTTTATGTAACTGTCTGCTCTACGATTATTGCTTCTGTTATCGGCTTGCCGATGGCTTATGTGCTGCGCAGTGTCAAAATACCAGGCAGTAAATACCTTAATATACTGATCGTTATCTCGTATTTGTCACCGCCTTTTATCGGAGCTTATGCCTGGATTCAGCTTTTAGGACGTAACGGTTTCGTAACACAGATCATTAATTCGATTTTTGGCGTCAAACTTGACGGCATCTATGGGTTTGCGGGGATCGTTCTTGTTTTTGCTCTGCAGTCTTTCCCTCTGATTTATATGTATGTATCGGGGGCTTTGAAGAATCTGGATAATTCGCTGAATGAGGCGGCTGAAAGCCTGGGACTGACCGCTTTTCAGCGTGTGCGTCAAATTATTCTGCCGTTAGTTATGCCATCGCTTTTAGCAGGTTCGTTACTTGTATTTATGCGTGTTTTTTCTGACTTTGGTACGCCGATGCTGATCGGCGAAGGCTTTAAAACCTTTCCGGTATTGATTTATACTCAGTTTATGGGCGAAGTCAGCACCGATGACCATTTTGCGGCTTCCTTGTGTGTGATCGTTATTGTTATCACTTTACTGTTGTTTTTCCTCCAGCGTTATATCGCCGGGCACTATTCCTATTCGATGACAGCTTTGAAGCCAATGGAAGCTGTAGAGGCCAAAGGCAGCAAAAAACTTTTTGCCTATCTTTTTGTTTATGGTGTTACTTTCTTAGCAATGCTGCCTCAACTGACGGTTATTTTTACATCTTTCCTTGAGGTCAGCGGCGGTGCTGTGTACACAGGTAATTTTTCGCTGCAGAATTATATGAATACCTTATTTGCTAAAGACAATAATTCAATCACGAATACTTATCTTTTTGGTATCTGCGCGATCTTTATCGTTGTTTTTATGGGTATTTTCATTTCGTATCTTACAGTGCGGAAGCGTTCCTATGTCACGGAAGTGTTGGATACGGTAACGATGTTTCCGTATATTATTCCGGGTTCAGTTTTAGGTATTGCTTTCTTGTATGCTTTCAATAAACAGCCGCTTATTTTAAGCGGTACGGCGCTGATCATTATTATTTCCCTGGCTATACGCCGGATGCCGTATACGATTCGTTCCAGTACGGCTATCATCACACAGATCAGTCCCAGTATCGAGGAAGCGGCGATCAGCCTGGGTGCGACAGAATTTAAATCCTTCTGGAAAGTAACTGTGCCGATGATGCTGCCGGGTGTTTTAGCCGGAGCGATCATGAGCTGGATCACTCTGATCAGTGAACTGAGTTCTTCGATCATTCTCTATACAAGTAAAACCAGTACGCTGACGGTAGCTATTTATACCGAGGTTATTCGCAGTAACTTTGGTAATGCTGCAGCTTACTCAACAGTACTTACTTTAACGTCAATTATTTCACTGTTAATTTTCTTTAAGCTTACTCATAATAAAGATATCAGTGTCTGACAATTATATAAAACAGTCAGGTAGTTAGCCTGACTATGGGGGGATATGGAGAAATTACATTCGTGAAAATTTTTAATTAAAAAGTGCAGACCATATTGGTCTGCACTTTTAGTTTTATAAGAGTTATTTTAAGGCGATTTTATGTATTTATTCAAATATCGCTTCTGTTTTAAAGGCGGTCCCAAAGTCAGTGAAATTCATGCTGGCTCCTTTAAAATCGGTTTGATCAAGCACTGCTTTGTCCAGCATAGCATTATTAAGATTGGCGTTCTGCAGCAAAGCCTGGCTCAATGTAACACCGGTAAGATTGGCATTGCTCAGATTAGCATTGTTCATTTTAGCGTTGAAAAGATTAGCGTAGGCTAAAACGGCTCCGTGCAGATTGGTGTTGTAAAGCCAGGCATAAGATAAATTAGCCTGTGTAAGATCGGCTTCCAGGCAATTACTGCTGTCAAGTGTTGCTTCCTGAAGATTGGTCAGGTAAAAGACGGCAAATTGTAAATCGCAGTTGGCGAATTTTGCTCTGAAAGCATTAGCTTGTGTAAAATCTGCTGTTTTTAAATTACTGCCGCTGAAATTTGTATAGTTCAGCTGTGCAGCTTTGAAACTGGTATTTGCAAGTTCAGCATTGGTAAGTACAGTTTTGGTCAGCACTGCTTTATCGAAAACAGCTCCGGCTAGTTTTGTTTTGATCAGCCGGGCACCTGTCAAATTACTGCCGGTGAGATCTGCTCCGGTAAGATCCAGGCTGCTTAGATCAGCACCCGATAAATCACCGTAGGCGCAGCTGCCGCTGCTCATGAGCTGGGTAAGGTCAGAACTGTTATAGGCAGCAGCCGGCGTTGTGGTTAGCAGCATAGTCAGCAGCAGTCCGTAAAAAAGATTTTTCATAGTTATCTCCTTAAAATACATGTTAGTTTTTGTCAAGTAAAGCTGCAAAATCCCTGGGGTCATCAGGTAATTTAGGGATGATTTGCCAAGGTTTGTAACTTTTCAGCTTATCTGCGTTGTACGTAGAACCGGCAAGGATTATTAAACTGCGTGCTTTTATGGCTTGAGCACAAAGAATATCGTTAGGGGTGTCACCCACAATGATAACGTTGTCTGGTGTAAGGTCAGGCTCGAGCAAATAGAGTCGTTGATAGGCTGTTTTTGCAAGCTCACAGCGGTCTTCACTCAATTCGCCGCAGGCGCTGTAACGGCTGTCGAAATATTGCGCGATCCCGTATTGACGCAGTTTGGCAAAGGCACCGGCCCTAGTATTACCAGTAAGCAGAAAGGTTTTATAGTTCGTATTCTGCTTGGAAAAATACTGCAGAGTTTCTTTGACGTTAGGCATCAGGCTGCCGGGATGCGAAGGCAAATATTTTTCCAGCAGCTGATGATAATGGATCAAAAGGCCTGCGGCGTCGGCGGCAGTGCAGCTGCCCTTGATATCCCTTATCGTTTGTTTAAAGATAAAGGAGTCTGTCATTCCGGCCAGTGGATGAGAAAATTGAAAATTTTCGATGCCAAAGCGGGATTTGATTGCATCGCGCAAAGCATCGACGCCAGCCAAACCTGTTTTCAAAAGCGTACCGTCTATGTCCCAAAAAATATATTTCATAGTTTACTCCATAATAGTTTAGTTGTATATTTACCTATTATTTTAACAGAGAATTTGCTCTAGGAACAGAAAAAAAGAAAAAAGCTGCCTGAAGGCAGCTTTTACATTGAACGTGGTTTCATCATAAGTTTAGAAAGTTTATTACCGATAGTACGGGCGCGGCGTATAGTTTTGATGTTGGACTTGCGGCGTGGTTTCATATCGCTTTCGCTGCCGAAATCACCGCGGTCAAGGTAAGTGATCTTCGATTTGTCAGGATCAAAATAATTACGCAGGAAACGCGCCAATCCGTCTGGATCGGCATCTTTGAAACAGGTGAAAACATCAATAGTGACAAAGCCAAGATCCGGATATAGATGCAGGGTCACATGGCCTTGCTTGCAATGTGAGAAAACAGAATATTCGTTGATGCCTTCTTCGCAGTTGATATAGGTTTCCCGCGGCTGCATGGCGAAATCTGCAGCTGCACTTTGAATGGTTGCCTGAACGCCGGAAGCGTCACTTAAAAGCAGATCGCTGCAGTTATACATATCTATAGCTATTTGTGTTCCAATTGATTTCAAGGTAGTTCTCCTTTCAAAGAGGCGAGCTTTAATTTTTTAAATAAAATGTTGGTTAAAGTATAAACAACTTAATATATTATAGCTAAAAAATAGCTTGCTGTCAAAGTTTATTCAGGTTTACAGGTGTGAAAAGAATATGGCAAAAAGTTTTGTTTTATTTGAAAACGTGTTATAATAAACGAGAACATTTGTTTTGTACGGTGGTGGAATAATGCAAGAATTGCAGGGCGTTATTGATAATATAGTTTTTCAAAGTGAAGATAATCAGTTTAGTGTATTCAGGGTGAAAACTGACCATGAGGGGAAGGTAAGCGTTGTTTATCGGGGACCGGCTCCTTTTTTAGGAGAGTCGGTGGAGCTCAGCGGCAGCTGGGGCGAACACGCTAAGTTCGGCAGACAGTTCCGTGCTGAAGTCTGCCAGGCTATAAAGCCTTCAACTACCGATGGTGTGGAGCGTTTTCTGGCTTCTGGTGCGGTCAGGGGCATTGGTAAAACTATGGCTGCCCGTATCGTTGAGCATTTTGGTTCAGATACGCTGGATGTTTTGTCTTTATCACCGCATCGGCTGACCGAGATTTCAGGTATCGGCAGAAAGAAGGCCGAAGCTATTGGGATGTCTTATGCAGAGTTGTCGGATATGCGGGAATTGATGGTGTATCTGGAATCGCATGGTGTCAGTGCCAATTATGCACCGAAGCTGCAGGCGCAATATGGTGCTACGGCGATGAAAAGAATTCAGGAGAATCCATATAGTCTGGCGAGTGATATTTCCGGTATCGGTTTCAGAACCGCAGATAAGATTGCCTTAGCGACCGGAATGGACGGTGCCTGTGAGGAACGGATTAAAGCCGGGTTAGAATATGCGCTCAATCAGGCTGCTTCTGCGGGGCATACCTGTGTGCCGGAGGAGTTGCTGCTGCGCGAGACGGTGAGGCTGCTGCAGGTCAGCGGCAGCGTTGTCAATGATGTTTTTCAAAAACTTTTGGCAGAGGACAGGCTGCGTACGGAAGAAGTTGGCGGTTTACGGCTGATCTATCCTGAGTATTTGTATCAGGCGGAAGTGCAGACTGCTAAGCGGCTGCTCAAATTACGCGATCTGACTGATGCTTTGGAAAAAGTCAATGTGGATAAGATTATTGGGCAATGGGAGTCTGAAGCCGGGATTGTATTGGCTGAGGCACAGAAAGAAGCTATTCATGCTTCTTTAAAATATGGCGTTTTTGTTCTTACAGGCGGGCCTGGTACAGGTAAAACGACTGTAATCAAGGGGATTTTGGCAGTGCTGGAAAAAGCTGGCTGCCGGATACTCCTTGCAGCGCCGACAGGACGTGCCGCAAGAAGGCTGGCTGATTCATCCGGGCATCCTGCGGTGACAGTACACAGGTTACTGGAATATACGCCGAATGGCGGCGGCTTTAACTTTGGCAAGAATGACGGCGATCCGCTGGATGCCGATGCAATTATCATTGACGAAGCTTCGATGCTGGATATTACGCTTACTTATAATTTACTGAAAGCGGTTCAGGGCGGCTGCCGGCTGATTTTTGTCGGCGATGTTGACCAGCTTCCGTCTGTTGGTGCCGGTTCTGTTTTAAAGGATATCATCCGTTCACAGAAAATGCCTGTTGTAAGATTAGAGAGTGTTTTTCGTCAGGCTGAGATAAGTCCTATTGTGCGTAATGCACATAGGATAAATCGCGGGCAGATGCCTGAATGGGAACCGAGCAGCGATTTTACTTTTGTAGAGATCGAGAATGAATTTGATGCGGCTGAATATGTGGCTAATATTTATGCCAGATTAACGCAGCAAAGCGACTGGCAGTCTGTGCAGGTCTTGTCGCCTATGCATAAGAATCCCTGTGGGGTTCAGAATCTTAACCATTTGCTTCAGCAGCGGATCAATCCGCCGGAGCTGAATAAAAGCGAGGTCAATACGCCGGGTAATGTACTGCGTGCCGGAGATAAGGTGATGCAGATCCGTAATAACTATGAAAAAGAAGTTTTTAATGGGGATATTGGCAGGATCGTGTATATAAATGGACGTAATGTTGCGGTTGATTATCCTGAACGTGCTGATGGTGAGTATGTAACTTATACGCCTAATGAAATCGACGAACTGCAGCTTGCATATGCGATGAGCGTGCATAAATCGCAGGGAAGCGAGTATCCAACGGTTATTTTGCTGATGGTTCCAGGACATTACATCATGCTTCAGCGTAATTTGCTGTATACGGCAGTAACACGTGCCAGGCAGAAGGTTATTTTAGTAGGTACAAAAGCAGCTGTGCAGACTGCTGTAGATAATGACAGGACAAGAAAACGTTATTCGCTGTTGGCGGAACGGCTGCAGGAACAGGGAGATATTTTTTAAGACGTTATAAATTTAGGGAAAGGTGATGTATAATCACCCATGTTTATACGGTTGATAAAAAACTGGTATGCGCTGTTACTGTCGGTTTTTTGGGCACGAAAGTGCGCCGGCTGCGGTCAGATCGCTGAAGACGGTTTGTTTTGCAGTGTTTGCAGAGAAGTGTTATTGCAGCCTTTGTGGCTGTCGGAGCGTGAAGCTTTGGACGGCGCGGGAATGTTGTTTAAATATAACGGAGCTATAAAAACGGCATTACAAAATGTAAAGTTTAAGAACCGCAGAGATATTTTGGAGTTGTTGGCAGAAGAATGCAGCCAGATTAGTACTGCCAACTGGCCGGAAATGCTGTTGCATATTTTAGCTGAGCGTGATGTAATGATTGTACCGATACCAACGTCAAGTCAGAGGGTAAACGTAAGGAGATTCGATATCCCGCTGGTTTTATTTAAAAATACTGATGCTGCATATTTTTTGACTCCGGCTCTGAAAAGAACGCGGGAAACCGTGCCGCAATATGATTTAAGCCCGCAGGAACGAAAAATGAATTTAGAAGATTGTTTTGCGGTTACGCAAAATGTTGCCGGTAAAACTGTCATTATTGTGGATGATATTTTTACTACGGGAGCGACAATGGAAGAAGCTGCCAAGACTTTGAAGAACTCTGGAGCTATCAAAGTTTATGGACTTACATTTTGCGGCAGCATTGAAAATTATGGACAAAGACAATAAAAAACTTGCTGTCAGTTTCTGACAGCAAGTGCAAGCAGTTGATAGTATTATTTTTTTTGTTTGATAATTTTGCTGGGAATGACTGACTGCATGAATGCTTTTACAACATTGGGGTCAAAATCAAGCCCTGCTTTGTTTTGCAGTTCGATAATTGCTTCGCTGTGTGTTTTCTGCCATTGCTGGGTGCAGGGATTAATGAATTTGTCATAATGGTCTGCTACAGAAATAATTCTGGCGCCTAAGGGAATGTTTACGCCTTTTAGGCGTTTGGGATATCCGGTACCATCCCATTTTTCATGGTGGGCATGGATGATTGGAATGATATGGCTGAAGCCCTGGATATTTTCAAGCATACTGGCACCAGCCTGACAATGACGTTTGTAGATGGACATTTCACGAGTGCTCAGGTAAGGAGCTTTCATAAGGATCATGTTGGGCACGGAAAGGCTGCCTATATCATGCAGCAATGCTGCGGTTTTGATACAGGAAACTTCTGCCGGCGGTAATCCCAGTTTGGCGGCAATGCTGGCAGCATAGTTGGCGACCTGCTGGCTGTGCATATAAAGCGCCTTATTCTTATGTTGTAACATTTTCAAAAAGAATTCGCAGATTTCCGAAGTTTGTCCGTCGTCAGGAAAATCTAAGAATTGGGGTATGGCAATCATAAACAATCCGTCCTCATTTACATGGTGATAATAGTATACTACGAAAAAGTTGATTAGCAAAGACACTTGCAAAAATTTTTGCTTAATGTATAATTATAAATACAACTCAGGTCTGTGGTTGCAAGTCGAGGCCAGTTGCGGGCAAAACGATCCACGTAAGCAATCAAAGTATTGTGAGCACGGCGCAGCTTAGAAGTAAGTCCTGCCGCAAAGGCGAGAGGGGTAGTAGTGGGGAGCTCTGAAAAGCTTATGAGCGAACCCTCCAGCAGGCGAGTGTGGGGGCGAAAACCAGGTCAGCTGAGTTGTCTGTAAAAATTGTACCGTTATTAAAAATAACGGTATTTTTTTATTGCCTGACGGGATATTTAGTACTATAATAAGAAAATATTATAAATAGAAGCGGTTGGAAAGCTGCTGAATTGATTTGGAGGGGTAAAAATGAAAAAGATTGGATTTTTAGTAATGGCTGTATTGGCGATGCTTGCATTGCTGTCTGCCGGCTGTGGTAGTTCACAGGAAGCTCCCAAGAAGGTAGAAACGGAAAAGGTATTAAGAGTCGGTACCGAACCGGCTTTTGCACCATTTGAGTTCCAAAAAGAAGGTTCAAATGAATTTACAGGCTTTGATATGGATCTTATTCGTGCTATCGGCACGAAGCTTGGTTACAAAGTAGAGATTTCTTCTATGGGATTTGATGCTTTGATTCCGGCGTTGAATTCAGGTAATATTGATGTTGCGATCGCTGGCATGAGCATTACTGATGAACGTAAAAAAGTAGTGGTTTTTTCTGACCCGTATTATACTTCCGGCCTGATCGTAATGGTGAAAAAAGATGATGATAAAATCAAAGGCTTCAGTGATTTAGAAGGAAAACGGATTGCTGTGCAGATCGGTACCACAGGAGCGAATAAAGCAGGTGAAGTTAAAAATGCCCAGGTAACTGCATTTAACGACAATACTGCTGCCGCTATGGAACTGAAAAACGGCGGGGCCGATGCCGTAATCAATGACAGCCCTGTTTTGAAGTATTATTTGCAGCAGGGGGGCAGTGCTGACGCAAAGATTGTCGGTGCGGTTATGAATTCTGAGGATTATGGTATCGCAGTAAAAAAAGGCAATGATAAACTGGCTGCTGAAATTAATAAAGCTTTAGGCGAGATGAAACAAACCGGAGAATATGATAAATTATATAAAACCTGGTTTGGCGAAGAAAAGAAATAATATTCGTACAACTTTAGGTTGCGTCAGGCTGTTTTTAGTTATATAATTAACAAATATAAAGGGCTGCGTGTTGAGTGTAGTCCAGATATTTTTCTGGAGGTTGGAAAATGAAAAAATATTTACTTATGGTAATGGCTGTTTTGGCAGCTTTGTCCTTAATGGTAGCCGGCTGCGGCGGCAAAGAAGAAGCAAAAAAAGCTGAGCCTGCAAAAGTTCTGCGTGTAGGTACTGAACCTACTTTTGCACCGTTTGAATTTCAAAAAGAAGGCTCTAAAGAATATACTGGTTTTGATATGGACCTTATCCGTGCCATTGGCAAACAAATGGGTTACAAGGTTGAGATCATGAATATGGGTTTTGATGCTTTGATTCCTGCATTGAGCTCCGGCAATATTGATACTGTAATTGCTGGTATGAGTATTACTCCTGAACGTCAGGAGGCAGTACTGTTCTCCGCTCCTTATTACAGATCCGGTTTGGTAGTTATGGTGCAGAAGAACAATGACACTATTAAAGGTATCGAGGATCTGGTAGGAAAAAGAATTGCCGTCCAAATCGGTACTACCGGAGCAGCTAAAGCAGAGAGCGTAAAAGACGCTAAAGTAACGGCATTCAACACTAACACAGAAGCTGCTATGGAATTGAAAAACGGCGGCGTTGATGCTGTTATCAACGACAGTCCTGTAGTTGGTTACTATTTGGCACAAGGCGGCAGTGCTGATGCCAAAACTGTAGGCGATGTGCTTGAAGCTGAGGAATACGGCATTGCAGTTAAAAAAGGCAATGATAAATTAGCTGCTGAAATCGATAAAGCTCTGGCCGAATTGAAGAAAAACGGCGAGTATGACAAGATTTACAAAACCTGGTTTGGTGAAGTAAAGAAATAATATGGTCATATCTGGATGCGGAGTACATCAACGGTGACGGTGGTGTGCTCCGTATTTTCTTTGTTGAATTTTAAAGAGCTGACAATGAAAGGGAGACAAACTGCATGGATATTAATTTCAGCTTGATTTGGGATGCCTTGCCCTTGCTGCTGGCCGGTGCCGGTATTACGATCGAAATAACGGCTTTAAGCGTAGGCTTTGGCCTTTTGATAGGCATGACAGTCGGTATAGCACGTCTTGCCAGTATAAAACCTGTGCGTTATTTTGCTAATTGTTATGTGGATTTTATTCGCGGAACGCCGCTTTTGGTACAGATATTTTTGGTTTATTTCGCTTTGCCGGGAATTATTGGGCATCGCGTTGATCCCTATTTTGCGGCAATTTCTGCCTGTTCTATCAATAGTGGTGCTTATATTGCGGAAATTTTCCGTGCCGGTATCCAGTCAATTGATAAGGGACAAATGGAAGCAGGACGTTCTTTAGGAATGAGCTGGGCGCAGACTATGCGGTATGTTATTATGCCGCAGGCTTTTAAACGCATTATCCCACCTTTGGGCAACGAGTTTATTGCAATGCTGAAAGATTCTTCGCTGGTTTCTGTTATTGGCTTTGAAGAACTTACGCGTCGTGGTCAGTTGATTATCGCCCGTACATATGCATCCTTCGAAATTTGGATGGCCGTAGCTGTTATTTATTTGATCATGACTTTTACGGTTGCCCGTCTCGTAGGTATGCTGGAACGGAGGTATGATACGAAATGAATGAAGCAATGATTAAAATAACCGATCTAAGAAAAAGTTATGGCAATCTGGAGGTTTTAAAGGGTATTGACCTGACGATTGCCGAACGCGAAGTTGTGGTAATTATTGGTCCCTCTGGCAGTGGTAAAAGTACTTTACTACGGTGTATAAATTATTTGGAAGAGCCTACAGGCGGCAGTATTGTTATTGACGGTATACCTTTGACAGGGGAAGCAAACATTAATGAAATACGTAAAGAAGTCGGGATGGTATTTCAACGTTTTAATCTGTTTCCGCATATGACCGTTCTTGAAAATTTAGTGCTGGCGCCGATGAAGGTGCGTGGCATCAGCTGCAGTGAGGCAGAACAAACGGCACAGGAACTGCTGATAAAAGTTGGCTTGGATGATAAAGCAAATGCTTATCCTGATCAGCTTTCCGGCGGTCAGCAGCAGCGTGTAGCGATTGCCAGGGCTTTAGCAATGAAACCTAAAGCATTGTTGTTCGATGAACCTACTTCTGCTCTTGATCCGGAAATGATCAATGAGGTATTAGACGTCATGAAAAGTTTGGCTAAAGAAGGGATGACGATGGCAGTAGTAACCCATGAGATGGGTTTTGCCCGCGAAGTTGGTGACAGGGTAATTTTTGTGGATGGCGGCGTTATTGTAGAGCAGGGTGAGCCGGAAGAGGTATTTTTGTATGCGAAAGAAGAACGCACGCGCAGCTTTTTATCTAAAATATTATAAGTGTCATCAAGGTTAATTGGGTGTTTTATTACCCGAAGTGTTACATTAGTAGCAATTGTAAACTCGCATGTGAAATTTTTGAGACATGCGAGTTTTTTGTTACTTTATCAGCAGGAGATTTGCAGAGCGCGGCGAATTACTATATTAAAGCAAGCAGAGAGCTTGCGATCCCATCACCTTGGGGAATTCAAGGAGGTATGAATTATGAACGTAAACGTACGCGGTAAAAACATTGATGTAACTCCGGCATTAAAAGATTATGTCGAAAAAAAGATTACGAAAGTAACGAAACAGTTTAAAACTGTCGGTGATATTTCAGCAGTTTTGAAAGTGGAAAAAGGTAATCATATTGTAGAAATTACTGTACCGGCCAGTGGGATTTTGCTTAGAGCGCAGGAAACAACCAAGGATATGTATTCTTCTATTGACTTGGTAATAGAAAAAATCGAACGCCAGATCCACAAATATAAAACCCGCTTGATGAAGAGAAAATACAATAACTTCCAAGATGCTGTGGTTTCTGCTTCGGTAGAAGCTGTTGCAGAAGATGATGGAGAATTCAAGATCATTAAGAATAAGTCTTTTGCGATGCATCCGATGACTGCGGAAGAAGCTATTTTACAAATGAATCTTTTGAATCATGATTTCTTCGTTTTCTATGATCCTGATTTCGGTGGCGTGAACGTGGTTTATCGTCGTAAAGATGGTAATTACGGTTTGCTGGCTCCGGAATTAAAATAAGCGGCAATACTAAATAGGAAAATAATTTACTGAAAGTTCACAAAAAGCCTGGGGTTAAAGCCCCGGGCTTTTTGACTTTTGCAGGCTTTTCTGCTAAAATTTTAAGTTAGGTATAGTGTTTTTTATTGTAAAAATTTAAGGAGTGATTATTTTGCTCGAAGGCTTGTTGAAAAAAATTTTTGGTGACCCGAATGAAAAAGAATTAAAAGAGATCGGAGTCATTGTCGATAAAATCAACGCATTAGAAAAAGATATGGTAGGCTTAAGCTCTGCAAATCTGGCCGCTAAGACAGCTGATTTTAAAGTACGGTTATCTAAAGGTGAAACAGTAGATGATATTTTACCCGAAGCATTCGCAGTTGTCCGTGAAGCGGCCAAACGTGTCTTAGGTATGCGTCATTTTGATGTGCAGCTTATTGGCGGTTGTGTTCTGCACCGCGGTAAAATTGCTGAGATGCGTACTGGTGAAGGTAAAACTCTGGTAGCTACTTTGCCGGCATATTTGAATGCTTTGACAGGTAAGGGTGTTCATGTTGTTACGGTCAATGAATATCTGGCCCGCCGCGACAGCGAAGATATGGGGCGTGTTTTTAAATTTTTAGGCCTTTCCGTAGGTCTTATTGCCCATGCGCTCGATTATCCGGACCGCAAGGCTGCTTATGCTGCTGATATTACTTATGGCACTAATAACGAGTTCGGTTTTGATTATCTGCGTGATAATATGGTAGTTGATGAAGATCAAATGGTTCAACGGCCTTTAAATTATTGTATTGTCGATGAAGTCGACAGTATTTTGATCGATGAAGCAAGAACTCCGCTTATTATCTCGGGACCTGGTGAAAAGTCGACAGAACTCTATAAAGTTTTGGCGCAGGTAGTTGCTAAAATGGATGAAGGGGAAGATTATACTGTTGATGAAAAGCTGAAAACAGTTGCCCCCACTGAAATCGGTATTGCTAAAGCTGAAAAAATGCTGGGCATAGAAAACATGTATGATACTGAGCATGGCGTTGACTTCTCGCATCAGCTGATGTGTGCTTTGAAGGCCAAAGCTATTATGCATCGTGATAAAGATTATGTCGTAAAAGACGGCGAAGTTATCATTGTTGATGAATTTACCGGTCGGTTGATGTTTGGCCGTCGTTTTTCGGAAGGCCTGCACCAGGCTATTGAAGCTAAAGAAGGCGTTAAAGTTGAGCGTGAAAGCCAGACTTTGGCAACTATTACCTTCCAGAACTATTTCCGCATGTATGAAAAACTTTCCGGCATGACTGGTACTGCTAAAACAGAAGAACAGGAATTCCAGAAAATCTACGGACTTGACGTTGTTGTTATTCCTACCAATAAACCTATGGTCAGGATTGACTATCCTGATGTTATTTTGAAAACTAAACGCGCTAAATATAAAGCCGCTGTTAATGAGATTGAAGAATGCCATAAGTCCGGACGGCCGGTATTGGTAGGTACTACTTCTATCGCTCAGTCGGAAGAATTATCGGCGATGTTGAAACGACGCGGTATTCCGCATAATGTTTTGAATGCTAAATATCATGAAAAAGAAGCTGAAATAATTTCCGGAGCGGGTCAATATGGCGCTGTTACCATCGCTACGAATATGGCTGGCCGCGGTACGGATATTGTTTTGGGTGAAGGCGTTCCAGAATTAGGAGGTCTTCATATCATTGGTACTGAAAGGCATGAAAGTCGTCGTATTGATAATCAGCTGCGCGGACGCTGCGCTCGTCAGGGTGATCCTGGTTCTTCCAAATTCTTCCTGTCTTTGGAAGATGACCTGATGCGTTTATTTGGTTCTGACAATATTTCCAGTATTATGGACAAACTGGGCATGGAGGAAGATGAACCAATTGAACATAAGCTTGTTACCCGTTCTATCGAATCAGCTCAGAAAAAAGTCGAAGCCAGAAACTTTGCTATTCGTAAACAGGTTTTGGAATATGACGATGTTATGAATCAGCAGCGTGAAGTTATTTATGCTCAGCGTAAAAAAATCCTGCAGCAGGCAAATCTGCGTGATACTATTATGGATATGATACATAAAGTTGTAGACCGTACGATGGCGATGTATGCGCCTCCGGAAGTTTATTCAGAGGATTGGGATTTACAGGCATTGATCGCTTATGCTGAGGAGTTCTATGCTCCGGCAGATATGCTGCAGATTGATTATCTGCAAAATCTCAGCCGTGAAGAGCTGGAAGAATATCTGCATAAAGTTGCTGATGAACATTATGCTGAACGCGAGGACGCTATTACACCGGAATTAATGCGTGAACTGGAAAATCTGGTAATGCTTAAAGTCGTCGATAACCATTGGATGGAACATTTGGATTCTATGGATTTACTGCGTGAAGGTGTGGGCTTGCGTGCGTATGGGCAGAAAGATCCGTTGGTGGAATATAAATTTGAAGCCTATGATATGTTCCAGGCGATGATTGATGCCATTCAAGACGATGTAGTACGCTATATTTACCGTGTAAATGTTGTGGCGCAGCCTAAGGTTGAAAATCGTTTGGAAAACGCATCAACTAACAATCCGGGTGAAGGCGATGATGTAAAAAAACAGCCTCTGGTAAAAGGTGAAACGACCGGACGAAATGATCTTTGTCCCTGTGGCAGCGGTAAAAAATATAAAAATTGCTGCGGTCAGGATAAGTAAGATTTACAGAAAGTTATAGTTGGTTTTAGTCACAGTAAAGTTGAAGCGGTAAGTTTCAACTTTACTGGTGTTATTAAGAGAGGATGTGAAGTTAGTGTTGATTGAGGAATATAAACCGGAGATTGCCGCATTAAAACAGAAACTAGAGGAAATGAGGGGATCTCTTTGACGTAGTTGTCAAAGAGGACCGTATTGCAGAATTAGAACATAAAATGGGTGCACCTGGATTTTGGGATGAAACTGAAACGGCGCAGAAAACTGCTCAGGCTGTAACGCAGTTAAAAGAAGAGGTAGAAACATTTCGTTCTTTGGAAACCAGAGTAGAGGACCTGGAAGTTTTGTGTGAACTGGCGATGGAAGAAGATGACGAAAGTCTGTTACCTGAAATGGAAGAAGCGCTGGCTTCTATTCGTACTGATGTTGAACATTTAGAATTAGGCATGCTTTTGAATGGCGAGTACGACGCCAATAATGCTATTCTTACATTACATGCAGGCGCTGGCGGAACAGAAGCGCAGGATTGGACTTCCATGCTGCTGCGTATGTTTTCCCGCTTTGCTGAACGTGAAGGTTATGAAGTGGAAATGCTTGATTATCTTCCGGGAGATGAAGCCGGTGTCAAAAGTGCTACGCTTCAGATCAATGGACATAATGCTTACGGCTATTTGAGAAGTGAAAAGGGCGTACATCGTCTGGTGCGTATTTCTCCGTTTGATGCGAATGCCCGCCGTCATACTTCTTTTGCTGCTGTAGATGTTATGCCGGAGCTGGATGACAGTGTTGCAATTGAGATCAATCCTGCAGATTTAAAAGTTGATACCTATCGAGCTAGTGGTGCGGGCGGACAGCATGTAAATAAAACGAGCTCTGCTGTGCGTATGACGCATCTTCCTACGGGAATAATCGTACAGTGTCAGACACAAAGGTCACAGATACAGAATCGGGAACGGTGTTTGCAGCTTCTGCGTGCAAAGTTATATGAATATGAAAGAGCTAAGCAGGATGCTTTGAAAAACGACATCGCCGGTGACTATCAGGATATAGAATGGGGCAGTCAGATCCGTTCATATGTATTCCAGCCTTATAAACTGGTAAAAGATCATCGGACTAATGCTGAAACAGGTAATGTGCAGGCTGTCATGGACGGTGGTTTGGAAATGTTCGTTGAAGCATATCTGCGCAGCCAGCAAAAGAAACTGTAATCGTTGAAAAAGAAATTTTAAATTAGGTGGAGATCAGCTGATGAAAAGCCGTTATAACCCTGTACTTATTGCGATAATAGCTATAGGTTTGATAGTTTCACTATGGTTGAACTATCAGCGTCATGAAATTGAGCAGCGCAATGATACTGTTGAGATGGCAATGGAATATGAAGGGCTGGAACACATAGCTAACTGGGAAGGCTTGTCTTTTAATGACGTGCTGGCAGGATTTAAAAAGGCCGGAGTTACAAGTCTGGTAGTCTTTGATACTACCTTAGAGAAGCTTAACAACAACGGTTCTATCGTAGCTGTTACTGGGGAAGAGCTGCTTAAAGGCTCTGCTTTGGGTGGTGACGGTGGCAAATTTGCTCCTGTGCTTTCTGAAGGTATTGTGGTGCCAAATGCTGTTTACGTGACTGTTGGAACGTCATATGATGTTTTGACAGAAGTGGTAGAGGATCTGTATCTGCGTTATGGTAAGGATCGTTTGCGGATAGTAAACAACGAACCGCAGATAATTGAGATTTTAGGCAATCCAATGGTTATCACAGAAGAAAATTATGACAGTAAGCCGGGCGTTATGCAGGCTCCTTTAGGCCTTTCGACAGAAGAGATGCGTAAAGCAAAAGCTTTTGGTTTTAATGTTATCGTCAGACCAATGAATTATCTGCCTAATGATTATGATAAAATCAGGAGTATTTTCCGTAGGATCGATAAGTCTGGTGCAAATGTGACCGGATATATAGGCTGTGGCCGTGAAGTAGTTGGTTATCCGGATTATATTGCCTATATGGCGCATAAGTTAAAGAAACAGAATATGACTTTTGGAATGGTAGAACATTATACACAGCTGCAGTTTGCCGCAATGGACGGACTTCTGCCTTTAGCTGAGCATATGGACTATCGTGTTGCACGTACGTATATTATTGACAAGGCCGAGCAGAGAAAACTGAAAATGCCGGAAGCTTTGAGGCGCTGGGCGCTGACAGATGAAGAACGTAATATCCGTATCAATTATATTAAACCGTTTATGATTCCTCAGGAAGGCAGGGATATTTTAGAGCTTAATCTGGATTATGTTTCTAAAATTGCCGAAGATGTGCAGGCAAGAGGCTATAAGCTTGGACCGGCAGGAGTATTTTCTAAAAATACTGCTGATGGCAAGTTTGCACCATACTTCCCGGAACGGGTATGGTTAGTGCCGCTGGCATTTGCTATTCTGGCCGGTGGAATTATGTATTTGACGTTGTTGTTTGATTTTAGTAAAAAAATGCAGTATGCGTTATTACTGGCTGGCGGTATTGTTGCCGGTGTAACTTTGCTGAAATTTGGCGGGATACTTACACGTCAGCTGCTGGCTCTGATGGCAGCAACTGTCTTCCCCGTATTATCTATGACTGTTATCGTCGAACTTTGGGAGTCCTGTAAAAAAACGGCTTCAAACACGTTGAAGATTATTGTTAGTGCCACCTGGCAGCTGGCTTTGGCTGTGATGCTTTCTTTAATTGGAGCGTCCTTTGTATCGGCTGTTTTAGGTGACAGCAGGTTTTTCCTGGAAATCGACATTTATAAAGGGGTGAAATTAACATTTATTTTGCCTGTGCTGTTGATTTCACTGTGGTATATGCAGCGGTTTAATGTTTTGAGCAAAGGCCAGATAGGAAACTTGGCTGTACATCTGAAAAATTTCTTCAGTACTAAAATAACAGTAAAGCATGTTGCATTTTTAGGGGCATTGGCTTTTGTAGCATATATTTTTGTTGGCCGCAGCGGACATACAGCAGGGGTTCCGGTTCCTGCTCTTGAAATTAAAATGCGTCTGTTCCTGGAACAGATCATGTATGCCCGTCCGCGCGAAAAAGAATTTATGATTGGTCATCCAGCGTTTTATTTAGCGGCATTTGCGGCATATAAACAAGCACCTCGTTTATGGCAGATGCTGTTGGTTGTTGGGGCCACCATTGGACAGGGGTCTTTGGTACAGACTTTTGCACACATGCGTACCCCTGTTATCATGAGTTATATTAGAGCCATAGATGGCTATGCTCTTGGTGCCGTATTAGGTATCATTGCTGTTATCGCCGTTTCTATTTTGCTGCCTTATGTGCAGAAATGGCAAAGGAGATTCTTAGAGCATGAGTAAAATTTTGATTTCCGGTTACTACGGTTTTGCTAATGCCGGTGACGAAGCCATGCTTACTGCTATTATAGAATCGTTGCGGCAAGTGGAGGAAAACGTAGAACTGACCGTGTTGTCAGGCAACCCGGAAGATACTGCGGCCAAACACCAGGTCTGCAGTGTATATCGCTTTAATCCGTTGGGAATTATTCGAGCGATGAATGCTTCTGAATTGATTATTTCAGGAGGCGGAAGCCTGCTTCAGGATGTGACCAGCAAGCGAAGTTTGTTATATTACCTGAGCATCATTGGCCTAGGGAAATTTTTTGGGAAAAAAGTAATGCTTTTTGCTCAAGGTATTGGACCTATCAGAGCAAAATGGGCTCGAAATTTAACCAGTTTTGTTTGCAATAAGGCAGATTTGATTACAGTAAGAGATAATGAGTCGGCAGCGGAACTAATGGAAATGGGAGTACAGCCAGATAAGATAACAGTTACGGCTGATTCAGTGCTCTCGCTTAATCCGGTAACAAAAGAATGCGGACAGTCTCTGCTGCAGGAGGCTGGTGTTGATTTAACAAGACCGGTTATCGGTATCTCTGTGCGCCCATGGCCTGGTGACAGTAAATGTTTCCAGGTTTTGGCTGAAGCGGTTTCTAAATTACAGCAAAGCTATGGAGCGCAGCTGATTTTGCTGCCGCTGCAGTATTCTGTGGATGTAAAAGCTTGCGAAAAACTGCGCAAAGCTTTGATTTATCAAAAGGATATATTTTTGTTAAATGAAAAATATAATACTGAGGAATTTCTTTCTGTCATAGGCAATTTTGACCTTTTGATTGGAATGAGGCTGCATGCGCTGGTTTTTGCCGCAGTAATGCAAACGCCGCTGTTGGCAATATCTTATGATCCTAAAGTAGACAGCTTTGTAAACGCTATTGGTGAAAAACCTATTGGAACTGTTGAAAAAATTGATAGTGATACGATTGTTCAGGCTGCTGTAGCCGGTTGGCAGAAAACTCCGCTTGAACAGAATAAGAATATTGAGATTCTGCGGCATAAAGCACAGATCAACTCTGATGAAGCTTTTGCTTTGCTAAAAAAGGTTGAAGAAAAACGATGAATTAGGATTTGTCGTGATGATAAAGACTGGCCTAATTGTTTGAGTGTTGAAGAGAAGGGAGCTTTCACTATGCTTTTAATGACCGACGTCAGTAAAACATATCCAAGCGGTTCAGTAGCTTTGCGTGATGTCAATATCCATATCCAGCCTGGCGAATTTGTTTTTGTGGTCGGGCCGAGCGGCGCCGGAAAATCCACTTTTATTAAGATGCTTTTTCGTGAGGTAATACCAACTACAGGCAATATATATGTAAACGGTGTGGATCTATTGGAGCTTAAAGAAAAGGAAATTCCTTATTTGCGCAGACAGTTAGGGATTATTTTTCAAGATTACAGGTTACTTCCTGATCGAACTGTTTATGACAATGTTGCGTTTGCGATGCAGGTTATTGAGACTCCCTATCGTAAAATCAAACGCCGCGTGATGAGTGTGCTGGATTTAGTAGGATTGCGTAAACGGGCCAATTCCTATCCAACAGAATTATCAGGTGGCGAACAGCAGCGTGTAGCGATCGCACGTGCGATTGTCAATGATCCGCTGCTCGTAATTGCCGACGAGCCGACAGGTAATCTTGATCCAGAAACAAGTTGGGATATAATGCGTATTTTCAGTGAGATCAATGAAAGTGGTACTACTATCGTGATGGCGACACATGATAAGGAGATCGTTGATAATATGGAAAAACGGGTTATTGCCATTGAAAAAGGATCGATTGTCCGTGATGATTTAAAAGGGGTATACGGTTATGAGTCTTAGCACAAAAGAATATTTTATCCGGGAAACCTATAAATCTATCAAACGCAACGGCTTGATGAGTCTTGCCTCAGTATCTACTGTAGCACTTTCATTACTTGTTTTAGGTATGTTTCTGCTGATTTTTATCAATACTAATAATTTGGCACAATATCTTGAAAGTCAGGTGCAGATTACTGTTTATATGGAAGATTCTGTTGAAGCTCCCGGGCTAAGCGATATGAAGCAGACACTGGAAAATTTGCCCGGTGTTCTAAGCGTGACAGAGGTCAGCAAACAAGAAGCTCTTTCCAGATTTAAGGAACGGCTGGGGCAGCAGGAAAAGTTGCTGCATTCATTAGGAACCGATAATCCTTTTCCTAATTCATTTGAAGTGCAGGTAGACCGGCCAGATAGAATTAATGAACTGGCACCGCAGATACACGAAATGGAAGGTGTAGAAACGGCTAAATTTGGTCAGGAAATAGTAGAACATATTTTTCAGATGACGAAAATACTGCGCATTGGCGGTGTTGTTCTGGTAATTTTACTGGCTCTTGCAACACTGTTTATTATTGCTAATACTATTAGGTTAACTGTTTTTGCCAGGAGAAAAGAGGTCAATATTATGAAATATGTTGGCGCTACCGACTGGTTTATCAGGTGGCCTTTTATCCTGGAAGGCATGACGCTTGGTTTTTTTGGGGCGTTGATTGCTAATTTTGTTATTAACGGTACCTATGCGGCGCTTTTGTCGCGTATTTATGCGACACTGGCTTTTTTACCGATGGTGCCGGCATATCCAATGCTCACCTATGTCGATATTTCTATTATTTTAGCCGGAACGGCAATTGGTGCGGCAGGAAGTTATATTTCCTTGCGTAAGTTTTTAAAAGTTTAACAGCGGAGGCCGATTATGCCAAAAAAGAAAGTTCTTATGGCTGTATTGGCGTTAATATTCGCTGTTATGCAGATTTTGCCGGCTTTTGCGAATGAGCTGGAAGATAAGCAAGCGGAATATGATGACGTACAGCAAAAAATGCAGCAAATGGAAATAGCTAAAGAACGTGCTCGTCGTGAAGCAGAAGCTGCCAGTGACAGAATGGAAGAGATTGTTGCTGAGTTGAATCGTCTGCAGGCAGAAATCAAAGAGATCGAAGCCAAACGTGATAAATTACAGCCGCTGATTGATGAAAATCAGGAAGTTTTAGCAGAAAAGAAAGCCAAAATGGAAGGCCGTATGAAGATTTATCGCCAGCGTCTGCGCGATATTTATATCAATGGGCAAATCAACTATCTTGATGTACTGTTGGGTGCAAAAGATTTTTCAGATTTTTCTTCAAGAATGTTTTTGTTGCAAAAAATTATCAGCCGTGATTTGGCAATGATGGATACGATCATGAAGGAAACTGCTGAAATCGAAGCGCGTCAGAAAGAATTGGATGCGCAGATGGCTGATATTGAAAAAATGCGTAGTGACCTTGATGAGAAACAAAAGAAAGCTGAATCCAGCAAGGAAGAGCGTGCTCAACTGCTTTATAGGGCGGAAGAAGAAAGTCGCCAGGCTGATGAAGATTATGATCGCTTACTTGCTATTTCCGAGAATATCGCTAGTATGTTGAGAAGCTTGGAGCGTAGTTCTTCTATGCCTACGGGCGGTGGAACCGGTAAGTTTATCTGGCCGGTAACAGGTGAGATAACTTCTTATTATGGTTGGCGTACACATCCTGTATTTGGTACAACGAGATATCATTCCGGTATGGATATTGCCTGTGATTATGGTACACCGATTGTAGCTGCTGACTCTGGTACAATAATCTATTCCGGCTGGATGGGCGGTTATGGTTATGCGGTGATGATCGATCATGGCGGCGGGCTGGTTTCTTTGTACGGCCATAATCAGGAACTTGCCGTCAGCGAAGGACAATATGTAAATAAAGGTCAGGTAATCTCATATGCAGGCAGTACTGGCTGGTCGACTGGTCCGCACTGTCATTTTGAAGTACGTATCCACGGTGAGGTAACAGAACCGTTGGATTATTTGCCTTGATTTAAAGGAAGATAAGCGGGGGCAGGGAGTTATGTTTAAAAAGCGTTTTAGTATGATGACAGTGCTTGTAGCCTGCCTTTGCGCTATAGTTGTTACGCTTGGAACTGTGTTTTACGGTATGGAGCGTATTACCGGTGATGCGTTGGGAAGTTTAAAATTTCTCAAGACATTAGTTTTAGTCCGGGAAAAATTTGTGGAACAGCCAAGTGATGGAAAACTATTTGATGGTGCAGCTACTGGCTTGGTAAAAGCGTTGGATGACCCGTATTCTGTGTATTTGGATCAGCAAAGCTTTAAGGATATCAGTAATGTAACAGAAGGTTTTTTTGGTGGTATCGGTGTAGTAGTTGGTAAAAAGGATAATAATTTTGTTGTTGTGGCACCTTTAGAGGGAACACCAGGAGAAAAAGCTGGGATCAAAGCCGGCGATAAAATAGTTCAGGTCGATGGTAAAAAGACTGCCGGGATGCAGCTTGAAGATGTTGTTGCAATGATTCGAGGTACGCAGGGAACAGAAGTAGAGCTGGTCTTGGATGATAACAAAGGTAACGAACGTACGGTAAGAGTTGTACGTGGCGATATCAAAATCAAGTCAGTTGCTGGCGAAATGCTGCCGGATAGCAAGATTGGCTATATCAGGATTGCTATTTTCAACGAGAACACATCGGGAGAGTTTGCGAAGAAATATCAGGAACTGGAAGAACAGGGGATGCAGGCACTGTTATTGGATTTAAGACAGAATCCTGGAGGGATTTTAGGAGAGTCTGTACGTGTTGCTCAATATTTAGTTCCTAAGGGACCTATCGTATCCGTTATCGATAGGGAAGGACGCAAATATACGGAAGAATCTTATTTGGAAAAAGTTAAGTATCCACTTGCTGTGCTAGTTGATCATGGCAGTGCAAGTGCTTCTGAAATCGTTGCAGGAGCTGTGCAGGACACTAAATCCGGGAGGCTTTTTGGTACTCAGACCTTTGGCAAGGGGTCAGTACAAACTGTATATAGGCTGCCTCAGAATACAGGGTTAAAGCTTACTACAGCTAAATATTATACTCCTTCTGGAAGATCTATTAACGGTACGGGTATTACACCTGATGAAGTTGTGGAACTGCCTGAACAGTCAACAAAGGATATACAGCTGGAAACAGCGGAGAATTATTTACGTGCTTTGCAGAAATAATAATTTAAGAGCTAATGCTTTCAAGCATTGGCTCTTTTGCTTTTGTTATATTTTTATGATAAAATATTTAAGTGTATAAATAATTGATATGGTGATATTATGAAATTATCCGGAGAAATAACATTAGCAAGCGGTTTTATTTTTGATTATAGCAATATGCTGAATACTCATACTATAACAGCTGAAGCTATCGAAGCTTTGGAGAGTAAGGCGGCAGATGCGGCAGATGCTCTAATGCTGATACGTGAGCAAGGTACAGCAAAGGCGCATTTATCTAAAGATGGTACGCCGGAGCATGTGTTTTTTACGAAACTTCCGTTTATTCAAGCTGGCAATCCTAATACGCCGGAATCTATTGCTAAATTGAAACAGTTTGGAAGTTATCTGCAGCAGAAGATTGATGCGGTTGTTTTTTTAGGGGTAGGTGGATCCTATCTTGGGAATAAAGTTCTTTTTGATATTTTTGCCGGTTCCGGTTGGAATGTAGGCTGTGAAAAAAGCAGGCAGGGTTACCCTAGGGTATATTTCTCGGGAAATAATTTAGATGTCGATCAGTATGGTGAAGTTATAAATGAACTGGAGTATCTGGCGACGCACAGGCTAGGGAAAAATGAGCCATTTAGAGTATTGCTTGTTCCTATTTCCAAATCTGGTACGACTTTAGAAACTTTAGCAGCGTTTTCTTATTTTTATGAGCAGTGTCAAAAGTCTTCGTTATTGCAAATGGAGGTTGCGGTCGTAACCGATCTAGATGAAGATATATCGCCCTTATATAAATTGGCTAAGGAGCAGGGCTGGCATTGTTTTGATATTAAAGAAGGAATTGGCGGCCGGTTTTGTATTTTCAGCGATCCAGGGTTAATTACTGCTGCCGCGATAGGAATGGATATAGATGCCTTTTTACGCGGAGCAAAGGATATGGAAAATGCATGTCAGTCAGCTTCGCTTGGAGAAAACCCGGCGCTCTTGAATGCAGTTTTGAAGTATGCAGCAGCCGAAAAAGGTGTTGATATCGAAGTTTTTATGCCATATGCGGCGAAAATGAAATCTGTTGGTGAATGGTATGTACAGCTGTTGGCTGAATCTCTTGGCAAGCGTAAAGATCGTGAGGGTAATGTTGTTTATTATGGACGTACTCCGGTTTCAGCTGTTGGTTCCACTGATATGCATGCACAAACACAACAGCATCAGGATGGGAAAAAAGATAAAGTAATACAGTTTATTGAAATATTGGAACGTAAGCAGCAGATTGTTTTAAACAATTCCTTTACTCATATCAGCGCATTAAAAAAATATGACGGCTTATCTGTTGACCATGCTCTGAAAATTGCACTTGCGGCTAATGAAGAGGCTTTGACTAGCGACGGGAGATTAAATGCGAAATATATTTTGCCGCGGATAGACGAATATTATTTAGGACAGCTGCTTTATTTTCTGATGCTTTCTGTAGCATATGAAGGTGAGTTGGCGGATGTTGACGCCTATGATCAGCCGGGTGTTGAAACTTATAAGCATATCATGAAGCAGAAAATGTCCCAGCAGTAGAATTTTAACGTGCCGATATTTTACGGCACGTTTTGTTTTTGTGAGGAAATATGAAAAAGTTTTGGAGAATTATTTTAACTATTATCATAGCAGTCGCAGCGTATTGTTATGAAGCTTATGATTTTGGGTCAGAAGTTCAGGGCGCTGTTTCAGCTCCGCAAGGTCAGCTTGAGGTAAAATTGTTGGATGTTGGACATGGAGATGCAATTTTATTGAGAACTCAGGCCGTTGCAATACTTGTGGATACAGGTGATTATAAAAATAGTGATATACTTGTCCGCAGATTGAAGGCTTTAGGTGTTAGAAAACTGGATGCTTTGATTGTTACACATCATCATTTAGATCATTTGGGAGGAGTAATAAAAATATTAAATAATTTTGATGTTAAAAACTATTATGACAATGGTATCGTAAATCCTCAAAGTGAAATTTCTAAAGATGTAGAGAAACTGATCCTTAATGAAATTTTAAGTCGCCGGATATTAGGGGCTGGGCAAAAACTGGAGTTTGCAGATAATATAAATTTAAACTTTTTAGCTCCTGTTAGTAAAAAGGGTTTTCCTGAAAAAGATTTAAATAATAATAGTTTGGTTTTTAAATTACAGTATGGTGAATTTTCAATGCTTTTTACAGGCGATATTGAAGCAAAGGCCGAAAATGATTTGGTAAGTAGATATGGAAAAAGCCTTCAGAGCACTGTTTTGAAGGTAGCACATCACGGAAGCCGTACGTCTTCCACCTATAATTTTTTAAAAGCTGTGCAGCCGCAGTTGGCACTGATAAGCTGTGGAGACAAGGAAAAATATAATCACCCTAATGAGAAGGTATTAGGAACATTTAAGTATTTACAAATTCCTGTTAAAGTCACCAGCCAAAATGGTGAAATTACTTTGAGGACTGACGGAGAAAAATATAAGGTTATGACAGATAAATAAAAAACGTCATCTTAAATTTAAGATGACGTTTTTGTTATTTTAGAATGTCGCTCCATTTTCAAGGAATACTGGTTCAGCAGAGGCTTTTTCCGCTAAAGCTGTACCGATATAACCGCGTTTTACCATTGTCTGTAAAACTAAACGTTGTCTTTTTTTACAGCCTTCGGGATTTTCCAGTGGATTGAGTGCAGATGGTGCATAAGGAAGAGCAGCAATAACGGCACATTCGGCAAGCTGCATCTGCTGAGGTAATTTATCGAAATATGTTAGTGCTGCAGATTTGATGCCAGTGGCACCAGCGCCAAAATAAGTTGTATTAAAATAAATTTCTAAAAGCTGGTCTTTAGTGTAATGCTGTTCCATAACCAGAGAAAGCATTGCTTCTTCAGTTTTGCGGATCAAGGTCTGTTCTTGTGAGAGAAAAAGGTTTTTTGTGAGCTGCTGGGTAATTGTGCTGCCGCCTTGAACTACTTCTCCGGCAGTAATATTTACTAATGTAGCACGCAGAATACTATCAACATCTATAGCGCCGTGATTATAAAAATTGTGATCTTCGATAGCCAGTAAGGCTTGCTGCATTTCAATAGGGATATCTGTGATTGGAACCCAATCAATATCGTTAGTGCGTTCTTGGACAGCTTCTTCAATATTTAGGCTCAGCCAGATTTTTTGTATCGGATCAGGCCAATCTTGTTTTGGAGGTAAGATAGAAAGTAAAAAAATGGTTGCTTTGCTGTGTTCGCTTGTCCGCTGCTGAGCAGAATGTTGTGGAGTTGACGGCGGAACCTCTTTTTTGATTGGGTCATTACTGGTAGGATACCAAAAAAAGATACCTACAGCGGCAACGATGAGAACGAATATTTTGAACATAAGGTACCTCTTTAAATCATGATAATTATTAATTCTATTGTATCAGAGATTTTAGAAATAATAAAATAAAAAAACACTTATCTATGAATAAAAAATTGAAAAATATTTTGAAAAAAGATCTCTAAAGTAGTACAATATTAAATAAAATAGGGTTAGTGTTTCTAATAATGGACAGATTTTTTTCAGTAGTATATTTAAAAAAATTTTTTCATAGAAAAGCTTGCGTAATTATACGATAAAGATGTATAATTACAAATCATAAGTTTTAGGGAGGCTGGATATGAAAGCAAGTGTCATTGGAGCTACAGGTTTTGCCGGAGCTGAACTGTTGAGATTATTGGACGGGCATCCGGAGGTAGAACTTGCTGCGATAACATCTGAAAGCAGTACTGGTGAGAATATTGCTGCTATGTATCCTCATTTGTCTGCACGTATTGAGAATGAATTGAGCAGTTTGCAGGATATTGAGCAAATTGCTGATAAAAGTGATGTTATTTTTATTGCTTTGCCGCATGGTCATGCGATGAAGATCGGCAGGCAGTTGAAAATGCACGATACAAAGATAATAGACTTGGGCGGAGACTATAGATTTAAGGATATACGAGTTTTTGAAGACTGGTATAAAGTAAAGCACGAAGACCCAGAAACGAAGGCTGTCTATGGCTTGACTGAATTATATAGAGAACAGGTAAGGGCAGCTAAAATTTTAGCAAACCCCGGCTGTTATACGACCTGCAGTATTTTAGCATTAGTGCCTTTACTGAAAGCAGGATTGATTGAAGCTCAGGGAATTATTATAGATGCAAAATCTGGCACAACTGGCGCAGGGCGCAGCTTGAAGCTGGGCAGTCTCTATTGTTCTGTTAATGAAAATTTTCGCGCTTATGGTGTGTCTGGCCACAGGCATACTCCTGAAATTGAGCAGGTTTACAGTGAATATGCCGGAAAAGATGTTGTAATTCAATTCACACCGCATTTGTTGCCTGTAGATCGTGGAATTTTAGCGACTTGCTATGCTCATCTCAAAAATGACGTCAGCGAGGTTCAGGTTCAGGAAGCTTTTGCAGAAATGTATGCTGATGAGTATTTTATTCGTTTGCGCGGTCAGGGTGCTTGCCCGGAAATAAAAAATGTCAGGGCATCTAATTATGTGGATATTGGCTGGCAGATTGATAAGCGTACTGGACGTATCATCGTTATGAGTGCGTTGGATAATTTAGTGAAAGGTGCGGCAGGTCAGGCTGTTCAGAATATGAATGTGATGTTTGGGATACCGGAAAATACTGGTTTGACTCAATTACCTATTTATCCTTGAGGAGGCGTGAATAATGAAGAAAATTGATGGCTGGGTAACCGCGCCGCAGGGATTTCTTGCTGCCGGAGTTAAAGCCGGTATTAAAGCCAGCGGCAATCATGATGTGGCCGTTATTTACAGCACGGTTCCGGCAGCTGCCGGTGCTGTATTTACTCAGAATAAAATGTGTGCGGCTCCTGTTTTAGTAAGCAGAGAAGTAGCACTAGAGGCTGCGGCTCAGGCTATTATAGTCAACAGCGGCTGCGCAAATGCCTGTACAGGCGAGCAGGGCTTACTCGATGCCCGGGAAATGCAGGCTTTTGCTGCTGGTCTGCTTGGCATTGAACCGCAGTGGGTCTATGTTTGCAGTACTGGTGTTATAGGTCATTTTTTGCCCATGGATAAAATAAAAAACGGTTTGGCCGATGCTGTCGATGCTATGGATGAAACCGAGGGTGAAAGCTGTGCTATGGCTATTCAGACAACTGATACGTTTATTAAGCGTGCTGCTTATGAATTTGAGGTTGGAGGTAAGACTGCAAGGATTGCTGGAATTGCTAAGGGTGCAGGAATGATCCATCCTAATATGGCGACAATGCTGACCTTTTTAACGACTGATGCGGCGATCGCTCCAGATGTTTTGAAAAGAGCTGTTAAGGCTGCCGCTGATAAATCTTTTAATATGGTAGTCGTTGATGGAGATACCAGTACCAATGACAGTATGATCGTACTGGCCAACGGACTGGCTGAAAATGAAATTATACTTTCCGAGGAACATCCAGATTATCCTGCTTTTTTTGCAGCTTTGGTAACTTGTGCACAAGATCTCGCTAAGCTGATTGCCAGAGACGGCGAAGGAGCCACAAAATTTTTGGAAGTTAATGTTGTTGGTGCGGCTACATGGGAAGATGCCAAAGCAGCGGCTATGGCAATTGCGAAGTCACCACTTGTTAAAACTGCTTTTTTTGGCGAAGACCCGAATTGGGGCCGTATTGTTTGCGCTGCAGGCTACAGCGGCGCAGCAATGAATGCAGATAAAGTTAATTTGGAAATCGGCGGCGTACGTTTAGTTGAAAATGGTATGAACTGTAATATACCGCTGCCAAGCTTGACTGATATCATGAGTGAACATGATATCACAATGACAATTGATATGGCAGCAGGAAAGGAATGTGCTACAGTCTGGACCTGTGATTTCAGCTATGAATATGTCAAAATTAATGGTGAATACCATACCTGAGATTTGTTGCTGTACTGAGTCGGGAGTTTTGGCCGTCTCAAATTTATAAAAATACCAAAAGGCAGTCCAGGGCCCGGTACTGCCGTAAAAACAGGAGGAACTGTCAATGTTACGTAACGAAGAAATCAAAACTTTAGTGGAAGCGCTGCCATATCTGCGTGATTTTAAAGGAAAAACTGTAGTAGTAAAATATGGCGGTAACGCTATGCTTAATGATGATATTAAAACTAAAGTACTGCAGGATATTGTTTTCCTGCAATGCGCCGGATTGCGTCCTGTAGTTGTACATGGCGGTGGTCCTGAAATAACTGCTATGCTTGGCAAGGCTGGCAAAAAAACACAATTCGTCAGCGGTTTGCGTGTTACTGACGCAGAATCCGTCGGGATAGCTGAGATGGCCCTGGTGGGTAAGATCAATACCGACCTTGTTGCCCGTTTAAATGTTTTGGGTGGTCGCGCAGTTGGTTTGAATGGTAAGGATGCCGGACTTATCCGTGCTAAAAAGCATTTGGCTGATGTTTATGAAAATGGTGAAGTAAATTTAGTTGATATTGGTTATGTCGGTAATGTCGAAAAAATCAATACAGAGCTTTTAGAAGTACTGCTTGATAATGATTTTATCCCGGTTATTGCACCGACCGGAGTGGGTGCTAATGGAGAAACTTATAATATTAATGCAGACAGTGTTGCCGGCGAGATTGCAGGCGCACTGAAAGCTGAAAAATTACTGGTTCTGACTGATGTTAAAGGTATTTATGCGGATTACCGTGATGAGGCAAGTTTCATTTCGACGCTGAGCTTTGAAAAAGCACAGGAACTGATCATCCGCGGTAATATCGACGGTGGTATGATTCCAAAAGTGAAGGCCTGCATTACGGCGCTTTCCGGTGGTGCGAAAAAAACGCATATCATTGATGGACGTGCTGAGCACACAATCTTAATGGAGATATTCAGTGATGAAGGCGTGGGTACAGAAGTAGTAAAAGAGCTGTAAAGGCTGCTGAGAATAAAAGGATTAGAGGGGATCGCAATGGACGCAAAAACAATTATCGACCAAACAGAAAAATATTATTTGCCGGTCTTTGGTCGATATCAGCTGGCACTTACTCATGGTAAAGGCTGTAAGCTTTACGACGCTGACGGTAATGAATATCTGGATTTTTTAGCAGGGATAGCAGTTAATTCTTTGGGGCACGCACATCCTGCATTGGTAAAGGCTATTAGTGAACAGGCTGCGAAACTTATGCACTGTTCTAATATTTACTATACTGATATTCAGGCAAAAGCTGTTAAAGAAATCATTGAAACTACAGGTTTTGACAGGGTGTTTTTAGCAAATAGCGGTGCTGAAGCTAATGAAGGCGCCATAAAACTTGCGCGTAAATACGGTCATCAAAAAAATGAGGGGAAATATCGTATTATAACGGCTGTACATTCCTTTCATGGTCGGACTATGATGACTGTTACTGCCACAGGTCAGCCTAAATATCAGCAAGGATATGAGCCGTTGCCTGCAGGTTTTGATTATGTTCCTTATGGTGACTTGGAAGCGTTGCGTGAAGCAATGGATGAAGATGTTTGCTGTGTTTTGCTCGAGCCTATTCAGGGGGAAGGCGGCGTTCATGTTCCCAGTGATACATACTTGCGTGAGGCAAGATTATTGTGTGATAAATATGACGCACTGCTTGTTTTTGATGAAATTCAAACAGGTGTCGCGCGTACAGGAAAATGGTTTGCGTATATGCATAGTGGTGTAAAACCTGACATTATGACTTTTGCCAAAGGGATAGGCGGTGGTTTTCCTGTTGGTGGTTTTGTCGTCACAGAAAGGTTGGCGCATGTTTTTAAGCCTGGTGATCATGGTGGTACTTTTGGCGGTAATGCTTTAGCATGCGCGGCTATTTATGCGACCTTAACTACAATAAAAAATGAAAATATTGTAGAACAGACGGCGGAAAAAGGAGCTTATTTCAAAAAGAAACTGGAATTTCTGATGGCTAAGTATCCGGATAAGGTTATTGAAATACGCGGCTGCGGCTTGATTTTAGGTATGGAGTTGGCTAAAGATGGCAAAGATGTTGTAGAAGCTTGCCTTAAGCACCAGGTCATTGTTAATTGTACAGCTGGTAACGTTATTCGTTTAGTTCCTCCTTTGATCGTTGCAAAAGAAGAAATAGATCAGGCAGTAGCTGCTTTAGATGCGGCATTGGCTGAATTTTAACCAAGTTTGTGAGGGTGGAGAATGGGTTTAAGAAATAAAGATTTGATTTCGATTCACGATTTATCGGTGGGTGAAGTTGCGACTATTTTAGATGTCGCTAAAAAGTTAAAGCGTAAACAAAAAAATGGCGAGCCGCATCAATATCTAAAAGGCAAAACTCTTGGGATGATTTTTTCAAAGGCATCAACACGTACACGTGTTTCTTTTGAGGTCGGTTTCTGGCAGCTTGGCGGTCACCCGATTTATTTGAACGATTCGGCGTCTCAGATTGGCCGTGGTGAACCAGTACGTGATACTGCAAGAGTATTATCACGTTTTGTTGACGGGATCATGATTCGTACCTTTTCACATGAATCTGTTTTGGAATTGGCTAAATATGCAAGTATTCCGGTCATTAACGGCTTAACTGATATGTTGCATCCTTGTCAGGCTCTGACTGATTTATTTACGATTATGGAGCATAAAGAGGTTTTGAAAGGTAGGAAACTTGTTTATGTAGGTGATGGTAATAATATGGCTCATTCACTGATGTATGCTTGTGCAAAAGTTGGTATGAATATGGTCTGTGCTTGTCCGCAGGGATATCAGCCAGATCCTGTTATCGTTAAGACAGCCCAGGAAGACGCAGTTCATACGGGCTGTACGATTGAAGTTGACGACAATCTGTTCATGGCCTCGAAAGGTGCTGACGTACTTTATACTGATGTTTGGGCGAGTATGGGTCAGGAGTCGGAGCAGTCTATCCGTCAGGAGGCTTTGGGTGAATATCAGATCAATAAAGAATTGCTGGCAGTGGCCAGGCCTGACGCTATGGTTTTGCATTGTTTGCCTGCACATCGCGGTGAGGAAATAACTGAGGAGGTTTTAGAAGGACCGCAATCAAAAGTTTTTGATCAGGCAGAAAATCGTCTGCATGTACAAAAAGCGATTATGGCACTTTTGATGAGTGATGAAGTGTTGTAAGTAAAAATACGGTATACATTCATAAAAACTCTTCCATTTTCTGGGAAATGTGGTATAATCATATTCGTTATTACAAGTTTATGCATGAAATCTTACATATTTAAACATCTTAGGAGGCTGTATCTACAATGAAAAAAGAAGACATTAAAAAAGTCGTGCTTGCTTATTCTGGTGGTTTGGATACCTCGGTAATTATTCCCTGGCTCAAAGAAAACTATAATAACTGTGAAGTTATAGCAGTTACGGCAGATCTTGGTCAAGGTGACGAACTTGATCCTGTACATGACAAAGCACTGAAATCAGGCGCCAGCAAATGTTATATTTTAGACTTGAAGGAAGAATTCATTGCCGATTATGTTTGGCCTGTTGTCAAAGCCGGCGCAGTTTATGAAAAGAAATATTTACTGGGTACTTCTTTTGCACGTCCTCTGATCGCTAAAAGATTAGTAGAGATCGCTGAAAAAGAAGGTGCTGATGCTGTTGCTCACGGTGCTACTGGCAAAGGTAATGACCAGGTTCGTTTTGAACTTTCTGTAAAAGCGCTGGCTCCGCAGCTGGCAATTATTGCCCCCTGGCGTGAATGGAGCATCCGTTCCCGCGAAGACGCTATTGACTTTGCGGAAGCACATAATATTCCTATTCCTGTTACCAAAGAACATGATTATTCTATGGACCGTAATATGTGGCATTTGAGCCATGAAGGTTCAGATCTCGAAGATCCATGGAATGCTCCTAAGGACGCACTTTTTATCGTAACTAATACTCCTGAAACTGCGCCTGATAAAGCTGAATATGTAGAACTGGAATTTGAACAGGGTGTTCCGGTTGCTGTAAACGGTAAAAAAATGAGTCCGGCCACTATCGTTGAAAATCTTAACGAGATTGGTATCCGTAACGGTGTTGGTATTTGTGATATGGTTGAAAACCGTCTGGTTGGTATGAAATCCCGTGGTGTTTATGAAACTCCTGGTGGGGCTATTATTTATTATGCTCATAATGAACTGGAAAATCTTTGCCTAGACCGTGCTACTATGAGCTATAAACAAATGGTTGGCATTAAATATTCTGAACTAGTTTATGACGGTATGTGGTTCTCTCCGCTGCGCGAAGCTTTAGCAGCTTTTGTTGATGAAACACAAAAAACTGTTACTGGTACAGTACGTTTGAAACTGTATAAAGGCAATATCATTTCTGCAGGCGCTAAATCTCCGTATTCCTTATACAGCCAGGAATATGTAACTTTTGGTGCTGATGAGGTTTATAATCAGGCAGATGCCAGCGGATTTATCAACCTGTTTGGCTTGCCTTTGACTGTACGTGCATTGATGAAACAAGGAAAACTGAAATAATGGCTAAGCTTTGGGGCGGCAGATTTAGTAAAAATACCAATGAACTCGTAGATGCATTTAATGCATCTATTGAGTTTGATAAACGGCTGTATCATGAAGATATCCGAGGCAGTATTGCCCATGCGCAAATGTTGGGCAAATGCGGTATCATTCCTGCTGAAGATGTGGAAAAGATTGTAGCCGGGCTGGAAACTATTCTTGCTGATATCGAAGCCGGTAATTTTAATTTTGAAGTGGCTTTAGAAGATATTCATATGAACATTGAGGCACGCCTTACTGAGCGGATTGGCGCTGCTGGGGCACGTTTGCATACTGCCCGCAGCCGTAATGACCAGGTTGCTTTAGACATGCACATGTATATGAAACGTGAGATTGTAGAGATCGGTGAATTGCTACTGCAGTTTGAGAAGGCGCTTTTGGCAGTTGCAAAGAAACATGACAAAACGCTGATGCCTGGTTACACACATCTGCAGCGTGCTCAGCCTATAACCTTTGCACATCATCTGCTGGCCTATTTTAATATGCTGCAGCGTGATTTTCGCAGGTTGCAGGGGGTGTGGTCTGGCGCTGATATGATGCCTCTTGGTGCAGGCGCCATTGCTGGAACTACATTTCCTATTGATCGTTTTGATGTGGCTGAGCAGTTGAATTTCGGCAGTGTCTATGCCAACAGTATGGATGCTGTCAGCGATCGCGATTATATTATCGAATTTTTGTCATTTGCTTCCGTTTTGATGATGCATATGAGCCGTTTGAGTGAAGAGATTTGTCTGTGGTCAAGTACAGAATTCGGGTTTATAGAACTGGATGATGCATTTGCTACAGGTTCATCGATGATGCCTCAGAAAAAAAATCCGGATATTGCCGAGCTTGTGCGCGGTAAAACAGGACGTGTTTATGGACATCTGCAGGCGATGCTTGTTACAGCTAAAGGACTGCCGTTGACTTATAATAAGGATTTGCAGGAAGATAAAGAAGGTTTTTTTGATGCAGTCGATACTGTTAAATTCAGTTTGGCAGTATACAGTGATATGATTTCCACGATGACGGTCAATGTAGAAAAAATGGAGCAGGCTGTCAGCAAAGATTTCTCTAATGCCACTGATCTTGCTGATTACCTAGTGCGTAAGGGGTTACCTTTCCGACAGGCTCATGAAGTTGTAGGTAAGTGTGTGGCTTACGCTATCCATCAGGGAAAATTTTTGCCGGAGATTTCGCTGGAAGAATATAAAACATTTTCAGTGTTGTTTGAAGAAGATCTATTGGAGGCTTTGCAGCCGGAAAACTGTGTTGCGGCAAGAACTTCTTATGGTGGACCTGCTTTTTCTGAAAATGCTAAACAATTTTCACGCGGAGACGTACTTCTGGCTGAACAGCAGACAGTATTAGATGATTTAAAAGCAAGAATATAATTAATTTAAGAAATTTTTGCAAAATATATTAAACTCGTGCATTTCGCATAGCGAAGTGCACGAGTTTTTTGTTATAATATGTATTAGAATGTTGTTGTCTAAAAATACTTAGGAAACAGGTGAAGAGTTTGTTATTGCAGCTGCAGGGATTATTAAAAACGATAAGCATTTTAGATGTTTTGGATATTTTAGTTGTTGCTTATTTCCTTTTCCGTATATACTTAATGTTAAAAAACACTAGGGCCGCAACCTTAGTCAAAGGTCTTTTGGTCTTAGCTGTTATTTTATTTATCAGTAAATGGCTGAATCTGCATGTTATTACTTGGCTTTTAGAAAAAAGTATGACAGTAGTCATGGTTGCACTGCCTGTAGTTTTTCAGCCGGAACTGCGACGTGCTCTTGAGCAGATTGGTCGCGGGCGTTTATTCCATAAGCATAACGAACTTGATGAAAAAGAATTGGAAGATATGCTGAATGCTGTTACTAATGCTACGGAAATTATGAGTCGTAGAAAAATAGGCGCATTGATGGTTTTCGAACGGGAGACGGGTTTGGAAGAACGAATTGAAACTGGTGTGCCGATCGACGGCTTGATTTCAGATAGTCTGCTGCTCAATATTTTTGAACCGGATACGCCTTTACACGATGGCGCTGTTGTTATCCGCGGTAATCGTATCGTAGCAGCAAGTTGCCTGCTTCCTTTAACAGAAGCACGTAATCTGAGCCAGGAGTTGGGAACGCGTCATCGTTCTGCTATTGGCATTTCCGAACAGTCAGATGCTCTGGTTTTAGTCGTCAGCGAAGAGACCGGCACGATTTCTCTGGCCCGTAACGGTGAATTGCATCGCTATCTGACCGGCGAAGATATTAAAAGCTTATTAAGAGCTGCTGTAGTACAGCCTTCTTTGAATTGGAAACAGGTTATCAATGATAAAATCAAAGAAATTCGGGGTGGCAAATGATGGGGAATTTCTTTGATCGTGAAAATATGCTGGCACGGGTCATCGCGTTTCTTATTGCTTGTGCGTTATGGATGTATGTTATGAATGAACAGAATCCACTTGTAGAACGTAATTATGTGGTTAATTTGGAACTGCGTAATGTTCCTGAAGGTATGATTGTACTTAATACTCCTGATAAAGTGCGTGTTAAGGTTCAGGCTCAAAGAACCGTTTTAGGTGATATAACGGAAAAAGAAGTTACAGCCTATGTTGATTTTGCTGATAAAAATATAGGTCAGCAAGCTTTACCGGTTAAGGCACAGTTTAATCAGGGGACTGTACTGGAAGTATATCCCAATAATATTTATGCCTATCTTGATTCTGTTACTGAAAAGGTAATGGAAGTTGAGACACGTGTTATCGGTATTCCTGCTTCTGATTTTACTTTAAGTAAACGGGAAGTCATTCCTGACAGTGTAACTGTAAAGGGAGCTACGCACCGTATTAACGAGATGGCTAGAGTTGTAGCACCTGTTGATATCAGCGAGCGTGAAAATGATTTTCAGGTTGAAAGTACATTGATCGCGATGAGTGATAATGGTTTGGAAATGCCTGATCTGCAGATTGCACCTGCTAAAGCACAGGTTAAAGCTTCATTGGTACGTCAGATGATCACAGTTGAAGTACCGGTAGTTGTAGAAACTACTGGTGCATTAACTGGCGGAATGACTATGAAACGTGCTGTATGTGAGCCTGCAACAGTAAAATTGACAGCCGAACCTTCTATTTTGCAAAATATAACAGAAGTAAAGACACAGCCGGTAGACTTAGGTAAATTCAGTGCCAATGGCAATGTGGAAGCAGTACTATTGCTGCCTGAAAAAACAATGGCTGATACTCATACAGTAAAGGTACATATTGAGGCGGAATAAGGAAGGATTACGAATGCATTTAAAGGTGAATAATGTCAGGGTTTCGCTTTTAGAGGAACTATCTGTTAAAGAGGCGGCAGCTAAAAAACTGGGGTTAAAGAAACAGGATATTGAAAATTTGCAAATAGTACGGCGGGCAGTTGATGCCCGCCGTAAAAATAATATTTGCTTAAATTATCATGTTCTGATTGATGTAGAAATATCTTCTAAGCAGTTAGGAAGATTGGTGAAGGATAAAGATGTCACTTTACTGACAGAAGAAAAGCTCACTGAACCTGTTTTGGGTGCGGAAAAAATAGTTGGCCGGCCATTAGTTATTGGAGCGGGACCGGCTGGGTTGTTAGCTGCATTGGAGTTGGCTCGGTATGGTTATCGGCCTCTGATATTGGAACGTGGTAAGCCTGTAGCGCAAAGAGTGGCAGATGTGCAGCGTTTTTGGAAAAACGGGGAATTTGATCCAGAGTCTAATGTTCAGTTTGGAGAAGGTGGAGCAGGTACTTTTTCCGATGGGAAATTGATTACTCGTGTCAATGATCCGGTGATGGGAAGGATTTTAAAAGATTTTGTGCAGGCTGGTGCGCCTAAGGAAATTTTATATGAGCATAAGCCGCATGTGGGCACAGATAAATTACGCGTGATGGTTACAGGATTGGCAAATGAAATACGCGCTTTAGGCGGTGAAATAAGTTATAATAATCATGTTGTTGATTTTATTGTTAGAGGAAATAACTTGACTGGAGTAATCTTAGCTGACGGTGGAAAAATGATGAGCAATGCGGTTATATTGGCATGTGGTCACAGTGCGCGTGATACTTATTCCAGATTGCTGCAGCTTGGAATTGGTATTGAAGCAAAGCCATTTGCCATAGGCGTACGTATTGAGCATCCGCAGGAACTTATAGATAAAGCTCAGTATGGTGATTTTGCAGGGCATTCACGTCTGGGTGCAGCAGATTACGCATTGGTACATCATACTCAGGATAAGAAGAGAACAGCATATTCTTTTTGTATGTGTCCGGGAGGTGTGGTTGTTGCGGCAGCATCTGAAACAGGTGGCGTAGTAGTAAATGGTATGAGTATGTATCAGCGTGATTCTGGGATTGCCAACAGTGCGCTTGTTGTCAATGTGGGTCCTCAGGATTTTGGTACGGACCCGCTTGCCGGGGTGGAGTTTCAACGGCATTATGAAAAACTGGCATTTAAGGCTGGCGGCAGTTGCTATAATGCTCCTGGACAGAATGTTGCAAGCTTTTTGAAATATCTGCAACCTGATTTACGTTGTAATATTGTAGCTACTTACAGGCCGGGATTGACTGCTTGTGCGTTGGACAGCGTTCTTCCTGATTTTGTTGTTGATACTTTACGTTCTGGAATACTTGCTTTTGACAAAAAAATTCAAGGCTTTGCGGATGGCGGAGCTTTGTTGACAGGTATTGAAACAAGAACTTCTGCACCGGTAAGAATTATGCGTAATAATGAAACTAAAGTGTCACTTACTCATAACGGATTATATCCGTGCGGTGAAGGTGCCGGCTATGCGGGGGGAATTATGAGTGCAGCTTTAGACGGCTATCATGTTGCCAGGGCTGTAATGGCAAAATTTGCGCCGCTTTCTTAAAGGCTTGTCACTTGTTGATAAAAAGTTTATAATAAGCTGATAATAAAAATCCTTTGTTCGGAGGTCTTGAAATGGCTCGTTTGTTTGGTACGGATGGTGTGCGCGGAGTCGCTAATGTTGAATTGACGCCGGAGCTCGCTTTTAAATTAGGCCGCGCTGCGGCAACTTATTTTGGCAGGGAAACTACTACGCCGAAAATTATTATTGGCCGTGATACGCGTTTATCTGGCACTATGCTGGAAGCTGCTTTGGCAGCTGGAATCTGCTCTGCAGGTGGTAACGCGCATCTTTTAGGCGTTATGCCTACTCCGGCAGTATCGTTTTTGACCCCGGAAGTGAAGGCTAAGGCCGGAGTCGTTATTTCTGCTTCACACAATCCTTTTGAAGATAACGGCATTAAATTTTTCTCTAAAACCGGGCATAAACTGCCAGATGCAGTAGAGGATGAAATTGCTGAACTGGTAAGTTTGCCTGTAGAATGCAGTAAAAATCCCAGTGGTTCTTCTGTAGGGCAGGTTATTGTGGAAGAAGGGCTTGATAAGCTGTATATCGATCATGTTATTGCAGCGGCTCCATGTAAACTTAATGGACTGAAGGTTGTCATGGATTGTTCTAACGGTGCTAACAGTGTCATTGCTCCTGTTATTTTACGTTCTTTAGGCGTTGAGGTTGTGACGATTTTTAATCAGCCCAATGGTATTAACATCAATAATGGCTGTGGATCCACGCATCTTGAAGCATTACAGGCTAAAGTGCTGGAAGTTGGGGCTGATGTCGGTATCGCCAACGACGGCGATGCAGATCGTTGTTTAGTTGTAGATGAAAAAGGGGAAGCTCTTGACGGTGATCAGATGATGTTGATTTGCGCACTGGAACTGATGAAAAAGAAACAGCTGAAAGATAATGTGCTCGTTACAACTGTTATGAGTAATGTCGGGCTGCACCAGGCTATGAAAAAATATGGAGGCTCCTGTGTGAAAACAGCTGTTGGCGATCGTTATGTGTTGGAAGAAATGCTGAAAAATGGGTATAATCTGGGCGGAGAACAGTCCGGGCATATTATTTTTTCAAAATTTGCAAAAACTGGTGATGGTATTTTAACAGCTGTACAGCTTCTTGGAGCGCTGGTTCAAAATAATAAACGTCTCTCGGAAATGGGAGCGATGATGACAAAATATCCTCAGATTCTACTTAATGTGCGTGTTGCTGACAAACATGGCTGGGAAGAAAAAGAAGCTATAAAGAATGTTGTAAAAAAATATCAGGAAGAGCTTGGTGACAACGGTCAGATTTTAGTGCGGGCATCTGGTACCGAACCATTGATCCGTATTATGGCTGAAGGGCCACAGCAAGAACGCTTAGAAGAGATAGCAAGCGCTATCGCCGAAGTTGTCAACAGCGAACTGGGATAACTGGTCAGCATTGACCTAAGAGTCAAAATATAGTACAATAACAGTGGTTACAAGGACGTGCCGCGTGGGACAAGCCAAGCCTGCGCGGCATGTTGTGTGCTCAGCATACACTTGTTGCCATAAGCGCAAGTGCCGCCTTTGGCGGCAGACGAGGGAGAGGTTTATCGATCAGTCAGCGGGTACCTCTCGGCCAGCTGCAGGCCGTAAGCAGACTACAAATCCCGGCGGTAACGGCGGTGACAAAATGTCTGTGGCAGAATTGGCAATATACATTTAGGAGGATACAACTATGTGTGGTATCGTTGGTTATATTGGTAATAACCAAGCAGCGCCGTTTTTACTGGACGGCATGAGCAAGCTTGAGTACCGCGGTTATGATTCCGCTGGTATCGCTGTTTATGAAAAAGGTAAGATCACTGTTGAGAAATGTGTAGGCCGTCTTGATTCTTTGCGTCAAAAATTGGATGGACATATGCCTGAAGGTACCATGGGTATAGGACATACCCGTTGGGCTACGCATGGCCGTCCGTCCGACCGTAATTCTCACCCGCACACTGATCCCAGCGGCGAGTTTGTTGTTGTGCATAATGGTATTATTGAAAATTATCTGGTTCTGAAGGAAGATTTGATTGCCAAAGGGCACAAATTTGTTTCTGAAACAGATACTGAAGTTGTGGCGCATTTAATGGCTGCATACTATGACGGAGACTTTGAAGAAACTGTAAAAAGAGTTTTGCGTGTTATTGAAGGATCCTATTCGCTGGTGTTTATGTGTGCCAAAGAACCGGAGAAAATAATTTGTACAAAAAAAGATAATCCTTTAGTCATTGGACTTGGCGAAGGCGAAAACTTCATTGCTTCCGATATACCGGCTATTATTGCTAAGACACGCCGTACTTTTATTATGAGTGATGGTGAAATTGCTACTGTAACCAAAGATAGCGTTTGGGTACAGGATATAAATGGAACACCAATCAGTAAAAAGGTTTTTGAAGTAAATTGGAATGCCGAGGCTGCTGAAAAAGGCGGTTTTGAACATTTTATGCTCAAAGAAATTTACGAACAACCAAAATCCATCCGCGATACAATGACCGGGCGCGTACCGAAAGATTCTCACGGAATTGAATTTTCTGAACTTGGCTGGACAGAAGAAGAAATGACAGGTATCAATAAGATTTTTATTGTTGCCTGTGGTACTGCTTATCATGCTGGTATTGTTGGAAAATACTATTTGGAACAGCTGGCACGTATTCCGGTAGAAGTGGATATTGCCAGTGAATTCCGTTATCGCAGTCCTTTAGTTGATGGCAATAGTTTGACAATAGTTATCAGCCAGTCAGGTGAAACCAGCGATACTTTGGCTGCTTTGAAAGAGGCTAAGCGCCTTGGTTCCCGTACTTTGGCGGTTACAAATGTGGTAGGTTCTTCTATTTCTCGAGAAGCTGATCAGGTTGTTTATACTTATGCTGGCCCAGAAATTGCTGTAGCTTCTACTAAAGCTTATACTACACAACTTTTAGTAATGCTGATGCTTGCTATTTATGTTGGCCGTTTGCGCGGTACTTTAGATATTGCTAAGGCACATAAGCTTGTGGAAGGGTTGCACGATATTCCTGAGCAAATTCATAAGCTGCTGGAAAATGTAGATCAGATTAAAGTTTTTGCGACCCGTTATGGCAGCAGCGAAGATGCATTTTTCCTGGGACGCAGCCTTGATTATGCTGTTGCACTGGAAGGGGCTTTGAAGCTCAAGGAAATATCTTATATCCATGCCGAGGCTTATGCAGCGGGAGAACTGAAACATGGTACTTTGGCTTTGATTGTTGAAGGTGTGCCGGTAATCGTTTTAGCTACACAGCCTGATGTTTATGATAAAACAGTCAGCAATCTGCAGGAAGTAAAAGCGCGTGAAGCAATGGTCATCGCAATTGCTTTTGAAGGGGATGACAGTATTGCAAAATATGCTGATCATGTTATTTTCATTCCCAAAACAGATAAATATCTAGCTCCGTTGCTTGCTGTCCTACCTTTACAGTTGTTGGCTTATTATGCGGCCTTAACTCGTGGCTGTGATGTTGATAAGCCTAGGAATCTTGCTAAATCAGTAACAGTTGAATAAAAATAACGCCTGCCGGAATTCTTAGGCAGGCGTCTTTTTATGATACGTCTTAAAAGTTATTTTGGTAGAGTTGGCTAATTGTGCGAAAAATATGCTATAATAGCGGTAACAATAATTATTATCGAAAAGGAGTATTGTATGAACAATTCTGTTGCTTTATTATATAATTTCAATGAAGAAAAATTAAAAATGATAAAAATGGTCTGCATGATGATGCAGGTGAGAATTAAAGAAGTTGCAAGAGCAGAATATGAGCAGCCGCTTGGATCTTTATTGGGAATTTCTGGAATTGAAAAGAACGGAGAGGTTTATCAGGGAGAAGGACTTCAGGAAGAAATGTTGGTGCTGCATGGATTTGACGGCGGCAAATTACAAAAATTTTTAATTGCTTTGCAGCGTGTTGGGGTAGGACGGATAGAGTTAAAGGCGATGATCACAGAAAATAATAAAAGTTGGAATGGCTTGGCTTTATATGAGGAACTTTGCCAGGAAAGAGAAGCTTTTAAGAAAATGGAAGCTGAAAGGCGTAATAAAGTATAAAAGAAAAACCGCGGTTTACCGCGGTTTTTCTTTTTTTTCTAAAATATTTTCAGAAATTATACAAGCTAAAATTATTACAGCTCCACTCATACCTGTAAAAGTTAATTTTTCATTAAGTAAAAAGTACGAGGCCGCAGCAGTTAAAATAGGTTGAGTACATTGCAGCATTGATACTAAGGAGGAAGATAAGAATTTTAAGGCGGCGTTTTGCAGAAAATAAGCCAGGCAGGTACATGTAATGGCCAGATAGATAACAACAGCCCATGCTTCTGGTTGAATTTTAGTGATAGTGCTGATATCGTCGAATAATAAAGCGCCTGCGATGCTGATAACTGCTGTAATAAAGGTTTGAATAGCAGAAATAGTGATAGCATCTGTTGCTTTCAGAGATTTTTCTCCAAAGACCAGTGCGCCTGCGACGCTGATTGCTGTAAGCAATGCCCATAAATCTCCTTGGTTGAAAGAAAAAATTCCTCCATTACTACAAAGTAGATACATACCGAGAATGACCAATAGTTGTATAGGAAGATGTGAAAATTTATAAGGCCGCTGTAAGACTATTATTGATAAAAGCGGTGCGAAAATTACTGATAGGGACATAATAAAGCCAACATTCGTTGCCGTAGTTCCTTCTAATGCCAGATTACATGAAATATAAGCTGAAGCCATGCATAATCCTGCTGGCAGATATTGGCATGCAGAAAGTGCCTGCAGCTGTTTCTTCAAGCGTGTTGCAAAGAAAATTGCGAAGAGAGAAAAAGCCAAACCAAAACGAAAGGCCAGACACCATAAAGGTGTGATACTGGCAAAAGCAATTTTAGTGAGTGGATTGCCTAAGCCGTATAGAAAACTTTGCAGCAATATGAAAATGATATATTTATTATGTGAATTGTTTATCATCTTTCCCCTCAAATACAAATTGCAAAATAAAATACATTGTGGATTATATTTTAACAGCTAAATTCGACTAATGCAAACTGTTTTGTAAATCAAAATAATCGTTTTGACAATAAAATGCGTTTTTTTGCTAGTGATGATTGAAACTCTACTTCTAATTTTTCAGTTGGATTGAGGCTAAGACGACTGATAATTTCAGCTAGTTTATTTTCTATAAGCAAAATATCTGCTGTTACTTCAGTATAATCAGTGTTTATTTGTTTATTTGAGTAGCCGTCATATAGCCCGGGAAAGAAGACAATAAAAACCTCCCGATTCAAGACAGAATGGGAGGTGTAAAGGTAGACTTAGCCTCAAATCGCAGAAAACGATCCATTCTGCCTCACTGATAAAAGACAACACTTAATAAAGCTTTTTGCTTTAAGCTGTTTTTGTGTCTTTTTCAGATAAGGTGCAAAATGGGTCAGTTTTTCATTAGTTCAAGTGTCCTTTCAATATTCATAATTATATTTTTATAGTATAGGATTATAAAATCTTTGTCAACTAAACTCCAGTTCCATCAAAGCTGGGAATAAAATCAGCGCTGGCAGCGGTATCTTCCTGAACAAATCCGTCTTCAATACCGGAATTGAAAAGGTATTGTTCAACTTTTTGATATTCTTCTGTTGTAACGGTACGGTTTATTTCAGGGTATTCAGCGGCTCGGCCGCAGGGAATATATTGATGCATCAGACTGAACAGGACTTGCCCTGACTCAAAATTGTCAGCGACCCAGTCTATTACTCTTAGTGTATTTTCTAACATATTCGGTAACAGCAGATGCCTGATCATTACGCCGCTTTTTAACAAACCATTTTCATCGATTTGGTAGGGACCTATTTGTTTATACATGGTTTTTATGGCCGTTGTAGCAGTATTAAAATAATTAGGAGCATTACTGTATTTTATTGCTGCTAAATCGTCACTATATTTGAGATCCGGCAGCCATATTTGTATCTTATTTTTCAATCTGCGTATTGTATCGACAGTTTCAAAGCCACTGGTATTATAAACTACGGGGACGGGTAATGATTCTTGGAGGCTTGCTATAATAGCTTCGGTGAAATGTGTTGCTGTAACTAAATTGATATTATGGGCCCCCTGTTCAATTAATTCAAAATAAATTTCTTTTAATCTTTCAACGGATATTTCCTGTCCTTTATTTAAACAACTGATTTCATAATTTTGGCAGAAGACACAATGTAAATTGCAACCACTGAAAAAAACAGTACCGGAACCTTTGGTGCCGCTTATGCATGGCTCTTCCCACATATGCAGTGCCGCACGGGCAACTATTGGTTGCATACCGCAGCCGCAGGAACCGAAAATACCATTTGGACTGTTCATTGTTTCTGCCCTGTCAACTCCGCAGCGGTGTGGGCAGACGTAACAGTAAGTCATTAAAACATCTCCTTTGGAGTATTTTCTAAATTGTAGCATAGTTGTTCAAGAGATAAAAGGATAATTGACAAAAAGACCGGCAAAAAGTATAATCTAAAACAGAAGTAGGTCATATAACTGACGGAAGTGGATTAACCACATGGAGTATGACCGGTGTTGCCGACCGTCTGGGCGTTTGACCCCAGAAGTGTCGGTTTTTTTATATATTTTTAAGGAGGAATAGTCGTGAAAGAGCTGCAATTGAAGTATGGCTGTAATCCAAATCAAAGTAAGGCACGTATTTATAGTAAAATAGGTGAACTGCCAATTGAGGTTTTGAACGGACGCCCCGGTTATATCAATTTTCTGGACGCATTTAACAGCTGGCAGTTAGTAAAAGAATTAAAAGAAGCTACCGGTCTGCCTGCAGCAGCATCTTTTAAACACGTAAGTCCCGCCGGTGCTGCCGTTGGATTACCGATGAGCGATGTACTGAAAAAAATATATTATGTTGACGATTTAGAGTTGACTCCGTTAGCCACTGCTTATGCCAGGGCTCGGGGTGCTGACCGTATGTCATCTTACGGAGACTTTGTCGCTTTATCAGACGTCTGTGACAAGGAAACAGCGGCTATGCTGGCTCGAGAAGTTTCAGATGGTGTTATTGCACCCGGTTATACAGAGGAAGCCTTGGAAATTTTGAAAACTAAACGTAAGGGTACCTATAATGTTATTAAAATCGATCCGTCGTATATTCCAGATGTACAGGAAACGAAAGACGTATTCGGCATAACGTTTGAACAAGATCGTAATGAAGTTAAAATTACGGCAGAGCTGCTGGTAAATCGTCCAACTGTTAATAAAGAAATTCCTGCGGGAGCAGTACGTGATCTTCTGATTGCGTTGATTACTTTAAAGTATACGCAATCGAATTCCGTCTGCTATGTTAAAGAGGGACAGGCAATTGGTATTGGTGCGGGGCAACAGTCTCGCGTTCATTGCACAAGGCTTGCCGGCAATAAAGCTGATAACTGGTGGCTGCGTCAGAATCCCAGGGTTTTAGAACTGCCTTTCAAGGACAGTATTCGGCGTCCTGATCGTGATAATACTATCGACGTGTATATTTCTGACGATTATGAAGATGTACTGACAGATGGCATTTGGGAACAGTTCTTTACTGAAAAACCAGCTCCTTTGACACGCGAGGATAAAAAAGAGTGGCTTCATAAGCTGCACGGAGTTGCTCTTGGCAGTGATGCCTTTTTTCCGTTTGGTGACAACATTGAACGCGCTCACCGCAGCGGTGTAGATTATATTGCTCAGGCAGGCGGCAGTATCCGTGATGATAATGTTATTGAAACCTGTGATAAATATAATATTGCAATGGCATTTACTGGGTTGCGTTTGTTCCATCATTAATAACTTTCCGCCAAAGAAAACTTTGGCGGATTTTTTTGAACAAAAATGACTGACAAGTCAGTTTTGCGGGCGTTGGAAGCTGTTGTGGTATTTTTTTTACATAAATCGCATAAAATTGTCTGAAAACTATTGAGTTAGTAAATTTTTTGTGGTAAAATACACAAGGTATAATGTCCAAAATATGTTTATGTTTTAGTAAGATTGTGGCAAGTAGGAGATGAGTAGTTCGTGAGTACTGAAAACGTATCGGGAATACTTTTCTTAGTGCAATCGGCTTGTCTGGAAAGGCGCTTTTTAGATGATCCGGCGCTGAGTATAGAGCAGGTAAAGTGCGGGCAGGTGAGGATAAATTTTTCTGTGACGGCCGGTACTGACCTTGATCATCGCGGTAAGGTCAGAGGCGGCGTTATTTACCGTCTTCTTGAATCTGTATTGCAAATCAGCGCAGTAAGCGTTGGTGTTGAAGCTGAAACATTAAATTTTTGTTGTAACATTGTAAAATACACAGCGGCAGAAAAACTTTATGCTGTCTGTAAGATTTGCCATCGCGGACGAATGACTCTTGTAGCCGAAGCGGAAGTATATGATGAAAATGATACTCTGCTGGCAACGGTACTGACGACTTTGTTTGTTGTGGAAACAATTAAGGATATACCCCGTAAATGGTAAAGGCTGACGGCAAGTCGCCTTAACAAGCAATTTGGCTCAAGCCTTAACACAAGGAGGACAAAATGGATTTTGCACTTAATGAAGAACAACTTGAATTACAGGAAATGGTGAGGGATTTTGTAGAAAAAGAAATTACTCCTTACGCTGCCGAAATGGACAGAAACAACCAATCGATGCCTGGCCTGATTGAAAAAGCTGCTGATATGGGGCTTTTGAATGTTATTGTTCCGGAAGAATATGGCGGACCTGGTCTGGACAGCGTTACTGTTGCCATTATTTATGAAGAATTGGGCAAAGGCTGTGCAGGCGTTGCGACCTCAATGGCTGCGAACTCCTTGGCGTCCTATCCTATTTTGATTGCCGGTACTGAAGAACAGAAACGAGTTCATTGTGACTTGCTTAATGATGGTAAACTGGCTGCATTTGCTTTGACTGAACCTGGTGCAGGTTCAGATGCCGGTGGTGTCGCTACTTCGGCTGTAAAAGACAAGGAGTCCGGAACTTATACTCTTAACGGGACTAAGGCGTTTATTACTAATGGTGGTATTGCCGATACTTATCTTGTATTTGCCAATACCCGTAAATCTGGTGGTATCCGTGGGTTGACTGCGTTTATCGTACCGAAAGGAACACCTGGCTTTACTGTTGGCAAAAAAGAGGATAAAATGGGTATTCGTCCCTCTAATACCTGTGAATTGATTTTACAGGATGTCGTAATCCCAGAAGCTAACCGTGTTGGCCGTGAAGGAGAAGGATTCCGTATTGCAATGAATACTTTAGATTCGGCACGTCCTTTTGTCGGAGCAGTATCAGTTGGGCTGGCTCAGGCTGCTTTGGATTGCGCTGTAAAATATGCTAAAGAAAGAAAACAGTTCGGCCAGCCGATTGCTTCTTTCCAAATGATTCAGTCAATGATTGCTGATATGGCGATGAAAGTTGAAACGGCAAGGTTAATGGTATTGAAAGCATGCTGGATGCGTGACCAGGGGCTGGAATTTTCTAAAGAGGCAGCTATGGCTAAATGTTATGCTGCTGATGTAGCTATGCAAGTAACTACTGATGCTGTTCAGGTAATGGGCGGTTATGGTTATTCCCGTGAATATCCGGTTGAAAAAATGATGCGTGATGCTAAGATCATGCAGATTTATGAAGGTACCAACCAAATTCAACGTTTGGTTATCGCTAATAAAATTCTGTACTAATAATTTATTTATAAGACCCGGTACTATTTGGTGCCGGGTTTTTTATATAAGACTTTCAAAATTATTTATGCATAAATGTAAAAAAAGGTACTTTAATTATTAGGACTGGTTACTCGAAAGAGTCTTCTTATAGTATGGCAAGTAAGCATTGAAAAAAGATAATTTTACAGGTATAATAATAAGAGTAATTTTTATAAATATAGGAGTAACTTATGATCTTGATTTGGCTGGCGGCGTTAGTCGTTTTGCTTGACCAATTGACAAAAAATATAGTTGTAGCAATGATGGCTGAAGGGCAAAGCATTCCCATCATTCCCAACATTTTTCATTTTACTTATATTTTGAATCCAGGGGCGGCTTTTGGAATGTTTGCCCATAACAGATCTTTTTTTATTTGTGTAGCTTTGCTGGTACTGGTTATAGTTTGGTGGTTTAGAAAAGAAATCTTAGCAGAGCCTGTGTGTGTGCGTGCCGGTACAGCGCTTTTTATTGGCGGTGCTGTAGGGAATCTGATAGACAGAGCTGAAAATGGTATGGTTGTAGATTTTTTTGATTTTCGTATCTGGCCTATTTTTAATGTGGCCGATATTGCTATTTGTGTAGGGGTGGGTCTTATTATATGGAATTTAATACAGACAGAAATACTGAAGAA
>URXA01000006.1 GCA_900551745.1 uncultured Phascolarctobacterium sp.
CTTGTATAGTATATTACATCTTTTCGATGTTGTCAACTACTTTTTTCATCTTTTTTAACGGCTACTTACAAAAATTCACCCGTGTTTTAGGGGTGTATTATTATTTTATTAAATTTCTATCAAAAAAGCAAGCCCTATTTCAAATTTATTTTTGACACCTGTAAAATCACTTTACAAAATCTCTCTTTAAGTTATCTAACAGAGCCTGCACATTCCTGCTCATTGTTTCAGAAGCCAATGTCAGACACACGAATTTACGTCCTGCTTCCTCCTGCGTTTCAATCAGCTCTACTTCGCCGGCAGCTGCCGCCTGTTTTGCAATATGTTCAGAAAGCAACGCATATCCTAAATCATTTCTTACCGCTTCTTTTACTGCAAAATTAGTATTGAAAATAATCGTCTTGACCGGCATCACACTATTTTTCTCTAAAAACTCTTCCCACTGCGCCCTAGTGCCCGATCCCTGTTCGCGCGTTATCCACGTCACTGTTTCCAGCTCCCGGCGCTGCATCTTTTTGGCGCTTCCTGTAGGGCCTATCAAAACAAGACGGTCAATATAAAACTCTTCTTTATGGAATTTCTTATCACCGGTTTCTCCTTCAACTAAACCTACATCTATTTTATTACTTTGCAGCAGCTCACAAATATGAACAGTATTATCGATCTTCACTTCTATTTCAAGCTGAGGATAACGTTTCATAAATCTACCCAGGAATTCCGGCAGGAAATATTCACCTATCGTCAGACTGGCTCCGATAGCCAAGCGTCCTTTTATCTCGCTGCCCAGCTCTTTAACCGTAATTTCTGTAAACTGCCACAGACTTTTCATCTGTTTAGCCGCATCATAAACAATCATGCCAGCATAAGTCACGCTAAGCTGTTTTTGTTTTTTAGACCTGCGAATCAACACGACGTTGAAATATTCTTCTAATCTGCGGATATGCAAACTGACCGTCGGCTGAGAGATATTTAATTTCTGCGCCGCTTTAGTAAAACTTTGCTGTTCTACGACTTCAATAAAAGTTTTCAGTTCTTCCAACATAGCAACCTCATTATTTTTCTTAATGGTAACGATAAAAATAATTCATTTTACTAATCATTATACTTGTATTATGATATTTATACAATGTTTTTTAACGTCAATTATTTATCTTTTTATTTTCCATGGGAGGCTTTCTAAAAAATGCTAAAATCCATTCCAATTCCTACAGCCGGAGTATCGCTTGGTTTAGCGGCACTTGGTAATCTGCTGCAGCCATATTCTCTGCTGATGAAATACACCTGCGGTATTCTCGCTGCTATCCTTTTAGCAATGCTGTTTGTAAAAATACTGCGTTACCCTGAGCTTGTCCACGCCGATATGACCGGCAATCCTATTTTAGGCAGTGTTGCTGCCACTTTTTTTATGACTACGATGCAGCTATGTGTCTATATTAAAGATTTCGCACCTTTTCTCTGCGAAGTAATCTGGTTGACGGCTGTTACCGCCCATGCCATTTTAATCATCTGGTTCTCCAAAAATTTTATGCTTAATCTGGAACTGAAAAACGTTTTCCCCACCTTCTTCATAGCTTATGTCGGTATAGTCGTCGCTTCAGTTACCGCCCCCGCTTTCGGTTATCTCACATTAGGGTATTATATCTTCTGGTTTGGCTTCGCTGCGTATATGCTCTTACTGGCACTGGTCACCTACCGTTATCTCCACCACCCAATACCTGAAGCTGCCAAACCACTGATCTGTATCTACACTGCACCTATGAGCCTGAGTCTGGCAGGATACTTTGCAGTAGTCCCAGATAAAAATTTTCTTCTGATTACCATCATGCAGATAGCTGCTCAAGGGCTGTTCTTCTTTATCCTCAGCCTGATGCCCAGGCTTTTACGCCTGCCATTCTATCCCAGTTATGCAGCCTTCACCTTTCCCTTTGTTATCACTGCCTCCGCCCTGCGTTTATCATTGGATTACTATGCACGGCTCGGTGTTGTTCTGCATGAATTTTTCCAATACTTATATTATTTTGAATGTATAGTCGCATCCTTCTTTGTTTTTTATGTCACACTGCATTTCTGCTGGTTCTTCTACAAGGAATGGAGGCTTTCTCGCAGGAAGATCTGACAACAGAAGTATTTAAACCAAGGTAATATCTCCTTCCTTTATTTACTTATATGGTAAGTTTTTAAATCTTTTACCTCATTACGTTTTCTGATTATAACAATCAAGATTATTCATTTTACTTACAAGATATAGTTGTTTTACAATTATAGTACACTACATTCTCACAAAGGAGTTTGACAATGAGTTTTTTAAATAATAAATTACATGGTTTGATATTATGTTTCGCTATTGCAGTACCAGCTGCATATTTAGGTAAAATGTTTCCCATTATAGGCGCCCCGGTTTTCGCCATTATCCTGGGTCTGCTGATGGCAGGCATCCCACGTTCAGATATCTTCCAGGGCGGCATCACCTTTACTTCCAAAAAGATTCTGCAATATGCTATTATTTTGCTCGGTTTTGGCATGAATCTTTTTGAGATTTTCCGAGTAGGTTCACAATCGCTGCTGATCATTATCTCAACGATCGGCACTGCCTTGGTCGTTTCTTATGCATTCAGCAGAATAATGAAAATCGATCACGATATAGCAACTTTGGTAGGTGTAGGTTCTTCTATCTGCGGTGGTTCGGCAATTGCTGCAGCAGCACCTGTTATCAAAGCGTCAGACGAAGACATTGCCCAGTCGATTTCCGTTATCTTCCTTTTTAATGTCATCGCCGCTTTCCTCTTCCCCACCCTTGGCACTATGCTCGGCTTTAATGATATCGGCTTTGGCATGTGGGCCGGCACTGCAATCAACGATACCTCATCTGTAGTTGCTGCAGGACAAACCTGGGCCAGCGCCAGCGGCAGCGATACTGCGCTGAATTATGCAACAATCGTCAAACTGACCCGTACTTTAGCCATCATCCCTATTTGTCTGGGACTTGCTTATCTTACCTCCAAGCGTAAAGCTACGACATCGGAAGTCAAAATCTCCACTATCTTCCCGATGTTCATCATCTACTTTTTGGGTGCGTCAATTATCAATACCTTTGCTGGTTCCCACTTTGACTTTTTCCAGTTTTTACCGGCCATCGGTAAATTTATGATTGCTATGGCAATGGCAGCTATAGGTCTCAACACTAATTTAGTCAAACTTATCAAAACCGGCGGCAAACCGATCCTACTCGGTCTTATCTGCTGGTTCTGCATAGCAGTTGTCAGCCTGGCAATGCAGCATCTGCTTAACATCTGGTAATATCAAACAGCTTCTGCTGCTAACGGCGGAAGCTGTTTTCATTTTTATTACATTTAATATAAAAGTTTTTTATCACAAATTCGTATAAAAATATGATATAATAGCCGTTAGATAAAAATAGCTTTGTTAGTATAAAGCTGGTTTAGAGGAAAATGATTAAGAGAACCGAGGTTTATGTATGGGAAAAATAATTAAATTTATAATCATCGCCTTCGTTGCGCTTGCTATTTTAGGCGCCGCAGCGTTCTGGGGACTTGCAGGTTTCTTCGCACCCAAAGATATGGAAGAATCGCTTATTCCCGATGCCGCTTCGCAGTTTTTTGATGTTAATGGCCGCGTCATATCGACCACGGCTTCAGAAGAACGCCGTCTGCCCGTTGCTTTCGATAAAATACCGAAGCACCTGCAGCAGGCTTTTATCGCTATCGAAGATAACAGATTCTATGAACACGGCGGTATCGACTTCCGTGGTACGGCCCGTGCTTTGTGGACAAACCTGCGCGGCGGCGAAGTGCAGGGCGGCAGTACTATTACCCAGCAGCTGGCCAAAAACGCGTTTCTCTCCCAAGAGCGTACCATCACCCGTAAAATAAAAGAAGCTTTTATCGCTAAACAATTGGAAGAACGCTATACCAAAGATGAAATCCTTGATATGTATCTGAACCGTATCTACTTTGGCCAAGGAACCTACGGTATCGAAAGTGCTTCTCTCTATTACTTCGGCAAGCATGTTCAGGACATTGACCTGGCAGAAGCCGCTACTCTGGCAGCTATTCCTAAAAGTCCTAACTATTATAATCCTTTTGAAAATCCCAAAGACAGTAAAGCACGTCAGGAAGTCGTTTTGGATCAAATGACCAAATACGGCTACATCACGGAAGCGCAGGCAGCCAAAGCCAAAGCCGAGAAGCTACAGCTGAACAATCACAAAAACCAGCAGAAAGATAACCTTTCCTACTTTATTGATTACTGCAGTCAGCACATTATAGAAGAATTCGGCGCCGATGCACTTTATAAAGGCGGCCTGAAAATCTATACCACTTTGGATCTGGATATGCAGGCAGCCGCAGCCGAATCTTTAAAATATCTGCCTGATTACTACAAAGACGATTATCAGCTCACACAGCCGCAAGTCGCCTTAGTAGCTGTAGATCCTACTAACGGTTATATCAAGGCCATGATCGGCGGACGCGGCCAGGATAAATTCAACCGTGCTGTGCTTGCAGTGCGCCAACCAGGTTCAGCTTTCAAACCCTTTGTTTACCTTACAGCTATGGACAACGGTCTTACTGCTGCCACAGTAGTTGAAGACAAGGAATATGAATTCGCTCCCGGCTGGAAACCGAAAAACTCTGACCTGCAATGGCATGGCAAAGTAAGTCTGAGAACAGCTTTAAAAAAATCCTACAACATCCCTACCATTCTAGTAGCTCAGCAGGTAGGCCCTGAAAAGGTTTTCCAAATGGCTAAAAATCTTGGTATCACTACACTTATTGAAGACGGACATTATACTGACATCAATCTTTCCATGGCTTTAGGCGGCCTGAGCAAAGGCACTACGCCGCTGGAAATGGCAGCTGCCTATGGCACGATCGGTAACAGCGGCAAATACAACGCTCCAACTGCTATTATCAAAATAGTTGACCGTAACGGTAAAGTTATTTTTGAACATAAGCAGGAAACCAAAACTGTAGTTGATGCTAAAGCCGCTTATCAAACTGTCGATATCATGCGCGACGTCTTTGTTGACGGTACTGCAGGCGGTGCAGGCATAGGCCGCCCGGCAGCCGGTAAAACCGGTACTACCGACGATTATAAGGATGCCTGGTTTGTAGGCTTCACCCCCAATCTGTCGGCTGCCGTATGGATCGGCGATGATAACGGCCGTCCGCTTGATTATATGTATGGCAGCGGCGCACCGCTCAGCATCTGGCATGAATTCATGGTTAACGCTCTTGCAAACGTTCCCGTTGCTAACTTTGTCCGCCCGGCAGGCGTAGTAATACCGCCTGAACCAGATATCAAGAATGATGATAAGGACAAAGATAAAGACAAGGATAAAGATAAGGACAAAGACAAAGATAAAAAAGGCGCCACCTCCGTTCCCGGAGAACCGCCTAAACCACCCAGCAAAAAAGACCGTATCCGTGAAAACGTAGGCGACGTTGAACCGCAGAAGCCTAGCATGAAAAAACGTGTTCAGGAAATCTTAGACGGCAGCGAAAATAATACCGGCAACCAAAAACCTGTTGTCAGCAACGTCCCCACTCCACGTCAGCCATGATATCGGCCAATACAAAACCCCCGTACTAAAAAGTACGGGGGTTTTATTATTATCAGCAGCTCAAATTAATCTTTTTCATTCTTTTTTTTAAGCAGTCTGCTTTCTTCACCAATATCTTTCGGATAATAATATTTATGACCTACCAGTTCATCCGGCAGATACTGCTGCTCAACCCAGCCACCTGGGTAATCGTGCGGATACTTATATCCAAGCCCGTGGCCAAACTGCTTAGCACCAGGATAATGCGCATCACGCAAGTGCTTCGGAACTCTGGTATTGATTGACCTGACTTCCTGACGAGCATTGAAAATACCCATATAACAGCTGTTGCTTTTAGGAGCGTTAGCTATATAGCAAACGGCCTGAGCCAAAGGTATCTGAGCTTCAGGCAGCCCGACAAAATGCGCCGCCTGCGCCGCAGCATTTGCTACTACCAAGGCCTGCGGATCAGCGTTGCCTACATCTTCAGCCGCACAGATAACGATCCGGCGCGCAATAAACCTTACGTCCTCTCCACCTTCCAGCATACGGGCCAAATAGTGCAGAGCAGCGTCGGCATCACTGCCGCGCATACTTTTAATAAAAGCCGAAACGATATCGTAATGATAATCACCTTTTTTATCATAGCGCTGCAAAGCATTACCTGCCACGCTGCGCAATACATCCATCGTAATTTCCTTACTGCCGTCCGGCAGCATAAATTCAGCCTGTTCCAGCAAATTAAGAGCCACCCGCGCATCACCACCGGCAAAATCCGCCAAAGCTTCCAAAGCCTCGGCAGTTACAGTAATACCCTCTGATCCATAACCCTTTTCCTTATCTGTCAGCGCACGCTCTAAAATCTTTTTGATACCGTCTGCCGTTAAATGTTCCAGCCGAATAACCTTCATCCTTGACAAAAGCGGTGAATTGATTTCGAAAAAAGGATTTTCAGTAGTCGCACCGATCAAAATGATAGTACCGTTTTCCACATAAGGCAGCAATACGTCCTGCTGAGCTTTATTAAAGCGATGGATCTCGTCGATGAACACGATAGTGCGCCCCATCCCGCCGCGCTGCAGCTCCTGCGCCTTAGCAATCAGCTTTCGCAGCTCAGGTACACCGGATGAAACGGCATTGATAGCAACAAATTCATCCCCTGTCATATGGGCAATGACCTGTGCCAAAGTTGTTTTACCAGTACCCGGCGGTCCGTAAAACAACACCGACTGCAACTGATCCTTTTCGATCATTCGGCGCAGAGGACTGCGCTCGCCTACTGCAGTTTCCTGCCCGACAAAATCGCTGAGCCTTGTAGGCCGCATCCGATCAGCCAAAGGTTTTTTCTGCGGCTGTGCAAACAAACTATCCATCATCCACCTCCAGGATCTGATAAAAATACCGGCTCTAAAGGCCGGTTAGCTATTTTCTGCAATAATCTGACGTACGATATACGATGCCATCAGCAATCCTGCCGACGCCGGAACAAATACCATGCTTCCCGGAACCTCGCCTGCTTCAGCACGCTGTACCGGTTCTTTGGAATAAACTACAGTTACACCTTTTTTGACACCTGCCGCACGCAGCTGTTTCCTTACCGACCTTGCCAGCGGGCAGACAGAAGTACCGCTGATGTCCTCCACTGTAAGATACGTCGGATCCAGCTTATTGCCTGTACCCATCGAAGAAATGACAGGAATATCGCGCTGCACACATTCTAATAAAAGATCGACCTTTGACGGCGTCGAGTCGATCGCATCGGCGATAAAAGTAAAGCTGCCGGAAAAAAACTCGGCAAAAGCACCAGGTTCATAAAATTTACCGACCGTTTCTATTTCACAATCCGGATTGATATCCAGTAATCTTTGCCTGACAACCTCGGTTTTGAACCTACCGAAGGTACTGGTAAGTGCAGGTAACTGACGGTTGATATTACTTGCCGCCACTTTATCGGCATCTATTAATAATAAATGTCCTACCCCGCTGCGGCATAATGACTCGGCAACATATGAACCCACGCCGCCTAAACCAACGACTGCAATACGGGCCTGCCCTAAAACAGGCAGCTTGTCTTTACCGATAACCATCGCAACACGTGACAGATCCATTTGTACCCCCAAAAATATTTTGCCCCACAATGCCGTCCAGCCTCATGTTTTGAACCTGCAAGTGCAGGTGGGTGCCTTCCCGCCAGTCGCAAAAGTCCCCTCAAGGGGGCAGTTTTTTAAAAGGCGGAGCTCAGTCAGGCTCCCTAGGTAAGAGTGTTGGCTCAAAACTAAGAGGTACACGTAACGAACATCGCAGGGTAAAAAGCGTTTTTAATGCAGTAAGAGCATTTCTTACTACAACTATACTATACCAAAATTTGTTTAAAATCACAAGGTATAAAGCGGTTTTCTCTGTTTTTAAAGAGATATTTTTTCTTTTTTTCACAACCGGTTCGCCTTTGAGTAAAACACTTTTACCAGAATCAGTTTACAATAAAAAAAGGACTGCCGCAGCAGTCCTTTTTTACATAGTCTGACTCTTATTATTTGTCTTTTTTGACTAATGTTGCACGGATATGCAATTCACGCAGCTGTTTCTCGTCAACATCGTTCGGAGCCTGAGTCATCAGACAGCTTGCACTCTGTGTTTTCGGAAAAGCAATAACGTCACGGATAGAATCACGTTTAGCCATAATCATGATCAAACGGTCAAGACCAAAGGCCAAACCGCCGTGCGGAGGAGCACCATATTCAAAGGCATCCATCATAAAGCCGAATTTCTCTTTTGCCTGCTCTTCGGTAAGACCGATAGCCTTAAAAACTTCGTTTTGGACATCACGACGATGGATACGGATGGAACCGCCGCCGATTTCGGTACCATTAAGTACCATATCGTAAGCTTTGGCATATACTTTGCCAGGATCAGTAGCCAGCATAGCCAGATCCTCGTCACGTGGAGCCGTAAACGGATGATGCATTGCCACATAACGCTTTTCTTCATCGTTATATTCAAACATCGGAAAATCTACGACCCAGGCAAATGCCAGCATATCTTCGTCAATCAGTTCACGGCGTTTAGCCATTTCCAGACGCAGAGCGCCCAAAGCCTGAGCAACTACAGCCGGTTTATCAGCAACGAACAAAATCAGATCGCCCGGTTCAGCCGCTGCAGTTTTCAGGATATTTGCCAAATGTGCTTCACTGAAGAATTTAGCGATTGGCGATTTGACACTGCCATCTTCCTGAATCTGCATCCAAGCCAGACCTTTGGCACCATAGATACCAACGAATTCAACCAGACCGTCCAGCTCACGGCGCGGGATCGCGGCATAGCCTTTAACATTGATAGCTTTAACGACACCGCCGTCTTCTACGATAGCATTGAACACTTTAAAGTCAGAATCCTTAACAGCTTCAGACATATTGACCAGTTCCATACCAAAACGCAGGTCCGGCTTATCGCTGCCAAAACGATCCATAGCTTCGTCCCAGGTCAAACGCTGCATCGGCAGCTGGATCTTTTTACCCATAGCGCCTTCAAATACATACGCCATCAGGCCTTCCATCATTTCCATAATATCCTCAGCGTCTACGAAAGACATTTCAATATCCAACTGAGTAAATTCCGGCTGACGGTCAGCACGCAGATCTTCATCGCGGAAGCAGCGGGCGATTTGGAAATAACGCTCCATACCGGCAACCATCAAGATCTGTTTAAAAATCTGCGGTGATTGCGGCAAAGCATAGAATTTGCCAGGATTGACACGGCTCGGCACCAGATAGTCACGCGCGCCTTCAGGAGTACTTTTAGTCAGCATCGGCGTTTCGATTTCACAGAACCCGTTTGTATCCATATAATCACGCATCAATTTAGTAACTTTATGACGCAAAATCAAATTCTTCTGCATTTCCGGACGGCGCAAATCCAAATAACGGTATTTCAAGCGCAGGTTCTCGTCAGTATCGATATCGTCCTGAATATAAAACGGCGGAGTTTTGGCAGCATTGAGTACTTCCAAATCAGCGGCAACCACTTCGATCTCGCCGGTAGCCAGATTAGGGTTAACGGTAGCCGCATCGCGAAGACGCACTTTACCTGCTACTTTGATAACGTATTCGCTGCGAATAGCTTCAGCAGTCGTAAAGCTATTGCCTGCATCGTCAGGGTCAACAACAATTTGAACGATACCGCTGCGATCGCGCAGATCGACGAAAATCAACCCGCCGTGATCGCGGCGTTTGGCAACCCAACCGCATAAAACTACTTGTTCGCCTGCTGCCTCTTTAGTCAGCAAACCGCAGCTATGACTGCGTTTTAAAGAATCACTCATGACTTTGCACCTCTGTTTTTAAAATTGATGTAATATCTTGGATAGGGATCTCAGTCTGCTCGCTGGTCGCCATATTTCTTAATACGGCACAACCGCGCGCCACCTCGTCTTCACCTAAAATCAACACATATTTAGCAGCCAATCTGTTAGCCTGCTTCATCTGGGCTTTCATACTGCGGCTCAAAAAATCAAATTCCACCTTCATACCTTCACGGCGCAAAGCGATCGCTTCCTTAAAAGCCAGCGTAAAGTTTGCACTGCCCGGGCAAACTACAAAGACATCTATACTGTTATCGAACTGCGGCAGCAGGTTCTGGCTTTCGATTGCCAGAAGCACGCGCTCCATACCCATTGCAAATCCAATACCCGGTGTTGCCGGACCGCCGATCTCCTCGATCAGGCCGTCATAACGGCCACCGCCGCAGACAGCGCTTTGCGCTCCCAGGGGAGCATATTGGATCTCAAAGGCAGTCTTAGTATAGTAATCAAGGCCGCGCACCAGATTATGGTCGACTACATAATCGACTCCGGCAGCGGTCAGAAGCTCTTTCAAGCCTTCAAAATGTGCTTTGCATTCCTCGCACAGACATTCTTCCAAGCTTGGCGCACCAGCAGCCAGCTCCTGATCGTGCGGATTTTTGCAGTCCAGTAAACGTAATGGATTGCGGTCGAAACGTGACTGACAATCCTTGCACATCTCGCCAAGATGCGGCCGGAAATATTCCTGCAGCTTCTCTCTATGCAGTGGTCTGCATTTCGGGCAGCCGACAGAATTTACTTTCAGCTTCAAATCTTTTAAACCCAAAGTCTGCAAAATCTGTACCGCCAGTAAAATGATCTCGGCATCGATATTAGGACCCTCTACGCCCAGCGCTTCCACGCCAAACTGATGGAACTGCCGGTAACGCCCGGCCTGCGGCCTGTCGTACCTGAACATCGGCCCGATATAAAACAGCTTTGTCGGCGCCGGATCGGCATACATTTTATTTTCTACATACGACCGGACGGCAGAAGCCGTATTTTCGGGGCGCAGCGTCAGACTGCGTTCACCTCGGTCAGTAAAAGTGTACATTTCTTTTTCAACAACGTCTGTCGTTTCACCGATACCGCGCAAAAACAGCTCGGTATGCTCAAAAACAGGCGTCCTGATTTCCAGATAACCATATTGGGCACAAATCTCACGCATAGTGCGTTCCAGATAACGCCATGCTTCCACATCGCGCGGCAGGATATCTTTCGTGCCTCTCGGTGCTGTGGTCAACACATCTATTCCTCCTCATCCGCAAAAAGCAGGCTGCGTTTATGCGCCAGCTGCGGCAGATTACCCGTATATGTCCCGATATCTTTGGGCATATTGAGCTTTTTAAGATGATGCCCGTCTGCCTGCGGCACTTTAGTCGCAGACGCCGGCCCGATTCCAAGCACAACGTGACGCTCTTCCATCATCTGAATATTATAAAGGCTGGCACTGCCTGAAGCAGCATAGCCTATATTAGCAAGATTACCCAGCATGTAATGCTGGCGGTATAAATAATAAGGCAGCATCCCCATTGCTGCAGCAGTTTCGCTACCGTAAGCTACAAGCGCCTCTGCATCCTCAGCCGTCAGACTGCTGAACTGCGCACCAAATATCGGGGCGCTTTTTTTGAGCGTTAAGGTATGCACTGTCAGATTATCAGGAGCCAAAGCCCTGATGCCGTCAAGCGAAGCCCGCACATCATCAGCCGTTTCCCCAGGCAACCCGATGATCAGATCGGTATTGACAGTTTTGATGCCGCTGTGCCGTACCAGGTCATAGGACCGATAAAAATCCTGCACCGTATGACTGCGGCCAATTGCTTTTAAAGTTTTGTCGTGCAAAGTCTGCGGATTGACGCTGATCCTGTTCACTCCGCAGGCTTCCATAACTTTCAGCTTTTCGGCACTGAAACAATCAGGCCGTCCTGCTTCCACTGTAAACTCGCGAACCCCAGGCAAAAGCAAATGCCGCGCCGTCAGCGCAATGAGCCGTGCAAATGCTGTTTCACTAAGGCTGGTCGGTGTACCGCCGCCAATGTAAACAGCAGTAACATTTAGGCTATGCATACTTAATAATTGTACCACAGTAAGCATATCTTGTTCAATGAAATTTAAAAACTTTTGCTGTAATTCTTCCTCAAGCGGCACAATTCCCGATGGGAAAGAGCAATAAGAACAGCGCGTAGGGCAAAAAGGAATACCGATATAAATGCCAACCTGCTTTTCCGCAGCCGGCAAAAGCTGTCTTTGCCGCAGGCAAATCTCTGTCAGCAGCTGCGCCTGTCCGTGAGGCAGCAGGTAATGACGCTCCAGATACTGCGGAAGCTCGTCACAGCTTAACCCGCTGTCTAAAAGCTTATGGGCAAGTTTTCCCGGACGTACGCCTGTCAAAATTCCCCACGGCATCACCAGACCGCGCCTCACAGCCTGTCCCAGCACATCCAGCACCGCCAGCTTAGCGCAGCGCACCCATTCGCCCCGTACATCCTGTAAAATTGTAAATGGCCTGCTTACTCTTCTGGTGCCGTCTTCCGTCTGCAAAATCGCCACGCAGCCATCAGCTTCCTGCACGATTTTAAGCACATCAGCACTGTCAGACTGCGGTAAAATGTCAAAGAACGCGGCCATCTCAGCGACAGGCCGCGTTAAATCATAAGGTAAATTCTGCTCTAATCTATAATCACTAATCATCATCGTTTTTACTGCTCAGTTTCTGTTGGCCGAGGTTCGTCAGAACTATGCCATAATTCTTTATACAAGACCCGATATACAGCAGCCACCGGCACGGCAAAGAGCATACCCAAAATACCGTACAGCTTGGCACCGATCAGCAGGCTCAAAATCAAAACTACGGGATGCAGGTCGATTTTGCTGCCCATGATCCGAGGCATCAGGATATTGCCGTCGATCTGATAAAAAACCAGATAAAACAGCGCTACCGAAAAAGCCGATGAAGTATTTTGCGAATACGCGATAAATACCGCCGGTACAGCACCCATCAAGGGGCCAACCACCGGCACAGTCTCGGCCATAACAGCCAGGAAACCAAAAACAAGCGGGAACTGGATTCCCAGTATCGCCACGCCCACAGTAATGCACGCACCTGCAATCAGGCTCAGTTTACCAAGCCCTTGGATATATGCGCTCAGCGTTCTGCCGATCTCATCCAAAATGTGCGCCACCTTCGGCTGCGTATCATAAGTAAACAGATTGATCATCATCAGACGCAGCTCACGCCAGTCTTTCAAAAAGTAAAAAGCTAAAAACGGAACGACGATCAAACCAACCAGATTGGCAATAATGTCCATCGTCGATTTAAACAAATTCCGGAGAATACCTCCCATAAAACCCATAACCCAGGTCATCGCATCGTCGATCAAGGTTTCAAAATTATATGGCAGCCGTGGATACTGGGACGGATCCTTCAATAACCAGTCCATATTAGTAGACTCGACCTTTGTCGTATAATCAGGCAGCTTTGCCACCAGGTCATTGATCTGCCCGAACAAAGGCAGCAAAATAAAAGTAACGGCCAAAAACATAAACATGCCAAAAGCCATAAAGGCCAGGATGATTGCCACCACACGCGACAAATGGATAGTACCCTGTCCCACGGTGATCTTGGAAAACATATTCGACACCGGGTACAGAGCAAACGCCAGACCTATCGCTAAAAGAATGGGGAACAGAAACGTAGCGAGCTCGTATAAAATAAAGGATACGCCCGCCGCTATTGCCAATTTGAAAGTTGTACTGTTTCTCAGCAGCTTGATACTTTTGATCATTTTTTTGCTTACTTATTGCAGAAACGGATTTCTGCGCCTCTCCCATCCCACTGTAGTTGCAGGTCCATGTCCCGGCAAAAGCTTTGTTTCATCAGGTAAAACCAGAATTTTATCTTTGATAGAATTCAAAATCTGTTTGTAAGAACCACCCGGCAGATCAGTACGGCCGATAGACTCGGCAAACACCGTATCGCCGCAGAACACCACATCACCGCAGACAAGGCAAACGCCGCCGCGAGTGTGTCCGGGAGTTGCCAGCACTTTAAAATCAAGGCCGGCTTCGGTAACAGTTTCCCCATCCTTAAAAATTTTATCAGCAGGCGCAAAAGCTGCGTCCATGCCCATATATGCCGAAAGATTGCTGGTCGCCTTCGTCAGCATCTCTGCATCTTCCTCACTGATATAAACTCTGGCTCCGGTAGCCTTGCGTACCTCGTCCAAACCCATAATATGGTCGCTGTGACCATGTGTGATAAAAATCGCATCAATAGTGATACTTTCTTTTTTGATCGCGGCAACGATCCTGTCGCCGTCTCCGCCCGGATCAACAACAACACCGTGACCGGTAGCTTCGTTGACCGCTATATAGCAGTTAGTACCAAGCATACCAACTTCCATTTTTAAAACCTTCATGTCAAACCTCCTAAAAATTCTTTTTACTGTCTAATAAAATCGTTACCGGGCCATTATTTACAAGGCTCACAAGCATATGCGCCTGAAACTTCCCGGTGCCGACGCTAAGCCCCTTCGCCCGTGCTCCGGCCACAAATTTTTCATAATAGGCATTAGCCATTTCAGCACCCGCCGCCCTATCAAATGACGGCCGTTTACCCTTGCGGCAATCGCCGTACAAAGTAAACTGTGAAACTACCAGAAGCCCGCCGCCCACATCTGCTACCGACAGGTTCATCTTTTCCTGTCCGTCTTCAAAAATACGCAGACCTGCGACCTTATCAAGCAAATACTCCAAATCTCTGTCTGTATCTTCCTTCTCAACACCCAGCAGTACTAAAAGGCCTTTGCCAACACTGCCTACCATAGCACCTTCCACCTCGACAGCAGCGCTGTCTACACGCTGTACAACTGCTCTCACGTCAGCCTCCCTGTCCGTTGGAAATCATTCTTTCCACACTGTAAACGCCTTTCATGCGTTTGATTTTATTCATAATATTATCCAGCTGTTCCAGATTACTGATATCAATACCCATACTTATATTCGCCATCTTATGCTTATCGATACGGCAATTCAGCGCATTGATATTCAGCTTCGATTCGCTCATCACCATCATAATATCAGCCATCATACCGGGCCGATCTCCGGCAGATATAATGATATTGACCCTATACAGAGAATCTGTAGCAATATCCCAGGCTACCTCGATCAAACGGCTCTGCTCCTCGGGATTATTGCTCATCACATTAGGGCAGTCCCTGCGATGCACCGAAATACCGCTGCCGCGCGTGATATACCCGATAACCGGATCGCCCGGAATCGGATTACAGCAGCGCGCCAGTTTGACCATAATGCCCTCTTCGCCCTTGACTAAAATGCCATGACTGGACTTAGCCTTAGAGCGGCGCGGCTTCAGTTCGGCCAGCAGCTGCGACAGGTCTTTCGTTGTCGTCAGCTTCTGCTCTTTCTTATACAGCTCCACCAGCTTCGACATCACACTGTTGATAGTGATCCCGCCATAACCGATAGTCGCCATCAAATTTTCTTCGTTCTCTAAACGCAGCTGAGCGCTGACGTCCTTCAGTTTATCAATTTTCAGCAAAATCTTAGGATCATAGCCCAGACGTTTGCATTCCTTTTCCAGCATTTCGCGGCCTTTAATGATATTCTCCTCACGCCGCTCCTTCTTGAACCAGGATTTAATCTTATTACGGCTGTCAGAAGAACCGACGATATTCAGCCAGTCACGGCTGGGGCCTGCTGCCTGCTTCGAGGTAATGACCTCGACAATATCACCGTTGCTGAGCTTATAATCAAGCGGTACGATACGTCCGTTTACCTTAGCGCCGACGCAGCGGTTACCGACATCCGTATGGATACGGTATGCAAAATCGATCGGCACGGCGCCTACCGGCAAATCAATAACGTCGCCGCGCGGCGTAAATACAAACACCTCATCGGCAAAAACATCCATCTTTACCGTGTTCACGAAATCACGGGAATCGCTCATATCCTGATGCCATTCCAGCAGCTGACGCAGCCACGACAGCTTGGCATCAAAAGTTTTATCACCGCCGGCAGACGGAGCAGGTTTGCTGCCGCCGCTTTCCTTATAACGCCAATGGGCGGCTATACCATATTCAGAAATGCGGTGCATCTCAAAAGTCCTGATCTGGATCTCCAGCGGCTGCCCGTTGCCATACAGCACCGTAGTATGCAGCGACTGGTACATATTCGACTTCGGTACAGCAACATAATCCTTAAATCGGCCAGGTATAGGCCGCCACATGCTATGCACAACGCCCAGAGTGCCGTAGCAGTCCTTAACACTGTCCACCAGCACACGGATCGCCAGCAGATCATAAATCTCACTCAGTTCCTTATGGTCGCGCAGCATCTTTTTATGGATACTGTAAAAATTCTTGGGCCGCCCCTGGATCTCGCACGTAATATTCATCGAATCAAGATGCTCTTTGATCTCACCCATAGCAGAATGGACCATCGCCTCACGCTCGCGGCGTTTGACCTTGACCTGCTCGACCAGATCATAATAGATTTCCGGCTCCATATAACGAAACGCCAGATCCTCCAGCTCCCACTTAATGGTATAAATACCCAAACGGTGAGCCAAAGGCGCATAAATCTCCATCGTTTCGCGTGAAATTGACTGCTGCTTATGCACCGGCATAAATTTCATCGTCCGCATATTGTGCAGCCTGTCAGCCAGTTTTATCATAACTACGCGTATATCCTTGGCCATCGCCAGAAACATCTTACGGTAGTTTTCGATCTGCTGCTCTTCCTTGGAAATATACTCTATCTTGCCTAACTTCGTAACGCCGTCCACCAGATCGGCTACCTTCTGCCCAAAGCTCTCTTTCAGGGACTCCAGGCTGATATCAGTATCTTCCACCACATCATGCAAAAAAGCTGCCGCCAAGGTCAGTTCGTCCAGCTGGAGCTGCGATAAGATCGTAGCTACGCCAAGCGGATGAATGATATAAGGCTCGCCCGACTTGCGGCGCTGGCTGGCATGAGCCTCAGCAGCCACGTCATAAGCCTTACGTACAAACTCCACCTGTTCCTTATTCAAATAGCTTTCGATCGTCGCAAAAAAATCCTCCACACAAACAACATTTCCTGTTTCAGGCATCTTAGCACTTCCTTATTTATTGAATCTGTTTCCCTGCCACAGCCCAATGATCTCCTCCGGACTGATCTGTATATTTCTCTGACAGCTTGCAAAAGCCGCCCGTCCCTCTTCCTGCAATCCCCTGAACGTCGGCGAATTCTGCAAATCATTTTTCTGCAAATTACCAAAACTGATCTTACCCTGCTCATCACGGATAAAATCCAGCTCCTCAAACACCTTCAAGGCCTCCTCCGAAATATCGGCGGCCGACCGGAGCAAATCAGCCCTGTCGATAACGGCCTGCTGGCGCAGCGTACATGCCAGTTCTTTATAAGCGTGTACCAGCTGGCTTCGTCCCGGATAAAGCTTTTCCAGCTCCGCACACTGTTTGTCAGCCTCAGACTTGGTATATAAAAGCAGCAGCCGTTTACCGCTGCCCTTAGGCACAGGCAAAGCGCCGTTCAGAAATATCTCCCGCTGCGGGAAATCATAAAAAATAATATTCTCTGCCGTCGCCTCGGCCGGCTCGCCATAAGCAAGCACCTGCACGTCCGTCAGACCAGCCGATTTCGGTACAAAGTCTGTGTTATTTACATATATTACTGTTTTTTTGCTTGTTTGTAAAATATTTTTCAATACGGTTTCTTTGCTGACATTACAGTTACGATAATCATAAACCTGCAGCGCCTGATCAAAATCAACCACCTGCAGATTCACGCTTTCCTTATCCTTCCAAACGTTCAGCTTCGGCATAAACGCCAGATCGACAATCGCGTTATTATACAGGCAGGCCAAATCAGCCGCACCGTTCCACATAATACTATGATAATTGTAATTGCCGTAATCGGTATAAAAACGCAGATGGTTATTATCACGTCCGAAAGCTTTGGGATAATGCACCACTGCATCCTTAAAGGCAAACAAAGGCGGCTGGTTATCACAGCCCAGCGGTTCCAGCATCGCCAGTTCCCTGACCAGCTGCAGCGAAACCTCCTCGTTTTTATCCAGCAGACACTCTATCTTCAGGCGCGGCTGATAATCAGCAGGTTCCAAACGCCCCTTGACCACACCCAGAAAACGCTTTCTAAAAGATTCTACCCTGGCCGCGCGCAGCGTCAGACCAGCCGCCTGATGATGCCCGCCAAACTGCAGCAGCAATTCGCTGCACTCGTTCAAAGCACTATAAAGATCCAGGGCCGGAATACTGCGGCAGCTGCCTTTAGCAGCCTCACCGTCAATACTGATCAAAATCGTCGGCAAATGATATTTATCCACCAGCCTTGAAGCCACGATACCGATAACGCCGGCATGCCAGCCCTCTTTAGCCAGCACTATCGCCGTTTCGATCCGCGCCTGCTGTGCCAGCATCGCTTCAGCCTCAATAAATATCCTGCGGCTGATCTCCTGACGCAAAGAATTTTCCGCATTCAGCTGTTCGGCAACCACGTCTGCTTTAGCAGCATCATCAGTAACCAAAAGCTCCACTGCCGACTGAGCGTGTTCCAAACGGCCTACGGCATTCAAACGCGGCGCCAAAATAAAGCCGATGTTCTCAGCCGAAATATTCTGCTGCGGGCAGCCACTATGCTCAATAAGCTTCTGTAAGCCTACGATCCCGGTATTTTCCATCGCCGCCAGCCCCAGCTTCACCAGCGCGCGGTTTTCGCCGCGCAGCGGCACGATATCGGCTACCGTACCCAAAGCCACAAGCTCTGTCAGCTCCGACCATAAGGGCTCCGTCAAATGCTGCATCTGATGCAGTGCCTGACACAGCTTAAAGGCCACTCCCACGCCGGAAAGATACTTAAACGGATATCTGCAGTCGCGCTGATGTGGATTAACGATCGCATAAGCAGCCGGCAAAACATCAGGCGGTGTGTGATGATCAGTAATAATGATCTCCAGACCTGCCGGTGCAGCAGCCACCTCGTCTACGCCGCTGATACCGCAGTCAACAGTCACCAAAAGCGTCGTACCTGCTTCGGCCAAAGCCGCCAGCGCCTCGTTGTTCAGTCCGTAGCCTTCATTTTTTCTTTTGGGGATATATGTGTTGACTTTAGCGCCAAGCCCCTGCAAATACAAATACAGCAGTGAACTGGCGCTGATACCGTCCACATCATAATCGCCATAAACAGTGATCTGTTCACCGTTTTTTACAGCCTCTAAAATACGCTCGGCGGCCTTCTGCATATCCTTCATCAGCAAAGGCTCATGAAAGGGCTGCTCGCTGCCGAACAAAAATTCTCTGATCTCTTCTTTTTCCCTGACGCCCCGGTTCAGCAACACGCTGACCACCACAGGCGAAACCCCCAGATCGGCAGCTATGCCTGCAGCATATTCTCTGTCACACTTCTGCAACTGCCAAATCTTCCGTTTCCTCATTCGTCTGCCGCCGTTACTGCCGGTTCAGCCTTAGCAGCAGCTTCTTTATGTAATTTCTGCGTATGCATCAACATCGCAACTTCCTCACGCAGCTTGGCATTATCCTTTTGCAGGGCCGCCATCTCTTCGCGGGTCTTTTTATCTTGCAGATAATGCTTCGCCTTCATCATCAGGGTAAAAAACAAGGTTGCCAAAGCACCCAGCAGAGCCGAACCCAGAATAACGATCACTAAATTAGTCTGCATCGTCCACACAGCAAAATTAAGCGACACGCTAACGGCATTCTGCACTGCAAACACAGCCACAATAACACTGATAAATAAAGTAAAAAACAAATATGGCATCTTCTTCAGCTCCTAACTTCTACAAATTTTTATAACTGTAATTATTCGAGAATTTACCTCAAAATCCCTGCTTTTTCCTTCAATATTAAATAAAAAAAGTAATAATCATACATTTTTATATCAAACTTTACTAAATAAAAAGCGCCTACTGCAGAAGCAGTAAGCGCTTAATTCTGTTATCAAACCCCTGCCATCACAGTTTCAGTGCTGTCTCTACCGCTTTTTTCATATCGGCAGGTTCAATCACTTCCTGATGCAGAATCGGCATTTTCTCCATCGCCAGCATTGGCTCCGGTACAGGTAAACCGCTCAGAGCATGCAGCTTACGCAAACCGTCAAACGGCTCCAGTTTAGCGTCTTCCTCACTGCCTGCAGCTTCCAGCACCACATCACTGAATTTATACGGGCTGGCTGTAGAAAGCACGATACAGTACGTATCGTCGCTGGATACCAGACGGTACTTTTCACAGGCCCGCCAGGCTACAGCAGTATGCGGATCCATCAAATATTCATTATCATTGAAAACGCGCCCGATGGTTTCCTTCGTTTCCAGCTCGTCGACCCAGGCTCCAAAGAATTCTTCCAGAATCATGTTGTTGACCTTCTCGCCAACATTATAAATGCCGTTGGCCGTCAGCTGCTGCATCCATTCCGACACCTTTGCAGCATCAGCTTCAGTAATACTGTACAGCAACCGTTCCAAGTTACTTGAAACCAGAATATCCATCGACGGCGAAACAGTTTTATAAAACTCGCGGCGTCTGTCATAAATTCCGGTATTGATAAAATCGCTCAAAACATTGTTGCTATTGGAAGCGCAAATAAACTTTGCCACCGGCAGCCCCATAAGCTTGGCATAATAGCCGGCCAGAATATCACCGAAATTGCCGGTCGGTACAGAAAAATTGATCTTTTCGCCCGCTTTGATGCGGCCATTGGTCACAGCGTCGCTGTAGGCACTGAAATAATACACGATCTGCGGTACCAGACGCCCCCAGTTGATCGAATTGGCCGAACTGAACACATAACCCTTACTCTGCAGCTCCTCTTCCAGCGCAGTATCGCCAAAAAGCTCTTTGACGCCGCGCTGAGCATCGTCAAAATTGCCCTGGATGCCGATAACGCGTACGTTGTCACCGGCCTGCGTCAGCATCTGGCGTTTCTGGATCGCGCTTACGCCGTCTTCAGGATAGAAAACGATGATCTCGGTATCCTTCACATTGGCAAAGCCTTCCAAAGCCGCCTTGCCTGTATCGCCTGAAGTAGCTACCAAAATAACCACTTTATTGCTCTCACCGGTCTTGCCTATCGCTTTCGTCAAAAGATGCGGCAAAATCTGCAGCGCCATATCCTTGAAGGCCGAAGTCGGGCCATGCCATAACTCCAGCACATCCGTATTCTCATTCACCTTACGCAAAGGCACAGGTTCAGCGCCGAATTTAGTCTGCGAATAAGCAGCATCGGCACATTCAAATAATTCTTCTTTAGTATAATCGGTCAAAAACAGCGATAAAATCGCTACAGCCCGTTCTTTATAAGTCATACTGCGCATGGACACAATCTCGCCCAGCGAAAGTTCCGGGAATTTCTGCGGTACAAACAGACCGCCGTCGTCAGCCAGACCACGGGTAATGGCATGCGCCGAGCATACCAGGTCAGTTTTGCCGCGGGTACTTACAAATAACATTGCAGGAACCTCACTTTCATTAATTCACTACGGAAAAATCATACCACATTTGTATTTTCCAAACAAGTATTTTCTATGTATTTAGAAAGTCAGCGAAGCCACTACAGCACGCGTTGCCTGCTGTAAATCAGCCGGAGCCGCCACGATCTGCATACCGCGCACACCGGCGCTGACAGCTATCTCGGCCCAGCTGTTGCTGCTGGTATCCATATATACAGGATAATTCTTTTTAGCCCCCAATGGCGAACAGCCGCCGCGAATATAACCCGTCAGGGGCAGTACCTCTTTTAAAGGCACCAGTTCGGCCCGCTTATTACCGCTGGCTTTAGCCAATGCCTTCAGGTCCAGCTCGCCGTCACCCGGTATGCAGGCAAAAACAACTCCTGTTTTATCACCGCGCACTACCAGCGTTTTAAAAACCTGAGCTGCGGGCATTCCAACCTCAGCCGCTACATGCACAGCGTCCAGATGCTCCTCGTCCACAGTATATTCCATCAAACGGTAAGCGATCTTCAGTTCATCAAGCCTGCGCGCCGCATTGGTTTTTTTCTGTTTCATAACTTCCTGCCTCCTCTGGAAGTGGCATAACTGCCTTCCTTCTGCTATAATAACATCATAGGTTTTTAAACGCAAATACTAAAAGCTTTCAGCAAACTTTATCAAAGAGGTGTACTGTGGCACTTAAAATAGCCTGCGGGCAAATAGAAATCATTGCCGGACGACCGGACCTCAACAGCAAAAAGATTCTGCACCATATGGAAATGGCCTGCCAAAACAGCATCGATATCCTGCTGCTGCCGGAGCTGGCAGTACCTGGCTACTTTTTAGGCGACCTGTGGGAGCAAACGGCCTTCATCCAAGACTGCGCCGCTTACGGCGACGAGATCATCGCCGCTACGGAAAACTGCGGCGATCTGTGCGTCATCTTCGGTAATATCGCCGTCGATAACAGCAAACTCAATGAAGACGGACGCGCCCGCAAATACAACGCCGCCTTTGCCGCGCAGCATGGCAAGCTGCTGACCAACGGCACTCTGCCCTATGATTTTATCGTAAAAAATGCCCTGCCCAACTACCGTGAATTTGATGACAACCGTCATTTTTACGGCTTACGGCAGCTGGCTCTGGAACTGGATAAACAGGTTGCCGGCCTGCACCAGCCGCTCACTGTCACCGCCCATGGCGAAACCGTCAAACTGGGGCTGATGCTGTGCGAAGACGGCTGGACCGAAAACTACTTTTTAGATGTGCCTCAGCTGCTGGCGCAGCATGGCGCCGAACTTTTATGCAACATCTCCTGCTCGCCCTTCAGCATCAACAAAAACAGCAAACGGCACCGTCTTTTCGGCAGCGCCGCTCAAAAAGCCGGCATCCCGCTCATCTACTGCAATAATGTCGGGATCCAGAACAACGGCAAAAACGTCTTCACCTTTGACGGCTGCAGTTGTGTTTACGGCTCTGACGGCTGGCTGCTCACCGACGCGCCCATGTACGCAGAAGCTACGCTCTGCGCCAGCTGGGACAGCAAAGCCAAAGTTATCGACACCAGCGACGTCACCTCTGATCCCCGCAGTGAGATCGATGAGGTTTATCACAGCCTCCGCTATGGCTGCCAGCGTTTTCTTGAACAGGCAGGCATCGGCAAAATGACTGTCGGCCTTTCCGGCGGCATCGACAGCGCTGTTACAGCCGCACTTTTTGTCGATATCCTCGGCCCTGACAACGTTCTGCTGGTCAATATGCCCAGCCGCTACAATTCACCCATGACGCAGGCGATCGCCGAGCAGACCGCTCAGTCACTGGGTGCCAACTATACTGTCATCCCCATCACCGAAAGCTGCATGCATACCAGCGAACAGCTTACGCAGACACCTATCCACAGTTATCGTCAGCACCGCGATTTTCAACTTACCATCTCGCCGCTGATTTACGAAAATATTCAATCACGCGACCGCGGCTCCCGCGTCGTAGCAGGCCTGGCTGCTGCCTTTGGCGGTGCCTTCTCCTGCAACTCCAATAAAACCGAGCTCACCGTCGGCTACGCCACCTTTTACGGCGACATCTGCGGCGCTCTGGCGCCTATCGGCGACCTGTGGAAACACCATGTTTACGAACTGGGACGCTACCTGAACGAAAAAGTATTCCAGCGTCAGATACTGCCGGAAGCGGTCTTCACGATCCGTCCCAGCGCCGAGCTTTCCTCCGAACAGACAGTTGGCACCGGCGGTGACCCGCTAGTCTATCCCTATCACGATAAACTGTTCCGCAGCTTCCTTGAGCAGTGGCGCAAAACATCGCCTGCCGAGATCCTGCTCTGGTACAGCGAAGGGACACTGACCGAACATCTTGGCTGCGAAGCAGACATAATCAGCGAAGCCTTCCCGGACGCACGCAGTTTTATCGCCGATCTGGAACACTGGTGGAAACTGATGAACACACTGGCAGTCGCCAAACGTATCCAGGCGCCGCCCATTGTCAGTATCACCCGGCGCGCTTATGGTTACGATCACCGCGAATCACAGCTCACACCTTACTTTCCGCGCGAATACCACCGTTTGAAAGCGCAGCTTTTAAACGACTGATACAGAATAACAAAAAGACCGTTCAGGTTAATCCTGATCGGTCTTTTTGTTATTTCTCACTGCTACCACACCACTGTCAGCATCGAATTACAGCCGCCTCTAAACCAGCCATTTATACAAAGCGGCAAATAAAACATCCAAATTGATCGGTTTCGTGATATGGTCGTTCATCCCGGCATTTTTCGCCTTACCGGCATCGGTAATAAATGCGTTTGCCGTCAGGGCCAGAATAGGTATACTGACCGCATCTCGACGCGGCAGAGCGCGAAGTGCGGCTGTAGCCTCATAACCATCCATGACCGGCATCTGGATATCCATCAGCACCACATCATAATACCCCGGTACCGACATTGCAAACATCTCTACTGCAACTTTCCCGTTCTCTGCCGCCTCAACCTTCAACCCCTGCATTTCCAGCAGCTCGACAGCGATCTCCCGGTTCAGCTCGTTATCCTCAACCAGCAGCACCTTTTTGCCTGCCAGCTCCTTATGCAGCTCCGGAACAATATCACCGTCACAATCATCCTTGTAGGTATCACAAAACAGCTGCAAAACATGCAGCATTTTAGATTTAAATAACGGCTTACTGATAAAAGCATCAGCCCCGGCAGTAATAAATTCTTTTTCGATATTCGAATAATCATACGCCGAAATAATGATGATCGGCACCTTCGGTCCAACGCGTTTCCGAATAACGCGTACCGTTTCCAAACCGTCCATATCCGGCATTTTCCAATCTAAAATAACAGCATAAAAATCATCACGCCGTTCGTGCGCTTCCACGACACGTTCTACTGCTTCTGCTCCCGACATTACCCAGCTGCCGCGCATGCCGAGCTCCTGCAGCAGCATCGTCGCACTTTCGCACACCGCCTGCTCATCGTCCACCACCAGCACCGGCAGACCGCTCAATTCCTCATGTTCCTGTTCTTCCTTCAGCTGCAGCTCCAAAGGTACAGACACAGTAAAGGTACTGCCCTGTCCCAGACGGCTCTGCACCTCGATCGTGCCGTTCATCATCTGCACGATGTTCTGCGTTATCGCAAGCCCCAGTCCCGTGCCCTGTATCTTGCTGATACGTTCATCTTCAGCGCGGGCAAACGGCTCAAAAACATGCTGCACATACTCATCCGACATCCCGATCCCATTGTCAGTAAAAATAAATTCATAATTTCCCTTTGTCGGCAGCTCTGATTTTAATTCATTGATCGTCAGACTGATCTTGCCGCCCTCAGGCGTATATTTGATAGCATTGGAAAGCAGGTTCATAAATACCTGCTGCAGACGGTCGCCGTCAGTTATCACATGCTCACCGTGCACATTAAAAATATTTACTTTAAACTCCTGCTCTTTAGCCACCATCATCGGCCGGCAGATACTGACAATATTATCTACCACGTCCGGCAGACTGACATCCTCCAGCACCAGATCTACCTTGCCGCTCTCGATCTTCGACATATCCAGCACTTCGTTGATCAAACGCAGCAAATGCATACTGGAAGCATTGATTTTCCCCAGGCAGCCGTTCACCTTCTCCGGTTCGTGAAGATTGGCCCTGGCGATCGTCGTCATACCAATGATCGCATTCATCGGCGTCCTGATATCATGCGACATTGACGACAGAAAATTACTTTTGGCCAGGTTGGCTACATGCAGCGACTGATACGCATCCTCTAAAGCCCGTCGCTGCCGCTCCTGCTCCCTGCGCTCCTCCGTAATATCGATACCGACGCTGTAAATAGACGGGATCCCGTCCCAGCTGTCCTCACCGCTTACATAACAAAGCGTCACCGTCAAAATACGTACATCACCGCTGCGGGTCACAAACTTAAACTCGCCAACGCTATATTCACCCGTTTGAGAAATAGACCGCATAAAAGAAAAGGCACGCTCACAATCGTCCGGATGCACATAAGAACATTTGGAATGCAGCTCGTGTGCAAACTGCTCGTCCGTATAACCCAGCATCTCTAAAAAATTACCGCCATACCAGAGGATCGTTTCACAATCCCTGGCGTCAACTCTGGCCAGCCCGCCGGGAATAGTTTTTAAGATCGCGTCCCGCTCCTGATCCTTCTTCGCCAGCTTATACTCGGCGCTCATCATATCATGCGACAGCTCGATCCTCGACCTGTGACCCTGCCAGTTGATGACCCTGTTCCTGATCATAAAAGTCTTTTCCAGATTAGGATTATCAAACTCCCAGGCATAAACATCAGCCTCCGTCAGCAGCGCGTTATTGCAGAACGGGCAGGGGCTGGTGCGTCCCTGTATCACCTCATAGCATTTTTTACCTGTTGCATCTGCCTTAGTAGTATGTAAGGTGGCAGCAGCCGTTTTATTCAAAAACAGCAGTTCATACGTTTCCAGGTCGGAAATGTAAATATTGCCGATATATTCGTCCATCATCCATTCAAAATACCGTGTCTTTTCTTCCAGCAGCCGGTCGCGTTCAGCCTTCAGCTTAGCCACATCGCTGATATCCGAATAAACAGCCAGCGCCACAGGCTTGCTGTCCACTATCTCGCCTGTGATTATACCATCAATATTGATCCAGGCGCAGGTATTATCTTTAAGCGGCCGCCGGCAGCCAACCTTTACTCTGCGTTCTCCCTTTTGCAATACATCGTAAAACGCATTTTTTATTTTGGCAAACTCATCACCATGCCCTGTATAATATGCTTTGATATGGTGAAACAATGTCTGATACTCATCCTTACCAAAACCCGAACTTATATAAAAATTATCATTGGCCCACAAAATCGTCAACTCATCATCCAGTAAAAGTTTACAGACATTAATACCCGCACCGTCGATCAAAGCACTGTAATCAGTTACTGCATTCATTTCCCCAGGCTGTACCTGCTTTCCCATCAAGACAAACGCTCCTTTTATAATCCATTTGAAATAATATTTTCAGCAATTATATATTATTTTAACAAAAAACAATATATAATGCTATAACTAAAACAAATATTTTATGAATTCACAAGAAAAATATTGTCGCAAACTTTAAATTATTATTTTAATTTATTAAATTTCACGGTTTCAAAGCACCCTGCCGCAAGGCATAAAAAAACTCCCTCAGGTCGTTTTATAAACCTGCCGGTCCATAAAACGACTTAAGCATGTGATCCAAAGCGATTTATGGCCGCAGGCCAGATATACGCCTTGATCACTGCCGAGGAAGTAAAAAATATTATAATTTTAAAAATCTAACCAGCTGTGTTTTTACTTATTTAAAAGCTAAATCTCACGCCAGCATTGATCTGCCACTGTTTTTGAAAAGCACCGCCGAAAGAACGCTCCACATCCATATACAGGTCATTGTTTTTGCCCAGCTCCAGTTCGCCGCCTAAATTCAGTTCCCACCAGCTGCCGCTGTAATCTCTGCAGTCGCGCAAGGTTTCATCTCCCAACGTCAGCACTGTGTCTGCTCTGCCGCCAAATTCATGCAACAGGGAAGCCTTAATATAAGCACTGCTGCGCTGATACTTTTGGCCCACTTCCAGGCCTATACGACCTACGGCGCTGTTAATGCCTTCTGACTCAACTCTGATTCCATAATCAGTAACAGCGGCCTCTCCATTGATATGACTGACCATAAGCTGCGCCTGTGGTTCTAAATACACGCCCTGCTCACGCTGTAATCGTTTACCATATTCCAAGCTCAAAGCTGTGGCCCTGGACTTATAATCACGTCTGTCAGCGGCGATACCAAAGGTATCGATATCGCCTTTCATCTGACCATGCTTGAGCACGATATCTGCTCTGTCGCCAGACTGGCTGTGTTTACTGCCATACAGCATTACAGCAGCTGTCTGCTGTTCGCCGCTGCCGTTGCCATAGCCCATATTTCCCTTGGCATATTCAAACGCAGCGCCACCGAGCCACTCATTCATACTGCCTCCAGCTCTGTCTTTAAATGCAGCGTCATAACCGATCTGATAAGTCTGATAATTATTTTTAAAGGCTTCGCCGCGCAGTTTGCCGTTATTGATACGAGCCCATAAGCCATGTTCTGACCGTGCTTCCTTCAGCTCGGCCAGCCGGCCCTGCAGCATATCACTGCTCAACACCCAGCTGGAATACATGCTGTCTGCCGTTTGCAGGATGCTGCGGGCATCTTCTGTCGTTTCATTATGCAGACTCTCAAGATACCACTTGATACCGCCATCATTTTCATTGGAGATCTCTGTTTTATAAACATAGATCCCTCCTCTGTAAATATCACTCGCTATAAAAGTATGCTCACCACTGGCATCATTTACCAGCAGCAAATGCAAGTCGTCACCCTGCCTTCTGCCGACTTCGCTGACCAGTATATTATACGTGCCTTTTGCATCACTGCCGCCGATAGACACGGTATCGCTTTGCCCCGTGCTAATATCGGCTCCCAGCACAAAAGTACCTTTGTCACCATTCAGCGTCCCGGTTTGTAATTTTTGGTAACCAGCTGCCTGCTCCATATCAATAACAGCATTATCACCGAAGTCGAGCCTGGTCAGATCACTATTGCCTGTCACTTTCCAAAAAGCACCGTTACGCAGCTTCATATTGATTTGTCCGTTACTTACAATGGTCGCCGCGCCTTCGTAATAAGAGTCGTCAGTCAGCAGATTTAGATCCAGCAGCCCATTGGTATGAGCTTGGATGTTGCCGGTCAGATAAACACTGCCGCTGCCTTCGCTGTTGACGGTAATACTGGCGCCGCTCTTATATGCTCTCAAAGCATAGCTTTGCCCCTTATTATCCAAAATAAGTCCTTTTTGAAAGTCCACTTTGCCGCCAGCAGTATAAACACCTACGCCTTGACCGACAGCATAAGTTTCTTTAGCATTACTTACACCGGTCCCGGCAACGATCTGCGCTGTTTCTTTAAAAACTATTTCCGCGCTGCCTGCACTATAGACCCCATACGCCGACCCGCTGCCGCTTTGCGCATGTACGGTAACAGCTTTATCTACTGTAACCTTACCGCCGGTATTAGCACTGATACCCATAGCCGTACCTTTAGTACTGGTCGCTTTTATAGCCGCTGCTCCCTTAAGCTCAACATCGCCGTTACTGAAGCAGCTGATACCTGCAGCACTGCCAGCACCGGCAACTTCTATAACGGTATTACCGCCGATCTGCGTCAAAGCACGATCAGACGATGTCCCGCCATTATTATTGCTATTGATACCTGTAACGTTCCCGGTATCAGAAACGGCTTTGATCTGGGCATCTTCCGCAACTTCAACCTTGCCGCCGTTCCAACTCCAAAGTCCTGTCACTGCGCCGCCATCACTTTTACCAGCAACCTTTACAGCTCCGTTCATCTTCACTTCAGCGCCGCTAAAGCCCTGCACGCCTCTGATTTCTCCGCTGCCGCTGACTACATCAACAGCTGTCAGACCAGTTACATCAATCAGACTGCCGCTGCCGGAAGCAAAAAGTCCATACCCATAGTCACCTGCGGTTTTGACGTTGACCTGCAACCCCTGCTGCGCCGTCAAGGATGAACCGCTTTGAATACATGCTCCGGCCGCCATATTTTTGGTGTTATTATTAGTCTCCGCCGTTAAAACTGCCTGCTTGGCAAAATTTATTTTAGCATCAGGAAAATATGCACATACAGCAACACAACCAACATAATCATCTAAACCATCATTATTATAGGCTGTGATCTGGGTCTCACCGCTGAAATTGATATTCGTCTTAATGGTGTCCGCTGGATTTACAAGGCTGCCATCAACATAAATGCCAAAAGCACCGCCTGTTAAAATAGTCTTATCCGCCTCAAAATTCAATATATTATCTTTATCACGCTCTGTCACCGAAACAGCAGCGCCGCCAACAGTGCCATCAGCATCTGTAGTTTTGATGACGGTTTCCCTGCCTTTCAGCGTCAGACTGCCGCCAGCTACCGCGATTCCCGGACCACCTGTATCCCGCTTTCTATCCTCGGGATTATTTTCGATCAGTACACTGCCCTCAGTATTATCAAAACTGAAACTGCCGCCATTGACATAGATCCCCGTAGCCGAATTGATCTTCAAACTGTCGGCATTTTCAGTAAAAATAACTTTACTTGCCGCACCAGTAACCATTATACCCATGCTTGACTGTGTAAGATTACCTTCGCCGATATTAGTCACTGCATTGTCAAACACGATACTGGCGCCGCTATTGGCATGAATTGTATAGTTACTTTTTGGATATTCTGTCAGATCTGTCACATCCAGCGTCCCGCCGGTAAAAGTCAGGCTTCCGGTCGAACCAGTCGCCAAAATATTACCGGTATTTACAGGGCTCACGCCAGTCCCCTTGCCTGTCAGCGTCAACTTGTCACCAATAGCTACCGTCACGGTCTTGCCGCTCACTTTGATTGGTTGAAAAGAGTTGCTCACTTTATTCTCAACTGTGTTCTCCCCTGTAAAGGTATACTTCACTTCGCCGCTGACAATATCGACCTCTTTAATACTGTCATAATCTGTTTCATTGCCTGTAATTGCAGCATTATACTCTGCAGCACCTCCCAATTTACAGACATTCATCAGCAATAAACTCAAAAGCACCGCTTTCCCTAACCTTTTTCTTGTCACTGTTTCCATCCCTTTCCCTTGTTGCCAGTCAATTTTTACTTAAACAGTTATCTGTAAGAGCAAATATTTCGCTGTATCTGCAGCAGCTTCAGCAGCAGCCGCACTTCCTCAAGCGAATACTGCTCCTGCCCCTCAGCATCAGTACCGCACCTGCTTTTACACTCACTTTTGCCTTTGTTTTCTGCCTCTTCACCTCCATCTGTACAATGCGCTCCAGCCCACTCGACCGCAGCAGCTCTGTCCAGCAGTGCTTCGAGCGAACATCCTAAAACATTGGCGCTGCGTACCAGCAGCTTCAAGCTCACCAGCACGTTATTATGCTCAATATTGCTCAGATGCGTCTGGCTGATACCAAGCCGCTCGGCCAGCTGGTGCTGATTAAGCTGACGAACACTGCGCAGCAGCTTGATATTGCTGCCGATACGCAGCAGGCATTTTTCATCGTACATCTTCCACCTCCACCTTCTATGTCTCTTGCACACTTTGGGTCAAAACATTTAAACAGGAGCGTTTTCATTTGTTCAGCATCAAAAATATTTGTTTTAATAATATTTATATGCATTATAGCACATCTGTACCCCCCCGCAAGACACTTACTTTTTGCCTGTGTATCACTTTTTCGAGTCTTGTGGCGCATTACGCCAGCGGCTTTAAAACTGTCGGTGTCTGCGCTTTTATAATGGCATTATTACCCGCATGTTTTAAAAGCTGCCTAAAACTATTGCCTAAAATTCACGTGCAGCGGCTGCCTGTGCAAGCCTGCAACAGTTTATCACCATAATAAAAACGCCTGCTTTGAAAGCAGGCACTGCAAAAATAAAACACGCACAAGTTATTTGTGCGTGTTTTAGCTAACTTTAAATATCCAGTTTTTTTTCATGCAGCCACTTTTCCAGTAACACTGCTATTTCCTGATTATTCATATCCGAAAACGGAAAATGCGTGTTGCCTTTTATTCCTATTTCCGGTAAATGAACCACGGCAGCGTCGCCGCCGTGACGGTTGACAGCATCTGCAAATAAGCGCGCCATCTGTAAGCGCACGCGCCAATTATCCTTGTTCCATTCCGCTGTAGGCACAGCAGGAATGTTATCACCATAATAGATGACTATTGGTATTTTAGTCAGCTTCTGAAAATCTTCTAACGCTATTTCCCTTCCCGCTAAAGCTCCGAAAGGACTTGTGGTTTCCAGCGGTTCAGGTACCTCTCCTGCGGGAAAAATAAACCCGCTGCCCGGTTCATAGGCAACGACCGCACGGATTTCAGGATTTTTTATAGCTGCCAGCCAGCCCGGACCGCCCCCCTGTGAATGGGTAACCAAAATTCCCGGTCCAGATTTATCAAATACTGCAGCTACAGCAGCACTGATAATATTTTCATCAAATGCACCCGTATTGGGAGTCATTTGTCTGAAAAACTGATTTAACGCTTCCTGATTTTTTGAAAACTGTACTCCCTCAAAAAAATCGGGCCAGTTCCCCAACCTGAAATTGCTGAACCATAACTGGTCATAGGTGGCGGCACTGATATTTTCTGCCGCCGTTGACTGCCCCGCTCTACCGCGGCGAGGCTGATCAATAAGATAGGTGCTGTAGCCTTTGCCTAAAAAAATATTTTGAAACCCATCTCTGCCATCAGGGGTAGTTTCCCAGGTTTTAGCCGATTGCCCGGCACCATGCAGAAAAACTAACGGATATTTATGAGCTTTAGCCGGCTTTTGATAAAAAACATATGCGTGATCTCCGTGCAGCGACTGGCCGGACTGATCGCTCGGAACCCTGTAATTAAAACTTCCGTCAGATCTTACTACCGTGCCGCCGGCGGCAAAACTGCCCTGCTCGGCTATTAAAACTGGTTTTTCAAAGGCCTGAACTGATGTTGCTGCGGCAAACGTCAATACCATCAGCGCTAAAACTTTAGCCGCTTTTGCTTTAAGCACCACTCTCACCTCACTTATCTAGTTTTAACGGTCCATAGAAATAAGCTGCTGTTGCGCCGCCATCAATCAAAAAATCTGCACCGGTGATAAATGCTCCCTGCTGGCTCAGCAGCAATTCGGCTACGTTGGCAACTTCATCCGCCGTCCCGGGGCGGCCTGCCGGGCATTTTGCAAACATATTTTTATAAAACTCTCCTCTGGGGCCGTTAAATTCATCAAGCGCAAGCGGCGTTACGATAATGCCGGGCGAGATAGAGTTTATACGAGCACCTTTTACGCCCCATTTGATAGCTTCTGCCATTACGCGTTTTACATTACAGCGTTTAGCCATTTGATACGCATGCAGTGTGTCTTTGATATTGGCCGGCTTTAATACTTCCAGCTGCAGCAGTTCTTCTGCCGGTGTAACAGCAAGCTGTTCGTCTGTTTCCGCACCTAATGCAGCCATTCTGTGCCCAGACTGGCTGGATATCGTAACACCAGTACCACCGGCTTTGATCACTTTTCCTACTTCTTCCAACAAAACTGCTGTACCGTATAGATCCACTTTTAAAATAGTTTCGACAGAGGCCTGACTGGGTGAAACCCCGGCAGCATTGATAAGCATTGCGATCTCACCATATTTCTGCGCTGCAGCTATCATATTTAAAATTGATTTGCGCGAGGAAATATCCGCTTCTACCGCTACAGCGTCGAATCCGGCCTCAGTCATTATTTTAGTTACGGTTTGGGCGTTGTTTATATTTTTATCACTAACTACAATTTTTTTACCATGACCCATTCTTCTGGCGATCGCCAGGCCAATTTGTCCGGCACCAGTTAAAAGTATTACGTCCTGCATATACAAAAACTCCTTTCTTCAACATGCTGATACAATTTATTTTACTGCTGAATGCTGCTGGTTACAGATGTGCGCCGTAAAAATCCTGTAATTTGGCAACAAACTGATTTACATACTGCGGCTGATAATAAGTTTGGATATGGGTCGCTCCGTCTACTAAAAACAGTTCTTTGTCCTGGGTGCCGGTTGCTTTTTGGAAGGCTTCCTGCGACATATACAGCGAATCTGCTTTGCTGCCGGCCATCAGCAGCAGCGGCTGGTCAATCAGATCGATATTATCGGTCGCATCCCACGACATCAGTTCCATTAAACTGCTGGTTGTATAAGCAAAGGTAGAATTTGGATGTCTGTGAGTTTTGCCATAATACATCATCCCTTCACGATAAAGGTCATTAGTTATTTTATTGATGCTTTCTTCCGTCAGCGCGTCAAAATCAACCGTGCCTGAATAAGCAATTTTACCGGTGGCTATTTCTTCTGCCCGCGCGTCAGAAGCCTGCTGCAGACGTTCCTGAATTGTATCCAGCTGGCTGTTCATATAGCCGTTCCTTCTTACCTGTCCGGAATTGAACATACTTAAGGTCGCGACTGCTTTAAAACGTTTGTCTGATTTGGCCGCATTCAAAGTATAACCGCCTCCGCCGCAGATACCCAAAACTCCCAGACGGTCCTTATCTACCCCGGCATATGCGGAGATAAAATCTGCCATACCATGAATATCCTCTGTCCGAAAATAGGGTTTATCTGTATTACGGGGCGTGCCGCCACTTGCTCCCTGATAGGCGGCATCGGCAGTGATCGTAACGTAACCGAGCTCGGCTAAACGCTGAGCGTAAAGCCCCGCTACCTGTTCCTTTACCCCGCCATTGGGATGCACTACTACTATCGCGGCATATTTTTTATCGCTGCTGTAATCTGCCGGAGTATACACATTAGCGGCAATTTTTAAACCGTGCAGCTTATACTTTACCGGATGAATATTTACCTGTCCGGCCACGTTTTTAGTTATCGCGCCCTGATAGACCAAACCGTATCTATTGCTTTCTTCTGCAGAAGCTGCCCCGCTGAAGCCAATACCTAATGCCAATACCAAACCCGATAATAGTAATTTTTTAGTAAATCTCATAATAACCCATTCCTTCTTTCTTTATTTTTGCAGTAATAAACTGTCCAAAACCCGCTGTGCGTTACTGCCTGCTGCAGGGCCTGCTTTTTTACCGAGCAGCCTTACTGTTTCCTGCAGCTGCTCTGCGCTTATGCCAGTATTCATACTGACGCGCATATGCGAAGTCAGCTGGGCATTGACATTGCCGATACCTGCCAGCGCGCCGACTGTTGCCAGTTCTCTTTCCTGGCGGTTCAAAATATCACGTTCAAAAATATCGCCAAATAGATGTTCTTTCAGAAAGACGCCGATCACCGGCGCAAAATCATAGGTTCTGCCTGCCACCGGGCGGCCTACCAATTCGGTTTGAGTTTTTTCACCAATAGCATAGCGGTCACGTTTAGGATCGACCGGTGTTGCGTCACGGCCGATTTCATCAACGATGCCGGCAGCCTTACGTTCATCTAAAACGGCGATCAAGGTATTGATGCCGTTCAAACTGCGCGGAAAACCGCAATAGGCATACATTTGTACTAAAACCTCTTTCACTTCATTGACCGTCATTCCATTATCCAGAGCCTCATTAAGCGCTGTTTTTAGATTAGGCAGGTCGCCCTGGGCGGTAAAGGCGGCTACAGTAACGATACTGGCCTGCTTAGCAGTCAGCGCTTCCGAAGCGGACGCTTCACTATTGCCGTTAAAACCTGCTATGCACACTGCCAAAGTCAATAACAATAAACTTTTTTTTAACATTTCCTCACCTCTTTTTATTTAGGATACTGTCTGTCAGTTACCGGTTCCAGCCAGGTCACTCCTTTGTCACTGACTTCAGATACCGCAATATGCGACATCGATGTATTGGAAGAAGCCCCGTGCCAATGTTTGACGCCCGGCGGACACCAGACAACGTCGCCCGGGTACAGGACAACTATTTCCCTGCCCCATTCCTGCGTATAGCCAAAACCTTCTGTAACGATCAGCGACTGACCTGTAGAATGAATATGCCAGTTAGTTCTTGCGCCGGGCGTAAAGCTTACTACCGCAGCGTAAGTTTTTGAAGGGCTGTTGGCACTGAGCAGACTGGTAACCCAGGCTGTACCTGTAAAATTTTTAGGGTTCGCCTGTACCGTCGCATTACTACCGGCTTTCGTAACTGTCTGCAGCCCAGCGGTTTCCGCAGCGGCGACACTGCACAGCAGCAGCATCCCGGCAGCCGCTGCCATGATTTTTTAGTTTTGCTTTTTAACATTTCTTCACCTCTTTTTATTTTTGTCTAAATTTGATAAAGCAATTTACTTTTTTGTTTTCATTTGTTATAATCAGCATAAATCCTCGAGCTAGCTCGAGGTCAAGGGTATTGTTTGTGAACTATTTGTAAAATAAAACTCTGTTGGCTTGTTTGCTTTAGCACGGCTCTTTTAAGGAGGTAAATCATGAATTATACTATCGGCGAATTATCCAAAATAATGAATGTTTCTATCCATACCCTGCGTTATTATGATAATGAAGGACTGCTTCCCTTCGTACAGCGCAAGCCGAACGGCCAGCGCATCTTTACCCATCGCGATTTGATTTTTCTTAATACCATCGAATGTTTAAAATCTACCGGTATGCCTTTGAAGGAAATAAAACAATATATCGAATGGTGTGTCGAAGGTATGCCGACGGTACCGCAGCGTTATGAATTATTTTTAGAGCGCAAAGCTATCGTAGAAGAACAAATAGCACAAATGCAGAAAATACTTGCAACAATAAATTACAAATGCGATTTTTATAAAAAAGCGATCGAAACAGGTAAGGTCGATATTTGCGAATCGGAGCGTCAGCTGTTAGCACAGAAGATTTTAGACGGAACGCTTTGAGCGTCTTACTTCCTGCTGCCCGTTCTCGCTCTGTTTCATAGTAAGCATGTTTTTAGATAACGTTATAAATCCAGGCATAAAAAAACAGACATTCATTCTGAATGTCTGTTTTTCGTTAAATATTGAAACACCAAACTGCTATTTATTTCTCAACTTCTTCCCACTCATCCTGCAGATCATTTTCAATCGCTTTCCAGGCTCTGCCGAACTCTACTTCTTTAAAGAGAGCTGTCAGCCCGGTAATTTGCTTCAACCGCAATATTTCATCTTTGTCCATGCCCAGATGCTTGGATATCCAGGCATCCGAACGTCCCAGCTCATGCAGCTCGCTGATGATATTGCTCATGAGGTCGACATCATGGGAACCCCTGGCCCGGTTATGCCTGATCGTACTCGCCATCCGGCAGTCGATGGGCTTATCGATGACCGATACCGGCAGCTTGCCGCCTTCCCGTTCGTAAATATCCTGATAGTCCAGCATAATGCGGTAACGGTGAAAACCGTCGACGATTATATACAGATCTTTTTCGTTGTCATAATAGCAAACGATGGGCATAGTGTAACCGTCTTCCTTGATGCTGTCATACAGCAGCTTCAGTTCCGGCGGCGCCACAGAGTTCGGATTATAGGTATTAGGCTCGATTTTTTCGATCGGTACAGAAATTATGTTGTAAACAGGACTGCTGAATTTCATTTTTCATCACAAACCTTACTGTATTTTTTCTTCAGAACATCTACCAGTTTCTGCTGCTGACGCGTCAGACCAAAGCCCATAAAGCGGCACAGGTGGTCGTTTTTCAGGATGCAGAAGCACATCCGCTTCCAGCTGGGGATATCTTTGGTAGATTTGATGTCATCGGTATGGTCAGGTATTTTGCCGATAAAAACAATGCGGGAGTTTTTCATGACGGTGTAATTGGAAACGCCGTTGCGCCGGATATTATATCCGTGTTCCTCCAGTTCGCGGATAGTTTCTTCTTCCAGCCCGCCGCCCACTGTATGCCAGAATTCAATTGAGGTTTTGAATTTTTTGATATAGTTCTGCCTGAGCCTTGACGGCAGTGTTGCCAATAAAAAGCGGGTATATGATTCCCAGGTATGCCCTTCCGGCAGTGTGATATTTTTATAACCCATAGCTTTCGTTTTGCCATAAATAGCACCGAAATTAGCGCCCCGTACACGGCCGATAAGCTTGACCCAGATCTGAGGGTCGATGACCCGATACAGATTGAGGCTGTCTTTAGCATAATCATTGAAGGGCGAAGCAACACGCATTTGATCGGGCTTAAGCCCTGCCATATAATAAAGGTCGTACAGACGGTTATAATCATATTGAAACGTATAATTGGCGTGCCAGACATCGCTGGTATTCCAGTCATATATAGGCGAAGCCACCCAGACATTTTTGAACTGGTTGCTGATCCAGCAGGTTTCTTTGTAACCGTATTTTCGGTTCAAAAAACCGCTGTAACGCTGCAGCGATTCATCAGCGCGAATACCCAGCAAGCACACTGTTTTCTTATCGCCGTGCGCAATACGGTACCACCTGCCAAACTGTTTGGCCAGATCTTCCTGATGCATACGGTAACGATATGTCGTCATCGGGTTATTTTTGATGTTGATCACATATTTATGCTGAGGCATCGGCCTGACCCAGGCATCTTCTTTGGTATTATCCCAGGGATACCAGTACATTTCGTAGCAGCTGAGTGCCGTCCTTGTCGCCATCGGCAGGCAGACCCAATAGGGCTCCACATCGTTTTCGATCCTGGCAAAGGTCCTCTCGACGTATTCTGTGGTAGCACTGTACTGCGCTTCAAAATCCTGATGAAAAACGCCGATGCGTTTCTCAGGATAATACTCCTTTTGAAAGTCAAGCACCAGATTGAGCAGCAGGCCGCTGTCTTTTCCCCCGGAAAAGGATACAAAGATATTGTCAAATTCCTCAAACAGGAACTTTAACCGACGCTGCAGCGCTTCATATACATTTTCGTTTAAATATTTCCTTTTCATCATAATTCTATCCTTAAACTTTCAAATATATATTCATTACAATAATAATATATTATATATTATATGCACGTTCTATTCAACACACCAGAAGCAGTCTTTACCACTAGCTTTAAATATTATGCAAATATTATTTTCAGCAGCGCCTTACTATTCTTAAACGCAAAAAACCGTCTGCCAAAGCAGACGGTTTTTAAACTGTTTTTCTTTGTTGTCATTCGCCTTCAATGACATCTATCGCTTCGATAACGCTGCCTCTGAAACCGGCTTTCTCCAAAGCAGCGACGCCTTTGATCGTAGTACCGCCTGGCGAACAGACGGCGTCCTTCATTACACCGGGATGCGTTTCGTTTTCCAGATACAGCTTACCTGTACCGCAGATCATTTTAGCCGCCAAACGATAAGCTGCCGCTCTGTCCAAACCATATTTGACGCCGGCATCTGCCAGCGCTTCCAGATACATCGCTGTAAACGCCGGTGCACAGCCGCTGACTGTACCTGCCGCCGAAAGCTGGGCAGTATCGACCATTTCCAACAGGGCAATTTTACCAAACAGCTGTGTAAACCGGGCAAATTCCTCCGGTGTCAGCGAATGCTGCTTTTCACAAACTATGATCCCCTCTCCCACAGCTACAGGCGTATTGGGAATGGTGCTGAGATGATGTGTATGTGGTTTGAAAAGCTTTTCATAGGCAGCAAAATCATAACCGGCAGCTATGGAAATAACTGCTTTTCCCTGCAGCAACTCCAATACAGGTTTGGTCACAATTTCGATCATATAGGGCTTAACGGCCAATATTACAAAATCGCTGTTGGTTACTACCTCCTGTGCTGTTTCTACTGCCTTGATACCTGTTGCAGCCGTTGTTTTCTGCAGCTTGGCAAAGCTGCCAGCACAGGCGAAAATCTGTTCTTGCTTAACTGAACCAGCAGCCAGCAGGCCTTTGACCATAGCCTGCGCCATATTACCATAGCCAATAAACCCTATCTTTAAATTCTCTTCCATGTCTATGACCTGCTTTCCCTGTAATTTTATTTTGCATTTCTTTCTTAATCCTACTGCCTTTTAGTCTACCACTCGCTGTTGCTGCCGTCAAACGCCTGTTATAACGGCACTCTCATCTAAAGAATATTGTCAACGGCAGATTTTTACTTATCAATAAACATGGATATAAACACCTATTGAAAAAATTTTTTCGGTGCTTTTATAAGAGCAAATTATATTTTATGATGATTGTTATTGTAAATATTCAAAAAGTCTTCTAATTAATAACTTTTCCTGTGTATGCAGTATTTTGTATCTTTTAATTTCGACAGCACTGTGCTAAAATAACAGTAAGGATATTAGTTATTACAAGGAGGTTTATTATGAATACCACACCTGTTAAAATCGTAGAAACTGTTCTGCGCGATGGTCATCAGTCTCTGGCGGCTACCAGAATGCGTATTACCGATATGGTTCCTGTTCTGGAGGAACTTGACGATATGGGCTATTATGCCCTGGAGGCCTGGGGCGGCGCTACTTTTGACGCCTGCCTGCGCTTTTTAGATGAAGATCCGTGGGAACGCCTGCGTACTTTAAAAAAACACTTACAGAAAACCCCGATCCAGATGCTGCTGCGTGGCCAGAATATTTTGGGCTACAGCCATTATGCCGATGATGTTGTAAAAGAATTTGTTAAACGTTCTGTCGATAACGGCGTTTCCATTATCCGTATTTTTGACGCTCTGAACGACACCCGCAATATGGAATGCTCGATGCGTGCCGCTAAAGAAGCAGGTGCACACGTACAGGGCGCTTTTGTTTATACTATCAGCCCCTACCATAAGGACGAAGACTTTTTAAAGGTTGCCCAGGAGCTGGTGCAAATGGGCGCCGATTCGATCTGTATCAAGGATATGGCGGGCCTGCTGTCGCCGTATAATGCCGAAAAACTGGTACGTACGCTCAAATCACAGCTTACCGTTCCGATCGATATCCATACCCACTTTACCAGCGGTATGGGCGATATGACTTATTTAAAAGCTATCGAAGCCGGCGTCGATATGATCGATACCGCTTTATCTCCGTTCGCGCAGAGCACCGGTCAGCCCTCTACCGAGGCTATCGTTGCTACCCTGCAGGGCCATCCCCGGGATACCGGTATCGAACTGACCAAGCTGCACAAGGCGGCCGATTATTTCCGCGGCGTCAAAACACAGCTTGTTAAAGATTTTGGCCTGAACGACAATATTCCCATCGATCCTAAGGTACTCACTTTCCAGATCCCCGGCGGTATGCTGTCGAATCTGCTGAATCAGATGAAGGAAATGGGTTCTGCCGATAAATATCCAGAATTACTGGAAGAAATGCCGCGCGTACGCGCCGAGCTTGGTTATCCGCCGCTGGTAACACCTACCAGCCAGATCGTAGGCTCTATGGCTGCTTTGAATGTCACTTTAGGCCGTTACAAGATGATCCCGAATGAAGTCAAAGACCTTGTTCGCGGAAAATATGGCCGCACACCTGCGCAGATCGATCCTGAAGTCAAAAAATTGGCTATCGGTGACGAACCGCAGATCGATCATCGCCCTGCTGACGATATTGCGCCGCAAATGGAAAGCCTGAAAGCCAAACTGGCTGCTGCCGGCTATCCCAACGCCGACCTCGACGATGTTTTATCTTATGCCTTGTTCCCAGATGTTGCTTTAGCCTATTTCAAAAAACACCGTTGACCTGAAACACAAAAGCCGTATGTCATAAGACATACGGCTTTTGATTTGCCTAATTTGACAGCACTTATTTTTATTCAGGATATAATCCCTGTTTTATTGTTCGTAAACCATCGATAGTCCTTATACCAGTAGTATACATAAGATTAAATTTGAGCGGATAAATACGCCTGTTCTTTACCGCTTTCATCGATTTGAATTTAGGATCTTCCATCAAATATTTGCTTGCGCTTTCAGTAGCTTTACTATAATAAGAAATAAAGATCACATCAGGGTCGTAATAAAGTAAATCTTCCTGCCCCAAGCGCAGTGACTCAACAGGCATTTTACCTCCAAGACGTTCTACCATATCGCCAACCAGCCAGTTTCTGTCATAATTTATTATATAACGCTTAGTCATTTCTATGACCATCACAGTAGGAGGCTTACGTCCTTTTATTTCTTCTTTAATTTTACTGATTTCTGTATAGATCTCATCCACATAATTCTTGGCTTTATCTTCCTCCCCAAAGATTCGTCCCATATCGAGCAGATACTGACATTCCTCCTCAATAGTTCCTTCGGGGACTGTTTTATTAGATGTAGCAACTATATATGTATTAATCCCCCTTTTTTCCCACCAGCTCGTTGTTCTAAGCCATGACGGGCTAAAGGTCGACTTCCAGCCTATAATTAAATCAGGCTGAGCTGCAACAACAGTTTCCATATCAAAGTTATGGGTACTGAACTGATGTACTTTCCTTAACTCTTCCGGATATTTTTCCTGCAACCGTCTGTAAAAAACACTTTCTTTATTAACAGAAGTAAGTGCAATTCGGTCACCTTGCTCCAAAGATAACAATGTTTCCAAATCATTAGTAATATCCAGTACAACTCTTTCAGGTATTGCATCAAAAGTAATTTTTCTGGGATTTCCATCTGAACCATAGGTCGCAATATCTACATATTTGTCTTTGGTACCAGAAAGATTTTTACTTATCGGCTGAGGAACACATGATTGTATACAACTGCTACACAGAAAAACGCAAACAAGAAAAATTCCTACCAATATTTTGAACTTTCTTTTTCTCATCATTGATCAGGTACGCATTCTTTTAAAACTTATAATTCATGCCAATCAAGAAAGAACGTCCTGGCTGTGCATATGCGCCTTGCCCTAAATAAGAATGAGCTTTGAGTTCATAACCTTCATTAGTTATATTATTGACCTGAAGGTATGCAGTAATATCTTTATTTATTTTGTAGTTTAGATTCATATCCATTACGAAAAACTTACTTGCGGTAAACAGCGAACTGCAACCGCTATATAACGATGATAACAGGGAAACGTTCCATTTATCTTTCTGATAATTTAAATCAAGTGCGTATTGATTAACAGGACGATAAGCATTGATATAAGCATTAATCAAGCTTGTATCCACCTCTAGCCCCGGTTTGAAAGTCATACCATTTTTAGACTTCCATTCTTCTTTAACATGTGAATAAGAGCCAGACAAAGACCAATTCTGATCAAACTGATGCTGCACAGCTAAATTTATAGCCTGTTTTTTCTGAGTAGCGTTCAAATCTCTATCTATCCAGTCCTCCGTATCCGTATCCCAAACAGACATACAGGCAATAGCATTAGACATGTCCATATAATTATAATTAATACTGGCTGATGTTTTCTTTGAAAAATTCTTGCGCAGCCCCATTGTCAGAGAGTAGCCTCTTTCATCCTCCAACTTCTGCTCCTGATAAAGATAGTCATCTGCATAATCTCCCAATCCTAATGGGCGGTGGATTCTTGTCCAACCAAAATAAATACTGCTGTCGTCATCAAAAGCATACTGTGTATTGATTGCGTAAGTAATCTCTGAATTAGAACTATTCTCCTGTGTTTCGCTGCTTCCCTTCTGTGTAGTCTTAAAAGCATCATAATGCTCATATCTTATTGCCGGAGTAATCTCCCATTTGTCACCGATATGGATTTTATCCTGAATGTATCCGCGGTATGTATTACGATCTACATCCTTACGTCCATTTTTCGTACTCCAACTTTTATGATTAGCCCTGTCATAGGTCCAGCCAGTTAAAACATCATGCTGCCCATAAACTTTTCCTAATTGGAATTGAACCCCTCTGTTATCTTCCTTATGATAGCTCGGTTTCCTTATTTTAGAAACTTGGCTCGCATCAGCCCATTTATCCCAGTCTGGATGTCCTGGATATATATCCGCAGGAGCGCCTTTAAAGCCGCCATAGGAATGCCAGTAATTATGCGACTGATTATAGATTCGCACAAAACTTTCCATGCCATTTTCTTTATTGAAAGAATAAGTAACATCAATATCATTAAATGCATGAGCTGTATAAGACCCAGTAAAAGCTTGCGTATAAAATGTATTCCTATAGCCGGGATTGACCAGATCACCATAAAGCCCCTTTCTCTCCGCTTCACGAATACGAAGATATTCTTCTCTGCTCATATAACGCCAGTCCGGCGTTGTAATGGGATAACCATCCTTTCCATTAGTATGATTATACGAGACTCTAAGGCTGTGTTTATCATCGAACTCCTTGTCAATACTAAAATTTACGCCTTCATCCTTCCAAGCTGTACCACGATATCTATAAGTTTTCTTCGTCAGTCGGTCATAATATTTGGTATCCCCTGACATATCTCTATTAGCAGATACAAAATACCTGAGCGACCCATCCTTAGAAGAGCCTGAGTAATTTGCCTTGTAAACATGGTGCCCCCAGGAACCTGTCGAAACATCAATACTTCCGCTTGGTTCTAACGATCCCTTTCTGGTAATTATATTGATAACACCGCCTGTAGCATCAGGACCATAAACAGAAGCTCCCGGACCTTTAATGATTTCGATTTTCTCAATATTATCAATACTTGTTATCTGGTCCAAATTAACTAAGGCTTTTGTGGTATTAGCAGTATAACCCCCTGAAAATAAGCCACTTGCAGCATTATCAACCCTTCTTCCGTCAATACATACAATAACTCTGTCATCACCATTTATTGAAACGGAAGTATTGTAATATCCGGCCGTATTATATTCACCTCCGCGATAACCAGGGCTGTTTATATAAACACCAGGTATTCTTTTTATAGCATCCGTTAAATTTCCATAGTGACGCTCTTCTATTTCTTTTCTGGTCACAACATCCACATCGCCGCCGGTGCGATAATAAGACTGTTCAGTGATGACGTTACCGAATTTGTCTTTGGCACCTTCTACTAACATTCCTTCCATATTAAATTTTGCTACTGCTTCTTCATCATCGTTCTTAATCTCATCTGCTGCTGCCGCATTGGCAATAGCAGATAATAAAAACATTAGTGACAGTACTGTTTTTCCCATTTTTTTCATAAAATTCAGCTCTCTTTCATCAAAATATATTTTATTTAATTGGAAGTATCTAAACTAGAAGACCAATTTATTATATACATTTAGAATTTTTGTGAGACACCAATCATAAAGTTGCGCCCCGGCATAGGAAAAGCACCTTTACCCATAAACGGATAGACATTTTCTTCATAACCTTCGTTAGTCAGATTATTTAATTGCAGATAAACAGTAGTACTTTTGCTGGCATTATAGTTTATTCCTAAATCTAATACAAAAAAGCGGTTGTCGGTAAAATATTCTGTACTCATTCCCGTATACATCGTCGCCGTCAAAGCAGAAAACCATTTTTCATTTTCATAACTTAAATCAGCAACATAACGGTTTTTAGGACGAATTGTATTGATATACGCATTGATGGTATCGTTCGTCAGCATAATACCCGGTTGAAACTGCATGCCCTGTTTGGCTGTCCAGGTTTCATCAATATAGGAATAGCTCCCGCGTATTTTCCAGAATTTTCCCAACTTGTGCCCTAAACCAAAATTAAAAGCTTTGCGGCTTTGCTTGGCATTAACAGCTTTCGTTTGCCATTTTTTTAAGTCTTCATTGCGAACAGACTGCCGCGAAATTGCATTCGACATATTTGTATAGGCAAAATTCACAAAGCCTTCCGTACTTTTAGAAAAGGTTTTTCTAAGGCCAAGAGTCCACACGTTTCCCTGTTCTTCCTCAAGTTTTTGATCTTGATAAAGCATGCTTTTCGCTTCATAATCGGCAGCTCTTAAAGGACGTTTTACCTGTGTCCAACCACCAAAAATACTAAAACTAGGGTCAAAGGAATATTGGGTATTTACTGCTCCGGTTACCATAGAAAATGAACTATTCCTGTTAGACAGTTCCCCCTCGTCATTTTCTTTACTGTTTGCATCTACATGCTGGTATCTTAATGCTGGGGCGATCTCCCATTTATCACCAATATGGATTTTATCCTGAATAAAGCCGTCAAAAGTTTTCTGTCTTACGTTAACAGAACTTTTCTTCTTTGTTGTATAATTAGTGCTGAAACTTTCATGCCGTGACCAGTCCATCGTGCCACCAATCAAAATATCATGTTTACCGACAGCTTTTCCTAACTGCATCTGTATGCCACGGTTAGAATCGTTATTACGCATTGGATCTGATTTTGAAACCAGATTGGCCTCTATAAATTCATCCCAGCCTTGCTCCCCAGGCCACGGCATCGGCCAAGGATCATAATTTGGTCCATAATTGGCCCAATATTTATGCGACTGATCGTATACGCGAACAAAACTTTCCATATCATGCTCTTTATCAAAAATGTACGTCAAATCCATATCGTTATTGATATGAGCAGTGTAAGATCCGTTAAACCCAAGATAATGATTAAAATAATTACGATAACCAGGATTTTTAAAGTCTCCATATTTTCCACTATTCTTCATATCATTAAAAATACGATACCAATCGTCTTTAGACATATAACGCCAATCCGTTGCGATAATAGGATTACCATCCTTGGCATTAGTATGATTGTACGAAAAAATCAAGTGTTTAGTATCGTCAAAATATTTATCTAAACGTACATTGACTCCCTCATCTTTAAACTGAGTACCACTGAACCGGTAATCTTTGCCCGTCATATTATCATGATATTTAGTACTGCCGCCCATATCACGCATTGCTGATATGAAGTATCTGAACGATCCGTCATCGCTGGATCCTGAAAAATTGCCACGATAGACATGATGCCCCCAGGATCCTGTAGATATATCAATATTACCGGAAGGTTTAAGAGTCCCTTTACGGGTAATAATATTTATAACACCACCTGTAGCGTCTGCACCATAAATAGATGCTCCCGGTCCTTTGATAACTTCGATCGCTTCGATATTATCAATACTCGTCACCTGGTCTATATTAGTCAACCCTGCAGTACCGCCAATACCTTGCGTCGAGCCACTCATCATCATACTGACAGCATTATCTACGCGGCGACCATCCAGACAAACTACAACTCTGCTGTCACCGTTAATACTGACATTAGTAATATAATAACTTCCTGTCCCGTATTCACCGCCGCGATAACCGGGACTAGTAACCTGAACACCCGGAATTTTTTTGATAGCGCTTGTAATATCAGGAAAATGCCGTTTTTCAATTTCTTTGCGGGTAACAACATTCACATCACCGCCAGTTCGGTAATAAGACTGTTCAGTAATGACATTGCCAAACTTATCTTTGTCACCTTCTACCAATATCTCTTCAAGATTAAATTTAGGCACATTTTCGTTTTGTTCATTACTTTTAACTTCTTCAGCCGCACTGGCATTAGCAGTTACTGCCAGCAGCAGCAATAAACAGACAGCTTCCCCCATGTTTTTCATCAAATTCAACCTTCTTTCATTGATTTTTATAGCTTCTTTTTATTTCTCTTTCAGTGGGCAGTCTCTTGATAATTCCTTAATCTTAGCCCCCATTACTGCCAAAAAATATTTCTCATCCCGCTCCCTTTTTTTATTTATTTCTTATTCACAGGTCTTTATTTCCAATGCTGCGGTAAATAAACTATATTCAGCTTTCCATTCAAAGGATTATGATGCACTTTACTTTCTACGCCATATATATCGTATATAAACTTTTCTGTTAAAAGCTGTCGTGGTTCCCCCTCTCCAATGATCGAACCTTCCTGCAGTGCGATCAGTCTGTCACAGTACATAGCAGCTATATTTAGATCATGAACCGCGGCCACAACAGTCAGATCAAGGCTTTTGACAATATCCATGATCTGCAGTTGATATTTAATATCCAGATGATTAGTCGGTTCATCCAAAACTAAGCATTCTGTTTGCTGAGTCAATGCACGGGCCATGATCACTCGCTGCTGTTCACCTCCCGATAAAGTAGAAAAGTTACGTTCTTCAAAATTACCCAGGCCGACTATTTTTAACGATTCATGTGCTATTTTAAAATCTTCCAGATTATCCCGTTCTAAAAGTTTTTTATGCGGCGACCTTCCCAACATTACAACTTCTAAAACAGAAAAATCAAAGCTGTAAAAATTATGTTGTGCTACGACGGCCAATTTTAAAGCAGATTCCCTATAAGAAAGCTCATCCAGCTTTTGATTATCCATGATAATATCACCCGACGTAGGCTTTTGTACCCGATACAGACATTTCAAAAAAGTACTTTTCCCACTGCCATTTGGTCCTATTATGCCAACAAATTCTTTAGCTCGCAGAGAAAAGTCTATTCCTTTCAAAATCTCCTTCCCGCCAAGAAACATTTTTACAGCTTCAGTAAATATTTCCACATCAATTTCCTCCAAAACCATATGTACGTTTAATCATTAAATAAACGAAACAAGGAGCGCCAATAAGCGAAATTAAAATTCCTATCGGTAATTCTGTTTGCGGAATAACTATACGGCACAATCCATCAGCAAGTACTAAAAAAACAGCTCCTGTTAACGCAGCAACCGGTATAAGCTTTTTATGGTCGGTTCCTACCAGCATTCGAATTATATGCGGTACTATCAGTCCCACAAAACCAAGCATTCCTGCCGAATAAACTACGAATCCGACAATCAAAGAACTTAACAGCAAATATAACTGTCTGTATAAATGTAAATCCGTACCCAGTGTTATAGCTGACTCATCTCCTAAGAGCATTAAATTGAGCAGCCTGCTTTGTGTCCAAAAAAACAGTATCGTTAAAATAACTATAGGCGTTATCACCGATAAGTTATCCCATTGTGCTCCGGCAAAACTTCCCATCATCCAGTAAGCGACTGTCTGCATCCCTTCTTTATTATTGGCAAAATAAACGATAAAACTGGCAAAAGCACTGCACACAGAACTAAGTGCCATACCCGCTAAAAGCAGTTTGATGGAATTCGAACGTCCTCCAAGATTTGAAATAAACAGAACTCCCATAGAAATAGCAAAAGCACCGATAAATGCTGCAATTCCTACAAAATTTTCGCCTAAAGAAACGCCAATACCTAATAAAATTGCTGCTGTTGCTCCTAAAGAAGCCCCTGATGAAATGCCTAAAATGTAAGGATCGGCCAAAGGATTTTTGACAATAGCCTGCATAATAACACCACATACAGAAAGTCCGCTGCCAACAACTGCCGCTAAAACCAATCTTGGTAAACGTAAAAGCCATACTATATCATGTACGGCTCCATTACCTAAAGTATCGATCGAGGTATTGCTCTGCAACTGCCAGATGACAACGTCATAAATTTCTTTTATCGGTAATTTTACTGTCCCAATACTCAAAGCCCACCCAAAAGCTATTAATAATAAAATGCCAAGGATCAGAGAAATAAATAAATAATCTTGTTCTTTGAAAATTTTTTGCATTATTACTACTCCTTAAACAAAAATGCCTTTTTACTCGCAAGTAAAAAGGCAAAAGGACAAACTACTCCAATCTCCTACCCATCACTCGCAGGCTCCAGAAACATTAAAACAAGGCAGTTCTTCTGACTCTGCTTCATTGCGCACTTCGCCTTCCCAGTTTCCCAGTGACATAATTGAAGTTTGCTAAGCATTACAGCGGCGTGACCGTGTTGGATTTACACCAACTTATCTATTAAGTATTTTTACACCTAGTTCTTTTCTTTATTTTATTTTAATTATTTTTTAATTATTAGTTATATTTTATATTTAGTATTATAGCATGATGTCCCCCCCTAGCAAGCAAAAGTTTGCATCGAGCAACTTTTTCTTGCCCAACTGCATGCAGTTGGCTCAATAAACCAGTCTCATATCGTAGTAACTTGACGAAAAAAATCCCCTTTAAGAAATTATTCTTAAAGGGGATTAAAATTATTAATTTTTAATTAACTTCCTTCACCTCTGCCTGCTGCAGCTTTTCTTTAGCTATTTCCAGCATCAGCTTGATCCTGTTCATTTGATTGACCTGGCTGGCATCAGCGTCACAATCAAGCGCAATGATATTCGCCTGAGGATTAGTGCGCAGAAGCTCACGGATCATGCCTTTGCCGGTAACATGATTCGGCAGGCAGGCAAACGGCTGCAGGCAGACGATATTATCGATGCCACTGCGCAGCAGCTTGGCCATCTCGGCAGTCAGCAGCCAGCCCTCACCGGCCATATTGCCGGTAGAAAGATGTTTTTCTGCCAAAGCGATCAATGCCGATAAAGGTTCATACGCACTGAAGCGTTTACTCTTTTGCAGCGCTATATTCAGCGGCTTACGGTAATAATCCAAAAACTTCATGAATAATTTGGACTTGATCACATTGCCCAGCGTTCCGTCCAGCAGGCGACGTTTGACCTGTTCATCATAAGCCGCATACAGGAAGAAATCCATCATGTTCGGCAGTATGACTTCAGCGCCTTCAGCTTCAAGATAGCTGACAATGTTATTGTTGGCAACCGGATGATATTTTACCAATATTTCGCCGACGATGCCTACCTTGGGCTTGCGCACATTATCACGCAGCGGCAGCACATCAAAAGCAGCAGTAACTCGCTTGATGGTCTGTTCAAACGACAAACCAGTCAAGCCTGCCAGGCTGTCCTTGCAAAGCTGTGACATCAGTTTATACAAAGCATCGGCCGCGCCTTTTTCCTGCTCATAAGGACGTACGCGATGCAGCAACTGCATCAGTAAATCGCCATACAGTAAGCCTTTGACCATATCTCTCAGCAAATGCCACGACAGCGAAAAACCATCGCTTTTTTCACCATACAGCGAAAACACAGGGATGTTGCCAAGTCCAGCATCACGCAAAGCGCGGCGCATCAGAGCGATATAGTTGGTCGCGCGGCAGGCGCCGCCCGATTGAAAAAGAGCGATACTGGTTTTATTCAGGTCATATTTGCCTGACATCAACGCCCGCAGCATCTGGCCAATAACTAAGATTGCCGGATAACAAATATCATTATTGACATATTTCAGACCTAAGGCCACTGCTTCCCGATCAGGCAGCGGCGCTATCTCCAGCTTGTATCCGGCACGGCGCAGAGCAGTTTCCATAAACTGGAAGTGCACTGGTGAAAGCTGCGGCGCCAGGATAACATGCGTATTCCGCATTGTTTTTGAAAATGACGGCGGTATATAAGCAGGTATGTCTGTTTCCTGATGTTTATCAATACGTTCGTGCATGGCCGCCAGCAAAGAGCGGATACGAATGCGTGCAGAACTGATATGGTTGATTTCGTCGACCTTCAGTAAAGTATACAGCCTGTGATGACGCTCTAAAATCTCTTTTACTACGTCTGAGGTAATAGCATCAAGTCCGCAGCCGAAGGAACTGAGCTGAATCAGCTCTAATTCCTTATGCGCATCCACAAATTCTGCCGCCCGATAAAGCCGGGAATGCCACGACCACTGGTCAACAACTACCGGTAACTGCCCTTTAAGGCTTTCCGGCAAATCGGCAACCGAGTCTTCTGAAATGACCGTTAAACCAAAGGAGGCGATCATCTCCGGCAAACCGTGGTTGATTTCCGGGTCGACATGATAAGGACGCCCTGCCAAAACTACGGCATGCCCATGTTCGTCCAGCACTTTTTGCAGCAGCTTGTGCCCCATATCCCTGATTTCCTGCTTATAGCTAAGCTGTTCAGTACGTGCTGCCTGTACGGCAGCGGCCAGTTCCTTATGCTTCAGGCCTTCCTGCCGGAAAACTTCTGCCAGCCGTTCTGTCAGGCGTTTATCATGATACAGCGGCAGGAATGGATGCATAAACTCAACATCGGCCGCCCGCAGCTCTTCCATATTGGCGTAGACACTTTCGGCATAGGTTGCTACGACCGGGCAGTTATAACAGTTATTAGCCGTCTGACATTCTTTTTCATTGTAAGGAACACAAGGATAGAAAATCTTTTTAACCCCTTTGTCCAGTAAATCATGTATATGTCCATGCACCAGCTTGGCTGGATAACAGAGTGAGTCGGAAGGTATGGAGGCCATAGCCGATTCGTACAATTCTTTTGACGACGGGCCCGACAGCTCTACCCGATAGCCCAGCCGGCTAAAGAGCGTGAACCAGAAAGGATAATCCTCGTACATATTCAAAATCCGCGGTATGCCGATGACACCGCGCTTAGCAGCTTCTAACGGCAGCGGTTCGTAATCAAAAACCCGGTGGTATTTATATGCATACATATTAGGCGCGCTGGTATTGGTCATTGGCAGGCCCGCACCGCGCGGGCAACGGTTACCCGTATGAAATACTCCTGCCGGGAAGTAGTGAGCAGTTACCAAACAATTATTACCGCAGCCGCCGCAGCGATAGCTTTTACTGCGGTAGTCAAAAGCAGACAATGTCATGGCATCTACCAATGTCGATTTCTCCTGACAGCGGTCGTGAGCCAGCAACGCAGCGCCAAAAGCACCCATCAGCCCTGCAATATCCGGTCTTATAACTTCTTTGCCTGTCAGCTGTTCCATAGCACGCAAAATGGCATCGCTGTGGAAAGTACCTCCCTGCACGACGATTGTATCACCCAGATCGCCTGCGTCACGCAGACGAATAACTTTATAAAGCGCATTTTTAACAACGGAAATGGCCAGCCCGGCAGCAATATCGCCAATGGCCGCACCGTCCTTCTGCGCTTGTTTTACTTTAGAATTCATAAAAACAGTACAGCGTACGCCTAAATCAACGGGTTCTTTCGCTGTTAAAGCCAGCTTGGCAAATTCACCCGCGTCAAGCCCCAGCCCCTGTGCAAAGTTTTCGATAAAAGAACCACAACCGGCACTGCACGCTTCATTCAGCATCAGGCGGTCAGGAATACCATTTTTCACAAAAAAGCATTTAATATCCTGTCCTCCAATATCGATCAAAAAGGAAACCTGCGGCGCAAAAAACTGTGCCGCCCGTAAATGTGCCACGGTCTCAACTTCGCCGAAATCAGCGCCAAAAGCGACCTTCATCATTTCTTCACCGTAGCCGGTAACAGCCGCTCCGCCGATCACAGCACCTGCAGGCATTTTTTCGTACAGATCCTTTAAAGCGGCAGCAGCGATCTGTACCGGATTGCCGTTATTACCGCTGTAATAAGACCACAGCAGTTTGTTATCCTCTGAAAGCAGCGCCATTTTTAAAGTTGTCGAGCCGGAATCGATACCCAGATAACATTTGCCTTTATATGCAGCCAAAGCTTCACGCTCTACCTGATGCTGGGCATGTCTCCAACAGAATTTTTCATAATCAACTTTATCTGCAAACAGCGGCGGCAGTTTTGCCACAGCATCCAGCGGCGCATCGTTCACTTTTGCCATGGCCTGCAGCAGCTTTTCTTCGTTAAAAATCTCGCCGTTCTTACCTGCCAAAGCAGCACCGATGGCAACGAAGCAATCCGCATCTTCAGTTATCAAAGCTGCGTCAGCCCGCAATTTTAAAGTAGCAATAAACTGCTTACGCAGCTGCGGTAAGAAGTGCAGCGGCCCACCCAGGAAAGCAACTTTGCCGCTGATTGGACGTCCCTGCGACAAATTGCCGATCGTCTGATGAACTACAGCCTGCAAAACCGAGCCGGCAATATCTTCTTTAGAAGCACCGTCGTTGATCAGGGCCTGCACATCAGTTTTAGCAAAAACACCGCAGCGTGAGGCAATCGGATAAATACGCTTGCAGTGTTCTGCCATACTGCCAAGTCCGGCAGCGTCAGTGCCCAAAAGCGATGCCATATGGTCGATAAACGCGCCTGTGCCGCCGGCACAGACACCGTTCATGCGCTGTTCCGGCGAACTGCCCAGCCAGGTTATCTTGGCATCCTCACCGCCTAATTCAACTGCGGTTTCCGCTTCGGGCAACAAAGAACGAAGCGCCGCGCGACAAGCAATAACCTCTTGTACATGCGGCACCCCCATGCGTTCAGCAAATCCAAACCCAGCCGAACCAGTCAATATCAACGAAAATTCCCTGCCGTCAATAATAGCGAGAATTTTCTGAAGCTCTTGTAAAAATGCAGTACTGGGATCTGACAAATGACGAAAATAGTCTTTAAAAATCATTTGCTCCTTTTCGTCTAAGACCACAAATTTGATCGTAGTCGAACCAATATCGACCCCTACATGATAAATCATCTTCTGCATATAAAATCCCCCTGTCAGGAAGCAGCATCTCTTCCTGTCGCCACAAAACTTAAAGTCAAAGTCCCCAATGGTTACAAACCTGCTTTAAGCCCGCTGTTTCTGCGCTTTATTCTTTGCATAAGCAACCATTTGCAAAGAAGCTATAGGCATATTTATTTCTGCCACTTAATTCAATAAAAGACAGCTTTTTTATAATTATATACCTCTTTAACTAGTATTATCAATGGTTTCAGCAACAAAAATCAACAAAAATACTCCATTTGTCGGATTAATAAATTACAAAATATCAAGTATAAGCAAAAACATAATTTGCCTAATATCTATATAAACATATGAAGCCGGCAGCTCTCTTAGAAAGCTGCCGTTGGTAATGCTTTTTTATTCAATTACAGTGCCTCTTTAAAGGCACTGCCGCCCACAAATTCACGTAAAATAGAGTTTTTGGGAATCAGCTCTTTATCCAGCGGTGTCACATGGCTAAGCAGTCCAAGCAGTCTTTGCGCGTTAGTATACACCGCTTCTGTTTCCGGTACGCCTTGCAGCAAAGGCTCGGCATACTTTTTCAATACTGCAAATTCATACACCAGCGTGGTATTAAAAATAATATCTGCTTCTTCCTGGAATGGGAAAATATATTTTTCTTCCCCGCGGCGCACATCGTCCCACAGCTTCAAAGTCATCAGCGCGTCATGCGAACGGAACTGCGAATCACGCACCATCCGGCGCAGCAGACGCATATCGGTAGTCTGGATACGGTTGTAATCATCCAGCGACATCGGCGTCAGGGCACTGATATAGACTTTCAGTTTATTACGGGCCGGAACAACGGCAGAGATGCGCTCATTCAAGCCGTGGATACCTTCGACGATCAGCACAGAATTATCGCTCAAAGTCAGCTCACGGCCCCGGTATTCGCGCAGTCCGGTACGGAAATTATATTTTGGTATTTTAACCGTTTCTCCTGCCAGCAGGCGCTTCAAGTGGTCGTTGAATAGTTCCAGATCAATCGCTTCAACACTTTCAAAATCATAAGAGCCATCCGCTTTACGCGGTGTGTTCAAACGTTCTTTATAATAATCGTCCATCGATATCGGCACAGGTCTGAGACCATTGACTACCAGCTGGATACTCAATCTTTGAGCAAAGGTCGTTTTCCCCGAGGAAGAAGGACCGGCGATCAAAACGAGATGTACGTCTTTACCTTTATCAGTGATTTCATCCGCTATGGCGGCAATCTTTTTTTCATGCAGCGCCTCCGCCACCTGAATGATCACTCCGGCATGATCCTCTTTAATAATACGGTTCAGCTTGGCAACAGTATTGCACTGCAGCATAGTTGACCATTCTTCCATCTCGTGGAACATTTTATTGAGCTTGGGGCTGTCAACAAAAACATCCAGTTCGTTCTGACCCGTTTCCGGATAATTGATAACAATGCCGTTTTCGTAGTTTATCAGTTCAAACAGCTTCAAATAACCGCAATCCGGCAGCATCGGGCCGAAAAAGTATTCCATATGTCCCTTCAAGGTATAACAGGTCAGCAATAAATCATCATCAATAGCGTGCAGCAGCTCCAAGCGATCAGCTTCGTTCCGCTCGCATAAAATTTTTTCAGCTTCTTTTTTATTTATATGTTTATAAACGATCGGTTCAGACTTATCTGCCAACTCTTTCATATAGTCTTCCAATGCCTTTAAATCGTAGTTGCTGAGTACGATATCATTGGTTATTTCACAAAATAAAGCGCTGCCCAGGGAATTGCGGGCCTCAATTTTTACTTCCGGCCGTAGCTCTTTGATAGCTACCAGAAAAAGGAACAGCAGGCTGCGCACATAAACACGCATCCCCTCCTCCGTATCAAGCGTTATAAAATCAACTGTACCATCTTCCAAAATAGGCTTTTGCAGATCAGTACCTATGCCCTTAAAAATACCTTCCACGATCGGACTTTGATAGTTAGCAGCAAAGTCTCTGCTTACTTCCAACAGCGTCGTTCCTGAAGGATATTCCCTGATAATATTATTAGGTAATGTCAATTTAATTTTCATAAATACTCCTTATGGAAAAAAAGACCGGAACTTTTTTTAGCTCCGGTCTTTGATTGTTATCAATGCTTATTTTTCTACAGCCTGCATTGCAGCCTGTACTTTTGCAGCCATACCGGCGATTTTTTTAAGCGGTACTGCGCAAACGGCAATACGCACGCCTGCAGCCAACGGAACAGCAAAAATATTGTCTTCGTGCAGTTTATCACAAATAGCATCGGGATTCTTTGCCGGAATGGACAGGAAGAAACCTGCTACATAAGGCAGCATCGGCAAGCCGCATTCTTCGGCTTCTTTAGTGAACAGGTCAGCACGTGCTTTGATCATTTGATAATAATCGTCGCGTTCTTTTTCGGTAGCGGCAAGCAGTTCCGGATCACTGTAAATATTAGCCAGAGTTTTCATTGCCGGGCGGTTGATGTTGGACCAGGTCGCACGGCTGGTATATTGATTGATGGCAGCAAATTCTTCAATGATTTCCTTAGAAGAAGAAACGCCGATCATAGCGCCGGTGCGCTGACCATAAAGCGTAAAGCCTTTAGACATACTGTATGCCACAATACTGAAAATGTTGGCAGGCAGATTGGAAAGCTTTTTGAAGATTTTACGAACTTCTTCTTTTTCGCCGGCATAATCAATATAAGCTACGTCTAAAAGCAGCGTTACAGTTTTATCAGTACCTGCAGTCGCTTCTTTGATAATTTCGATGACTCCCTGCAAATCTTCTTCACTGAGGCTGTAACCAGTAGGGTTATGTGCCGGAGTGTTGATCATGAGCAGCAGGCTTTTCTGTTTGCCCAAAATCTCGTTGACTTTGGCTTTTAAGGCCGTCAGATTGTATTTATTATTTTCATCCAGCATTTTATAGGTATCCAGCTTACGGCCCATATCCTGACACAAAACCTTATACGGTCCCCAGTACCAGTCGGATGTCAGCGCGGTTTCGCCTGCGTCCATATAGTTCCAGATAGTATGATGGATAACGCCTGTGCCACCGGCAGTAGCAACAGCGGCTATATAGCCTTCAGGCCTGGAAGTGCCGAAAGCAGCAGTAATAACTTTCTCAAGATAGTCAGGCAGTCCGGAAATAGGAGCGTAAGCGATCAGCTCATTTGTCGCAAGACCACGGTAAACCTTTTCGATAGTCGGCAGACAAACAAGTTTTTCATCTTCGTCTAAAATAGCGCCGATAGTGGCGTTGGTTACTTTGTCAGCACCGTATTTAGCTGCTGCGGCAACGGCAGCGGCATTAGCGCCGAAAATTTTATCCTGGGCAGATTTTCCTTTAGCATGATTAGCTGCAATACTAGTGATCATTGGTAAAAAGCCTCCTTAATTTATATAAGTAACTTTGCTTGCTTTTTATTTTGCACCTTCCGGGAAGAAATGTTCGTGGATAGCGTTCACAGCGGCTTTAACTTCCTTTTCCGGCACCAGGCAGGAAACGCTGATTTCGGAAGTACTGATAACGTCGATATTGACGTTGGCTTTAGCAAGCGCACCGAACATACCGGCAGCAATACCGGGACTGCCAAGCATACCTGCACCAACGATAGATACCTTGGCAACATTGACTTCAATGTCAGCTTTGTCAAAATGCATCGTTTCCTTCAGGCTTTCAATAACGCTCATCGCTTCTACCATATCGGTTTGGGTAACGGTAAACAGGATGTCATTTTTATGGTCGGTAGCGCTTGCGCTTTGAACGATCATATCGACATCGATATTGGCTTCAGCCAGAGCCGAGAAGATTTTATAGGCAATGCCCGGTTCGTCGCTGACACCGCGAACGGCGATTTTGGCGACATTAGTATCGTGCGCTACACCGCGAATAACAAAGTTTTTCTCTTGCACTGTGTATTCCTCCCTAATAATAGTTCCGGGTACGTCGTTAAAGGTAGAACGTACATGGATGGCAACGCCGTTATGTTCACCGAACTCTACAGCGCGCGGCTGCATAACGCCTGCTCCCAGGCGGGCCAGTTCCAGCATTTCCACAAAAGTGATCTCGTCCAGCTTCTGCGCTCCTGCTACGATACGAGGATCAGCAGTATAAACGCCGTCCACGTCAGTATAGATATCGCACATATCCGCTTTCAGGCCTGCCGCAATCGCAACAGCTGTAGTATCGCTGCCGCCGCGGCCCAAAGTTGTGATCTGTCCCAAGTCAGTAATGCCCTGGAACCCTGCGACGATAACGATCTTGCCTTCGTCTAAAGCCTGCTTGACCTGACCGGCCTGTACATCTAAAATACTGGCTTTAGAATGTTTATCGTTCGTTTTGATACCAGCCTGAGCACCGGTAAAAGATACTGCGGGCTGTCCTTTGGCACAGAAAGCACTGGCCATCAGGGCAATGGAGACCTGCTCGCCTGTCGCCAGCAGCATATCCAGTTCTCTTTTCGGCATTTCTGGATTGACCTTAGCAGCTAAAGTCAGCAAATCATCAGTATGGTCGCCCATAGCGGAAACAACTAAGACGATTCTGTCGTCCGGTTGACGTTCGCGCAGAATCCGGTCAACGATACCATGCATCTTCTCAGGTGTCGCAACCGAACTGCCGCCAAACTTTTTCACTAGTGTAGCCATTTACTTCCCCCCGTTTGTTAACTTGCCACCCGGAAAAATCCATTCCAAGCGCACAGAAAGCATATATTTTCACTAACTATTATCACATTATTTAGTCTTTCGGTCAATATCTTCTACAAAATTTTCTTGATTGTATTACATTTTTGCATAAAACTGCCTTTTACAGATAAATTACCGTCGCACCGGCACCGCCTTCATGCAGCGAAGCCAGTTCCAGTCTTTTGACCGCACGGTGCGCGGATAAATAGGCAGTCAGTCCGGCACGTAAAGCGCCCGTTCCCTTGCCATGAATGATACGCAGCTCCGGCAAACCTGCCAGCAGTGCATCGTCGATGCCTTTATCTACGGTCGGTATCGCCTCTTCGATCGTCATACCACGAACATCAAGTTCCTGTCTGGTAGAAGCAGTACGTGTGACCAGCATATCATGGGCATAGCCCTTGCGTTTTTTAGGCCGCAGATCTTCGCTCACTTGGGTCTTTCCTTTTACCAGCAGGCAATTTTTAGCAGGCACGTTAGTTTTTAATATACCAACCTGCACTGTCACATCACTGCCGTTAACAGCAACAATCGTACCATTTTGACGCAGTGAAGGTAAAAAGACAGTCTGCCCGACTTTAGCAGTTTCTTTTGACAACGGCGTGCCTTCCGGCAATGGCGCATCTTCACTGAACTGTTTATTTAACTGTTTGCGCGCGGCTTCCGCAGCAGCTTCCAGTTTTTTCGCATCAAAGTCAGCCTTCATTGAGCGCAGCTCTTTTAAAATAGCTTCCGATTCCCGGCGGCTGCTGCGGTAAATCTCATCAGCCTGTTCACGGGCTTTACGTAACATTTCGTTCTTGCGGCGGTCAAGCTCCTGTTTCTGCTTGTGCAGCTCCTGCTTAATCCGCTCGCTTTCCAAACGCAGCATTTGTATTTCTTTGTTCTGAGATTCGTATTGACGGCGTTCGCCTTCCAGCTCATGCAGTACATCTTCCATATGCACATGTTCCTGATCCAGCAGTTTACCGGCGTTTTCAACAATCTCTTCCGACAGTCCCAGCCTTCTGCTGATATTGAAAGCATTGCTGCTGCCAGGAACACCCATCAGCAATCTGTAGGTCGGCCGCAGACTGACAGGATCAAACTCCACGCTGGCATTTTCCATTCCCGTATGTCCATAAGCAAATGTTTTCAATTCGCTGTAGTGTGTCGTGATCATTGTCAACACGCCTTTTTCATGCAAATGCTCCAACATCGCCATAGCCAGGGCAGCACCTTCGTTAGGGTCAGTACCGGCACAGATTTCATCCACCAACACCAGATCACCGCTGCGCACTTCGTTTAAAATCTCTACCAGATTGGTCATATGTCCGGAAAAAGTACTCAGGCTCTGCTCAATGCTCTGCTCATCACCAATATCGGCATAAATAGCTCTGAAAACCGGCATTTTAGCGCTGCGGGCAGGTAAAAACAAGCCGGCCTGCGCCATTAACGCAAACAGCCCGACCGCTTTTAGAGCTACGGTTTTACCGCCGGTATTTGGACCGGTGATCAAAAGCGTATTAAAATCTCCGCCCAATTCTATATCCAGGGGCACTACTTGACTTTGATCCAGCAGCGGATGACGTCCCTGCACGATCTCGACTTTGCCGCCCAAATGCAGCATTGGCCTTACGGCTTTCTGCGCCTGCGCCAAATAAGCACGGGCACAGATAACATCAAGATTTGTAAGAGTCTCGACGCCGGCAGTGAGCAGATCACCGTCTGCCCCGACGCTTCCAGACAGCTGCCTCAGAATCCGTTCTATTTCCTCTTTTTCTTCAGCCATATATTTTTTGATATCATTATTCAGGTTGACAACAGCCATCGGCTCAATAAACAAGGTTGCTCCGCTGCCGGACTGATCGTGAACGACGCCCGGAAAATTAAGTTTATATTCCTGTTTGATAGGAATGACATATCTGTCTCCGCGCATAGTTACCAGCGCGTCCTGAAAATATTTTTGATTATTAGGATCGTGCAGGACTTTTTCCAGCTGTTCACGCACACGGTTTTTCGCTATCTGAATACCAGTCCGTAAGCCTCCAAGCTTTGACGAAGCACTGTCTTTGATTTCGCCTTTTTCAGAAATAGCATTCTCCAGTTGTTTTTCCAAACGCGGCAGCGGCTGCAAAGCTTCAGCATATGCTGCCAAAGTCGGTGCCAGCTCACTCTCCTCCTGCAAAAAGGTCTTGATCTGACGGATCGCCGCAACCGTACTGCCGATCTCCATCAAGGTTTCAGCTTCCAGCACAGCCCCCAATTGGGCATGCTTAACAGCAGCCACAATATTATGCGCACCGCCAAAGGGAAATCTTTTTCCTTCATCCAGCAGACGCAGTGCCTCGGCTGTTTCTTCCTGCAAGCGCTTAACAATACTGAACTCACTTTCTGTGCGTATTGCTAAAGCCTGCGCCTTCCCCAGCGAGGTGGCCGTTTTACTGGCCAGCAGCGCTTTTACTTTATCAAATTCTAATGTCTTAACAGCAAATCTTGCCATAATTACTCCTTATAATACGCCGCGGAAATAATGCCCCCTGGTCGTATGCGGCAGGTTTTCCGCAACTTCGCGGTCACCTCGCAGCACTTCCTTATACAACGTTACCAACGATGCTGTTTCTTCATTAGTATAATTACGCGCATCTAAACGCAGCCGGCCAACGCCGATACTTTCCATATGCTTAATATTGGTCAGCATCGACAGGTCATGCGCATTTAAAATATGCATCCGGCAGTTCTGGTCGGTAACTATAGGAAACTTCGCATCCTTGCGGTCACTTAAAAACAACTTCTCCCTGCAGTTAAATTTACAGTCGCCCTGATGCAGATCACCCAAAAAGCTGCCGCCTACGCAGTATTCCGAAACCATCATTTCAATCCTCCCCTGCACCATACATTCCACAGGAACGGGGCTGACTGCGGCTAAATGTTCTACCTGCGCCATTGTCAGCTCGGCTGACAGGGTTGCTCCCACGGCGCCCTTTTCACGCCAGAATTCCAGATTCTGATCGTTATAAATATTCAAAGACATATCGGCCCACAAAGACAGCCCGCTGTATTGCTGCGCCAGCTGCCACAAGCCGTTGTTGCTGATATAAACAGCATCGGGCTTCAACTGCTGCCAATAGGCAAACAACTCGGCAAAATAAGGCAGCTGTCCTTCTTTAACAATACGCGGTGTCGCTATAGCCCATTTTTTACCATAATTTTGAGCAAGACCAGCAACTTCGGCATAAGACTGCCTTGGCAGCTGCCTGCCGCTGAAAATATCGCCGCCGAAAATAATATAATCAGCGCCTCCTGACAAAGCAGCCTGTGCTTTAGCAACAGTATCGGCATGCACAGTCAACAGCGCATGTTTGCTGCGGCTGATTTTTTCTGCAGGAACCAGATCCCGCGGCACCTTATGACGTTGTACACGCATCGGCGCAAAAGCCTCCAGACGTGCAGTATCTAAAGCTTCGACAGCTAAACGGCGAGCCTCGTTGATCTCGCTCATCGGCACCATCACGTTTTCATCACATTCCAGCACCAAATCTGACAGCTCATATTCAGTCGTGCCCAGTCGATCTACCTGTTTACGCACAGTTTCCTCATTTAAAGCATGCTTGCGGGCAGCTTCTACAATAAACTGTGTTTCACCATAGCCTGTATTGCCCTCGTCATCAGTCAGCAGCACCGTCATTGGCTTGCCTGCTCTTGCTGTTACTAAAGCACTTACAGGGATACGGCGTTTAGCCTTCTCACCAAAGAACTGTGCGGCATATGTCATCAGACGGTTATCAAAGGTTCTGAAAACACGGTCATTCATTTTAATGCCATGCGGCACATCAATAGTGACTTGCGAACCTGCAGCAGCCACAGCTACTTCCTGTCCGTTCTGCAAAAGTGATGTCACAGTAGTGCCAACACGACCACCCACGCTGACCCAAAACTCTAAGCCATCATCCAAATGCAATTCTTTATCAAGTTTCAGTGTCGCTTTGTTAGCAGCTTTATCAAGCTTAACAACACGCCCCACCAAAACACCGCGATTGTTTGGCCGACGGTCGCTCATCATTTCCCTGCCGGGCCGCTCAAGCAGATAAGCAGTTGTAAAATCACGATTAAAAATCTGTTCAATATTGGCAAAATCTTCTTCCGGTACCTGGTAATCACCGCCAAGATAACTGTCGATAGCCCTGCGATAAGCATCGACAACTACGGCTACATATTCAGGACGCTTCATACGGCCTTCGATTTTATAGGATGTTACACCGGCTTCGATCAGCTGCGGTAAAATATCCAAAGTATTCAAGTCCTTAGGACTCAAAAGATATTGCCCTGCGTCTTTGCCGCTCAGCAGATCTTCTCCTGCTTCATTGACCAGCTTATAAGGCAGACGGCACGGCTGGGCGCAACGTCCGCGATTGCCGCTGCGGCCGCCGATCAGGCTGCTCATCAAACATTGACCTGAATAACATACGCACAAAGCTCCATGAATAAAAACTTCTATTTCTGTATCTGTGCCATGACAGATCGTATTTATTTCTTCCAGACTCAACTCGCGCGCCAGAACAACACGTTCCATACCGGCTTCAGCAGCAAGCTTAACACCCTCGGAATTAGTAACCGTCATCTGCGTACTGGCATGCAAAGGCAGGTCCGGCACTATTTGCCGGGCCAGACGGATCACACCCAGATCCTGTACGATAATACCGTCGATGCCCACATTACTCAAAAACAGCAGATAATCAGCCAATTCGCCCAGCTCACTGTCATCGACCAGCGTGTTGACAGTGATATACAGTCGCACACGGTGCATATGAGCAAAGTAAACAGCCTTCTGCATTTCTTCACGGTCAAAATTACTGGCATACTGACGTGCGCCAAAAGCTTTGCCGCCCATATATACAGCATCAGCACCGGCATTCACCGCCGCTTCCAACGCTTCCCAGCTCCCGGCAGGAGCGAGCAGTTCGATGGTTTGCTTTTTCATTAACTAAAAACCTCTTCTCTAAATATCCTTCGCCGCTTTCAGCAAGGCTTCATATTCACGACGTAAGGTATATAACTCTCCCGCCAGATCCAACGCCGCCCATACAGCGACTTTGGAAGTTGTGACCAAATGCTGGCTTGTCGCCAGTTTCTGCATTTTTTTATCGACCATTGCCGCAATCGCATCCACATCAGTACGCGGCAAATCAGTCTTTAAAGTATATTCATCATTAAAAATTTTCACGGTAACGGCAGTTTTTTCCATCTCAGACCTCCGTTATCACAATACTTTAACAGTAAAGCTGAATTTGTCAAAGCCGCTGCCTTTTTCCCAGGCACGCTTATATTCCATATTCACCTTGTATTCGCCCGGCTCCTGGGCACCGAAAACAATTATTTCTAATCCAGGCATTCCGGTCCGGTTGTTGGCAGCATTACCAGGCAAAACATAAGAACGTCCCAGTTCATAAAACTGACCAGCATAACCATTACCCTCTACAAACCAGGAATAACCCGTTGTACGATTGGATTCCAACTGTAAAGCCAGCAGCTCTCCGGCCTTCACAGTTACGACCTTATCCTCAACAGCACGAGTCAATCCATATACCGTCAGCAAACGGCCTGCTTCGCCTGTGCGCAGCAACGGAAACAATTTACTATAAGAAACAAAATTACTGTAAGCAGCACCACTGCTGGTACGCGTATAAATACCGTTATCAGCAAATAACACGCCTTCATAAGCGCCTAAAATTTCATGTACGGCATTGCCTTCGCCAACAAAATCGCGAATGCTGAACTCATTGCCGGTAGTCATATCTAAATTTACAGCCTGATAAGCAGTACGGCCGCCGTTAGTCGCTTTCAGCAAAATACCGACTAAGCTGGGACGGTTCAGCTTCACTTCATAGCTGACTGTACCGCTGCCGCCAACCTGCGCCAGCAAGTCTTTGACTTTGCTGTTCAAAATGCCGTTAACACTTTTTTGAAGATTAGTATATCTCAGACCATCAATCTCCGGTATCTCGCCCTGCATATTCTTTGTCGCAACAACTTTGCTGAAAACAGTCGTTGGTTGCTCGGCAAAAGCTACAGTACTTAATCCCAGTATCAGGCAGCACAGTAAGATCCCCAGTATTCTCATCAGCGTCGCACCTCTTTCAATAAATATTTTTGATTTAAGCTAAGGCCTTGATATATTGAACAGCCTTGCGCATTCTGCTCAAGGTAGTTTCTTTCCCCAGCAGCACCATAACATCAAATAAGCCCGGGCTTACAGTACGCCCTGTCAGAGCCAAGCGTGTCGGATGCACAACTTTTCCCAGTGATAATCCCTGCTCTTCGGCAATCTTATTATAAGCGGCTTCCGTACTGGCAAGATCAAAAGTCTCTAACGCTTCAAGCGCATTGATGCAGACAGTTAAGAGCTCGGCTGCTTCCGGTTTAAAATGCTTGCCGACACCTTTTTCATCATAGCTTTCTACCTCTTTAAAGAAGTATTCTGCGGCTTCAACAACTTCCTGCAGTGTTTTGACACGTACGCGCACTACGTCTACCAAACGGGCAAAATAATCTTTATTTGCCTCCAGCCATGCTTCATCTACCAGGCCGGATTTGATGAAGAAGATTTTTGCCTCAGGCAGAACTGCTTCCAGCGGCAATGCTGATAAATATTGTCCGTTCATCCATGTAAGTTTTTTCGTATCATAAACGGCTGCCTTTTTCGACATTTTTTCCAATTCAAACTGAGTCACAGTGTCCTGCAGCGAGAAAATTTCTTCTTCGTTGCCCGGAGCCCAGCCCAGCAGAGTCAGATAATTTACAATTGCTTCCGGTAAATACCCCTGTTCACGGAATTCTTCAACAGAAGTTGCGCCGTGACGTTTACTTAACTTACTGCGGTCAGGAGCAAGTATCATCGGCATATGTCCAAATTTAGGAACAGCAAAACCACAGGCTTCATAAAGCAGTACCTGCTTAGGAGTATTGGATAAATGTTCTTCGGCACGCAGCACGTGACTGATGCGCATTAAATGGTCATCAACGACCACAGCAAAATTATAGGTCGGCATACCATTAGTTTTAACGATGACAAAATCATCAAATTGCGTTAAATCAAAAGTAACGTCGCCGTGGATCAGATCATGTACTGTCAGGTTTCCTTCCGTAGGTATTTTAATGCGTACGGAATAAGGCTCACCCTTAGCTGCTCTGGCCTTTGCTTCCTCGACAGGCAAATCTCGGCAGGTGCGGGCATAACGGAACGGCTGTTTGGCCGCACGTTGTTTCTCGCGTTCTGCTTCCAAAATTTCCGAAGTACAGAAGCAATAATACGCCTTACCTTCTTCCAACAGCTGTTCGGCAACCTTGCTGTAAATCTCACGACGCTCTGATTGGTAATATGGACCCACTTCACCGCCTACTTCAGGTCCTTCATCCCAGTTCAGCCCAAGCCATTTCAAACTGGTAAGTATTTGGCTTACGCTGTCTTCTTTCAACCGTTCAGTATCAGTATCTTCAATACGCAGCACCAGCTTACCATTATGTTTTTTAGCAAAAAGCCAGTTAAATAAAGCTGTTCTTGCTCCACCGATATGTAAATAACCCGTTGGGCTGGGTGCAAAACGCACACGCACTTCTTCCATGTTATCGTCTCCTCAAATTGAAAAATGAAAATTCTATATCATTATAATTATATTACGAACAAAGTAAAAAAGCAAAGCAGCCCTGCCTTAGCAGGACTGCTTTGCAGCAGATTTTACAGTTATTTTTCTTCTCAGCCTGTTTTTATCGTTTGGTTTACTTTTTTAAGCAGATGCTTCTTCTTTTACAGCTTCCGCCAAAATCTCGATCGCCAGACAAATATCTTCGTTGTCAGCATATTCTGCCGGGTTATGGCTAATGCCGCCTTTACAGGGGACAAACAGCATACTTGCAGGAGCCAGTTTAGCCATGTGCATAGCATCGTGGCCGGCTCCACTGTTCATATGGCGATAAGCGATACCTTTCGCCGCACAGATAACATCCAGCTTTGCTGCCAGCTCTTCCGACAAAGCGACAGGATTATCGGCTGTCAGCATATCCATAGTGATAGTAATACTGTCATTTTTAGCAATTTCTGAAACCGCATCACGAATATCGCTCAAGGCACAGTTGATACTTTCTTCATCTACTCCGCGCAAATCTACCCACAAGGTAGCCTTGCCAGGAACTACATTGATCGAAGACGGCTCTACATCCAAAACACCAACTGTAGCTACCGTGCCGCTTTCCGCTTCATTAGTTGCAGCTTCTTCAATGGCTATAACAAGCCTGGCCGCACTTACAAGCGCATCTTTACGAAAACCCATGGGAGTGGCTCCGGAATGATCAGCTATACCTTCGACAATGATTTTAAACCGCGTCGGCGCCGCAATATTATGAACGATACCAATGCGTTCACCTGTTTCTTCCAGTACCTTACCCTGTTCAATATGTATTTCCCAAAAACTTTTAAAGCAGCCTGCTGCTTTACGTGCCTGTTTGTAGGCAGCAGGGTCACAGCCCCATTCTGTCAGTGCTTCTTTAAAAGTCACTGCACCTTCTTTGGCAGCGCCCGAGAATTTATCAGGGTCGCCAACACCGGCCATCAGTTTACTGCCGATGGTAGCAAAGCCAAAACGGCTTGATTCCTCTGCCCTGAAAATAATAACCTCAATCGGCCGCTCCAGTTCTTCATCCTGCAGCATATAAAGTACTTCTAAAGCACCTACAACACCTACAGTACCATCATAGGCACCACCCTGCACGACAGTATCGATGTGGGAACCCATGGCAACAGGCGCCAAATCAGTATTTTTACCTTCACGACGCAAAAAGACATTACCAACAGCATCTACAGACAGCTTCAGCTGTAAGTCCTGTATCTGCTTGAGCAGCCATTCCTGCGCTGCTTTGTCTTCTGCCGTATAAGCCAATCTTGTGATTCCGTGTTCTGTTTTGCCAAATTGCGCCAGCCCCTGTAACAGTCCGGCTACTCTTTCTTTGTTTATCGCCTGCATAACAGTCCCCTCACTTTCTCACACTTATTTATTCTTATTTTGACGGCGGTTAGAGCCGGTCTTAGGTGCTTTACGTTTATCCACGACAGCTTTTTTACCGCGTTTCGGTTTAGCAGCTTCTGCCTTACGTTTTTTCTGTACTGGCGCATGCTCACGACGGGCTATCGTTTTGCCGTCTAAATTCTGCCGTTCCATTTTCACATCAAGCTTGTTTTCAATATTTTTGAGCCATTTTACTTCTTCAGCAGTGTATAAGGTAACTGCAATCCCCTCGTTACCGGCACGCCCAGTACGTCCTATTCTATGCACATACCAGTCTACGTCATGCGGTATATCATAATTAACGACATGAGTCACGCCTTCGATATCCAGCCCACGTGCAGCCAGATCACTGGCAACCAGGACCTGCAGCTTGGCCTCACGGAAGGCTTTCATTACTGTTTTGCGTTTGGCCTGCGACATCTCACCATGCAGCACATCTACATTATATCCCTGAGTTCCCAGCCACTCACCCAATTCTTTTGTGCGTTCTTTGCTGAAGCAAAAAACAATCATCAGATAAGGATTGTAACGGTCTATTAATGAAGCAACAGCCTTATTACGATATTCGTCCGTAGTTTTGATGCAGATCTGTTTGATATTTTCAACCGTTGCTTTATTAGGGTCAATATCGATCAAAGCACAATTACGGGTAATACGTTTACCAAGCTTCTGCACTTCCTCTGATAAGGTAGCACTGCACAGCATAGTCTGCCGTTCCGGATCAGTCATTGCGATAAGCTCCGAAGCTTCATCAATAAAGCCCTGCTTAAGCATTTCATCAACTTCATCCAAAACCAGATATTTAACTCCGCCAAGGTTAGTATTGCCTTTGCGGATATGATCTAAAAGACGCCCCGGCGTACCGATCAAAACATGGCTTTTGCCGTCCAGCTTATGCTTCTGCGCCTCAAAATCACGCCCGCCTGTAACCGCAAGCACCTTTACTTCACTTTCACCCAATAACTTCTTCAGCTCTACTGCTATCTGCTGCGCCAGCTCACGGGTCGGCGTAATCACCAACGCCTGAACAAAAGGCTTAGACGCATCCAGACGTTCTACCATCGGCACTAAAAACGCCAGTGTTTTACCAGTACCTGTCTGAGCCCTTGCGATAACGTCACGGCCTGCAAATAATGCCGGTATAGCCTGTTCCTGAACAGGCATCGGCTTTTTAATACCCATTTGCTTGAGCAATTCAACCGTTTCGGCACAAACCTTCAATTCTGCAAAACTATTCACCATATTTCTCACCGCTTTCATTTCAGATCCTAAAATTAAATAATAAAAAAAGCGTCCGATGCGGGACGCTCCGTCAATCTCTTGCTTGACTATGTAGTTGTACTGCTTGCATTCACCATAAAAAAATGGTGCCGAGGACCGGAATCGAACCGGTACGGGGATCACTCCCCGAGGGATTTTAAGTCCCTTGCGTCTGCCAGTTCCGCCACCCCGGCAAAAAGTGGAGGCGACACCCAGAATCGAACTGGGGATAAAGGTTTTGCAGACCTCTGCCTTACCGCTTGGCTATGTCGCCAACAATTTGGAGCGGAAAACGAGATTCGAACTCGCGACCCCCACCTTGGCAAGGTGATGCT
>URXA01000007.1 GCA_900551745.1 uncultured Phascolarctobacterium sp.
GAGCATTTTCTCAATTTTTGCTTGAGTAGACAAATCTTACACCTCCATCATTATTGGGAGAACCTTATTTTATATACATCTACGCGGATGCAGACTCTTTGGTCCGCATCCGTGTAGTATGTAACAACTTAAAATAAAATCTTCAAAAGATTTCTGTAATTCCGTATTTTACGGAATTATTTTTTTGCCGGAGCGCAGAGCTCAAGCAAAATGCCTACGGATTTCGGATGAACGAAAGCGATATCCATTCCGCCAGCACCACCGCGAGGAGCTTTGTCGATCATAGCAGCGCCTTTTTCGATGCAGCCATCGATAGCAGCTTGGATGTCATCAACACGAACAGCGATATGTTGGATACCTTGACCGTTTTTAGCGATGTATTTGCCGATAGGGCCATCGTTATTTTCAGTGATATCAACAAGAAGCTCAAGCAAAGTCTCGCCGCAGGGAATAAATACGGTTTTTACACCTTGTTCCATAACGACTTCTTCACCAGTGCAGCTCAAGCCAAGAACTTCAGTGTAGAATTTCTTGGAAAGATCCAAGTCTTTGCAAGCAATACCTACATGGTCAACACAGATTGTTTTAAACATTTCAAATTCCTCCTAAAAGTAATTTTGGTTGTTTTATTTTAAAACTTTACCAACAATGTCAGCGACAACAGAATATGGCTCAATTTCACGAATTTGCAGCTTTTCAACTAAAACATCAAATTCAGAAGTAGCTACCACATTCTTGTCGATATAACGGTTGACTCTGTCATTAAGCATAGCCGTAACTTCGTTTTTAATACGAGCTTTACGAATTCTGCTTAATTGGTCAGATTCAATCAAATATGCCTTGTGCTCTTCAATAGAGTCAACAACAGCTTCTATACCTTCACCCTTGCTGGCAATGGTCCGATTGATCGGAGGACGCCAGCCAACATGCTCGGGATTCAATTCCAACATCATTTCAATCTCAATGTTCAGCTTGTCCGTACCTTCACGGTCAGCTTTATTGATCGTGAAAAGGTCACCGATCTCAAGTATACCTGCTTTAATAGCCTGAATGTCATCGCCCATACCAGGAATAACAACAACCATTGTAGTATCAGCAGTTTTAACAATATCTACTTCCGATTGACCGACACCGACAGTTTCAACAATAATAACATCAAAACCGTATGCATCCATCAATTTAACAGCATCGCCTGCTTTTTGGGATAATCCGCCCAAACTACCACGAGTAGCCATGGAACGAACAAAAATGCCTTCATCGGCAGTAAGGTCCAACATTCTGATACGGTCACCTAAAATTGCACCGCCAGAAAAAGGACTTGTAGGATCAATTGCGATAATACCAACAGTTTTACCGCGTTTACGATATTCTTTAGCAAGTTTATCGGTCAAAGTACTTTTGCCGGCGCCCGGAGGTCCGGTTATTCCGACGACATAAGCATTACCGGTGTGGGGATAAATGGCTGTCATTATTTCAACAGCGTTATCGTGCTCGTTCTCTACGGCAGTTATCGCTTTGGACAATGCCAAACGAGAATTATTTAATACGCCTTCAACAATATTCAATGATCACACCGCCTTGTTGAGGTCCAATAAAAATTGTATGATGCAAGCCGGGATAAACCCGGCCTGCAAAATTTTTGAGAACCTTAATTATTTTACGTTAGCGTTGATGAATTCAACAATGTTGCCAGTCGGAGTGCCAGGAGTGAATACTTCGGCAATGCCAGCAGCTTTCAAACCAGGAATGTCAGCGTCAGGAATAACGCCGCCGCCGATAACCAGAACATCAGTCAAACCTTTTTCTTTCAGCAGTTCAACTACTTTCGGGAAAAGGGTGTTGTGTGCGCCGGAGAGCAAGCTCAAAGCAACAACTTTAACGTCGTCTTGCAGAGCAGCTTCAGCGATTTGTTCCGGAGTCAGACGAATACCGGTGTAAATAACTTCAAAACCAGCGTCGCGCAATGCACGAGCTACAACTTTAGCACCGCGGTCATGGCCGTCCAGACCCGGTTTTGCTACTAAAACTCTAATATTAGACATTATTTCTTACCTCCCTATTATTGTTGGCTCTAAATTACAGAGCAGTATGAGATTGATATTCGCCGAATACTTTTCTCATTACGCCGCAGATTTCGCCTTCAGTTGCATAAGCACGTACAGCGTCAAGGATCAAAGGCATCAGGTTAACGGATTCGTCAGCGCAGCCTTTTTCCAGAGTAGCTAAAGTTTCTGCAACTTTAGCATTGTCACGACGAGCTTTAAGGGCAGCAATCTTATCAGCTTGCAATTTGCCAACGGAGCCGTCAACACGCAGCAAGTTTTTCGGCGGTTCTTCTTCTTGTTGGAATTTGTTTACGCCAACAATAATACGGTCGCCTTTTTCAATGTCCATTTGCCATTTGTAAGCGGAGTCTTGAATTTCTTTTTGGATATAACCTTTAGCGATAGCTTCAGGAGCGCCGCCAATTTCGTCGATCTTTTTGATATATTCCCAAGCTTCAGCTTCGATTTTGTTAGTCAAAGCTTCAACATAATAGGAACCACCCAACGGATCAACAGTATCAGCCAAGCCGGATTCGTAAGCAACGATTTGTTGAGTACGGAGAGCGATGGTTACAGACTCAGTAGTCGGCAATGCCAAAGCTTCGTCTTTGGAGTTAGTGTGCAAAGATTGAGTACCACCCATTACAGCGGCAGCAGTTTGCAGAGCAACACGAACGATGTTGTTGTTCGGTTGTTGTGCAGTCAGCATGGAACCTGCAGTTTGAGTATGTACACGGAGCATTTGAGATTTCGGTTTTTGAGCGCCGAATCTTTCTTTCATAACTTTAGCCCATACACGACGGGAAGCGCGGAATTTAGCAACTTCTTCGAGCACGTTGTTATGAGCGTTCCAGAAGAAGGACAGACGACCAGCAAAATCGTCAACGTTCATACCAGCTTTGATAGCTGCTTCAACATAAGCAATACCGTCAGCGATGGTGAAAGCGATTTCTTGAGAAGCGGTGGAACCAGCTTCACGGATATGATAACCGGAAATGGAGATGGTATTCCACAGCGGTACGTTTTTGGAGCAATATTCGAAAATATTGGTGATCAAACGCATGGAAGGTTTCGGCGGGAAAATGTAAGTTCCGCGAGCAGCATACTCTTTCAAAATATCATTTTGAATAGTACCGCGCAGTTTGTCAGCGGAAACGCCTTGTTTCTCAGCAACTGCGATGTACATGCAAAGCAGTACAGATGCAGGAGCGTTGATGGTCATGGAAGTGGAAACTTGATCCAAAGAAATTTGGTCAAACAAGATTTCCATATCAGCCAAGGAGTCGATAGCTACGCCAACTTTACCAACTTCGCCTTCAGCCATCGGATCGGTAGAATCATAACCGATTTGGGTCGGAAGGTCGAATGCGCAGGACAAGCCGCTGCCACCGTTAGCCAAGAGGTAACGATAACGTTTGTTGGATTCTTCTGCAGTGGAGAAACCAGCATACATACGCATGGTCCAGAAACGGCCACGATACATAGTCGGTTGTACACCACGGGTGTAAGGATATTCACCAGGGAAGCCAAGATCCTTCTCATAGTCGAAGCCTTCGATGTCGAGAGGGGTGTAGAGCCTGTTGGGCTCAAGGTTTGCACGTTCGGGATTTTTAGCAAGTTTAGCTTCTACGCCAGCCATGTACTTGTCAAATCCAGCTTTCAGAGTTTCATTTGCCATTCTCAAATCCTCCTTAAGAATATTGTTTTTGCACAATCCGGTTTGGACTGACCGAATTATGGTGAGAGTGTCCGTCATAGACGGTGTATATGGCAAAGCCCGAAGGCCTCGTCAACAGATTTTTTTACAGATAAACTGTAAAGTTTGCCGGCAGAACTAGCTATCTGCCGGCAAAATATTTCAGACAACAATCTTAGTCAATCATCCTGACTAAGAATTATTTTTCCATGGTGCCGGTTTTTACGAAACGATCATGGAAGGAGAACGCTTCATCCATAATATGCGGAGTTTGGCTATTGCCACAAGCTTCGCAAGCTCTCTTGAAGTAATCAAGAAGGAGCGGTTGATATTTCGGATTAGCAACTTTATCAATAATAACCAAAGCGCGTTCTTTCGGAGATAAACCACGAAGGTCAGCTACGCCGCGTTCGGAAACGATAACATCAACGTCATGTTCAGTATGGTCAACATGAGAGCAGAAAGGAACTACAGAGCTGATAGCTCCGCCTTTTGCAAGAGAAGTTGTGAAGAATACGGTCAGATAACCATTACGAGCATAGTCGCCGGAACCGCCGATACCATTCATAATCTTAGTGCCGCAAATATGAGTGGAGTTAACATTACCATAGATATCAACTTCAATAGCAGTGTTCATTGCAATAACACCGATACGACGAGCAACTTCCGGACTGTTAGCAACTTCCTGCGGACGCAGAATGATATATTTCTTATATTTTTCTACGTTGTCATAGAATTTTTTGAGGCAGTCAGGGGACGGGCTCAAAGCTGTACCGGAGCAAACGCGGAGTTTGCCAGCATCGATCAAGTCAAACATACCGTCTTGAATAACTTCGGTATATACAGTTAAATCTTCAAAATCCGAGTTAACCAAACCATTGATAACTGCGTTAGCAACAGAACCTACGCCAGATTGCAGCGGTAACAGGTTAGCAGGCAAACGACCTGCAGCAACTTCAGATTTAAAGAATTCAACCAGATTTTTACCCATTTTTTGAGCGTCTTCGTCGATTTCGCCCAACGGACGAACTTTATCAGTAATATCACAGGGAACTACTGCAACGAGTCTGTCCAAATCGCAGGGAATATACGTAGTACCAATTACATCTTCCGGTTTTTCAACAGGGATAGCTTTACGATTCGGGGGATCCAAAGGCACATAGGAATCATGCATGCCTTCTAATTCTACTGGTTGAGAAGTGTTTACTTCAACAATAACTTTTTCAGCACATTGAACATAAGAAGAAGAATTGCCCATAGAAGTTGTAGGAATCAAGCCAACCTGGCCATTGCCAAGATCGATGATTTTGCAGGCTTCGACGATAGCAACGTCTACACATCTGCGGTTTTCCATGAAGCCATAGCGAGTCATTTGAGCAACATGGCTCAAATGCAGGTCAGTATATTTTACGGAACCGTTGTTAATAGCTTTACGCAGATCATTGTTAGTTTGGTAAGGCATACGACGAGCAACGATACCTGCTTGAGTCATTGCGGTATCCATTTCAGGACCTACAGAAGCACCGGTCCAAACGTTGATTTGGAAAGGAGTTTTTTTGCCTTTTTCTGCCAGAGCAAGAGGCACAGCTTTCGGATAACCAGACGGAGTAAAACCACTAGTACCTACGTTGTCGCCATCCTTTACAAATTCTGCAGCTGCTTCGGCGCTCATAATTTTGCCGGCTACTGCTTCGCATACGCGATCTTTAATGTCGATCATGTTTACCTTCCTCCTTGTAAATAAAACAAATTGTGGCTAATGCCAGCGAAGTCAATTAACTTCACTAGTAAAAAATACACTTAGTCGGCTAAATACCAACTATAAAAGCATAAAGTATTATTTGCCGAATAAGATTTTACCCATAAAAAAGGAGCACTTAGAAGTTTTGATTTACTAAAACAAAACATAGCCAAGTGCCAGCTTACTTCTATCCAAAGTGGCTACGCTCTGAATCGCAAACTGTCAGCAGGTAAAGCTTTCAGTTGAACTTCATCGTTCTTCTGTCTACCAACCGCTAAAACATATCCAAGATATTTAGTTCTGCTTAATTTACTTCGACATTCCCACAAAAAATCCTTCAAAAAAAACTTTAATTGTGATTTCTTTTTGAACTTTTTATGTCCAACTCTATTATAACATATAAAGAAGCAGTAAATTTTAGGCAAAATTACTACTTTTTTTAGTTTTTAAACATTTTTTCTTTAAAACGCTATACTACATATGATATCAGTAAAACTGTAACATGGCAAGCATTTTCTTTACAATTTACAAAGAAACACCCCTTGAGATAAACTACTCAAGGGGTGTTTTGTGGTATCAAATTAGTACTTTCAACGTTCTTGTTGATTATAGTGCGTATGCAGTAGACTATGAGCTTTTTCTCCGAGAGGTTTGCCTAACCAAGTATCATAAAGTTCTTTAATTTCCGGATTTTCATGTGATTTTCGTAACTCATTAGCACTATCACAATCAAATAACCCTTCTCTACGGGCTTTTCTAATTTCTGCATTGACGGGAATCGGCTGCCCGCCGCCACCAATACAGCCACCAGGACAAGCCATTACTTCAATAAACTGGTAATCTGCTTCACCAGCCCTGATACGCTCCAGCATCTTACGTGCAGAAGCAAGAGTATGAACAACTGCTATTTTTACGGTATTTCCTGCAATAGTCAGTTCCGCCTCGCGGGTTTGCTCCATACCCCGCACATCATTGTAATCAACAGTCTCTAAATTTTCACCTGTTAAAACATCCGCTACAGTACGCAGGGCAGCTTCCATTACGCCTCCGGTAGTACCAAAAATAACAGCAGCACCAGTACCTGTCCCCAGCGGAGAATCATAGCTGTCTTCAGGTAAATGCTTAAAGTCCAGCCCTGCTTCTCTTATCATACGGCCAAGTTCCCTGGTAGTAATAACAACATCTATATCACGATATCCGGAAGCATTCATCTCCGGACGTGCTGCCTCCGCCTTTTTCGCGGTACACGGCATCACCGAAACACTGAAAATTTTTGCCGGATCAATACCAGCTTTTTCAGCATAGTAAGTTTTAGCAATAGCGCCAAACATTTGCTGGGGTGACTTCGCAGAAGAAAGATGCGGCAACAAGTCAGGATATTTGAGTTCTATCATATTTACCCAACCAGGGCTGCAGGAAGTTATCATCGGCAATACGCCGCCATTAGTCAAACGATGGAGGAACTCATGCCCTTCTTCCATAATCGTCAGATCTGCCGAGAAATTAGTATCGAATATCTTATCGAACCCAAGATTACGCAATGCTGCAACCATTTTCCCTGTAACGATGGAGCCTGGTTCCATTCCCAATTCTTCACCTAAAGCAACGCGTACTGCCGGCGCAGTTTGAACGATAACAATTTTATCAGGATCATTGATAGCCGACCATACTTTTTCCGTATCATCTTTTTCAACTATGGCTCCAGTAGGACAAACACTCGCACATTGCCCACAGTAAGAACATTCTACTTTCCCAAGATCCTGTTCAAAAGCAGTAGAAACAATTGTGTCAAAACCGCGTTCAGCAAAGCTGTAGACACTCATTCCCTGCACATCACGGCAAACACGTATACAACGTCCGCACAAAATACATTTTTCCTGATCGCGCACTAAGCAGGGGTTGCTGGCGTCAATAGTATGTGCTTTACGGGCTCCTCCTTCGAATCTGATCTTGCGCAATCCCAAATCGGCAGCTATTTTCTGCAGTTCACAGTCGCCGCTTTTCTGACACGCAAGGCAGTCTTTAGGATGATTGGCCAGCAGCAGTTCTACGACCATCCGTCTTGCTGCGCGCACTTTATCCGTATTCGTTTTCACTACCATACCCTCTGCAACAGGATAAACACAGGAGGCTACGAGCGTACGGGCCCCGGTGGCCTCTACGACACACAATCTGCAGGCACCTTCCGGAGCAAGTTCAGGATGATAGCACAACGTAGGAATATGAATGCCGGCAGAACGCGCGGCTTCAAGAATAGTAGCATTTTTAGGGGCCTGTACAGTCTGCCCATTGATCGTTAAGGTAATCATTTCCATATCTATATAATCCTCCCTTAACCCTTAGTAATGGCCTTAAACGGACAAGCCGCCATGCAGGCACCGCATTTTATACATTTAGTTACATCAATAACATGTTTCTTTTTCACTTCTCCGGAAATTGCATTAACCGGACACTGGCGTGCACATAATCCACAGCCTTTGCATGCATCAGTGATTTCATAATTGGCAAGCTTTTCACAGGCACCGGCAGGGCAGCGTTTTTCTTTGATATGAGCTTCATATTCATGACGGAAATATTTTAAAGTACTCAATACAGGATTAGGAGCAGTTTGCCCCAATCCACATAAAGCAGTCTCCTTAATATTTCTGGCCAGTTCTTCCAACAGCTCTATGTCGCCTTCTCTACCCTGACCTTCAGTAATACGTGTCAGGACTTCAAGCATACGCTTGGTCCCCTCACGACAGGGAGTACATTTGCCACAGGATTCAGACTGAGTAAAATTCAGGAAAAATTTTGCTACATCAACCATGCAGGTATCTTCATCCATAACTACCAATCCACCAGAACCCATCATAGCACCCGCCGCTGTTAACGAATCATAGTCTATAGACAGATCAAGCATTGATTCAGGCAGGCAGCCGCCAGACGGACCGCCTATTTGAACCGCTTTAAATTTCTTACCACCATTGATACCACCGCCGATATCATAAATAATTTCGCGCATAGTAATACCCATAGGAACTTCGGCCAGACCTGTATTATTTATTTTACCAGTGAGCGCAAATACTTTAGTTCCTTTTGACTTTTCAGTACCAAAACCGGCGTACCAGTCAGCTCCATTAGTGATAATAGAAGCTACATTACCAAAAGTTTCAACATTATTGATATTAGTAGGTTTTCCCCAAAGTCCGGCAACTGCCGGGAATGGAGGTCTTGGACGCGGCATACCGCGTTTCCCTTCTATCGACGCCATCAATGCAGTTTCTTCACCGCAAACGAACGCACCGGCACCTTCCTTAATATGCAGTTTAAAGCTGAACCCGGAACCAAAAATATTTTCGCCTAACAGACCCATAGCTTCAGCCTGTTCAATAGCTATACGCAGGCGTTTAATAGCCAGCGGATATTCAGCACGCACATAAATATAGCCTTCATCTGCTCCTATAGCATAACCGCAGACAGCCATACCTTCTAAGATCTTATGCGGATCGCCTTCTAAAACGCTCCTGTCCATAAATGCGCCGGGGTCTCCTTCATCTGCATTACAGATGACATATTTTTTATCACTTACAGACGCTTTGGCAAACTGCCATTTCATTCCTGTAGGGAAACCGCCGCCGCCGCGTCCACGCAGGCCTGATTTTTTTACTTCTTCTATAACATCTTCCGGGCTCATGGTAGTTACAGCTTTAGCTAAAGCTTCATAACCGCCTACAGCAATATATTCTTCAATTTGTTCAGGATTGATAGCACCGCAGTTTTCCAAAACTAACCGATGCTGTTTTTTATAAAAATTGATTTCCGAATAGTTGGGTATACTTTCATGAGTAAGCGGTTCATGATAAAGTAAACGTTCAACAATACGGCCTTTAAATAAATGACTTTCAACTATTTCTTCTACATCCTCAGCTTTTACCTGGCAATAAAAAGTACCTTCAGGATACACTATAACCAGCGGACCATGTTCACAGAAACCGTGGCAGCCAGTCTCTACTACCATGACCTCGTCGCTCAGTCCTTTAGCCTCAATAGCCCGGCTGAAAGCAAGCTGTACTTCCTTTGAACCGGCAGATTTACATCCTGTTCCTCCGCAAATCAGGACGTGTGCTCTAATGTGCTGCATATGATTTCCCTCCAAATCTTATCAAATCAGTCTTGCATAATTTTGCCTACAACCATTTCTTCAACAATACGGCCATTGACAACATGTTCTGCAATGATCTTTTTCACGTCCTCAGGTTTTACTTTACCATAAGTAATACGCGGTTCTCCGGGACGAACAATGTCTACCAGGACCTCTTTTTCACACATACCAATACAGCCCGTCTGCTGTACCTGGACATCGTTAAGTTTACGCACAGCAAGCTCATTCAAAACGGCCGCCATCACTTCGCGTGCACCTGCAGCGATACCACATGTACCCATACCGATGATTATTTTAGTGCCATCATTCTGACGGACTTTCATATCTGCCTTTAGTTTTTCACGTAGGGCCTTCAAATCTTCCAACGTTTTCATTTTATACCTCCTGCTTACACCGCAACTGCGATATTTCCTGCTTTAAATATTCTTCAAGCCATGTATAAACCTCAGGTCTGGTAAAGTCAGCTTCATCGCCAAGGATAGATCTTATAACCCTTGTATCAATATCAAATCCTGATGTGCCTATCTTATAGATAAACTTCAGTTCCAGATACGGCGTGCCCACCAGCAGCACTTTAATACTTGATACAATATCACCCAAAGGCGGGCGGTCAATATTATCCTTTGCAAAAGCAGCTTCTACGACAGTGCCTTCACCCTTACGAGATTGGATCGACAAATGTCCTCCGCATTGTTTAGTGACCATGTCCATAAACGGTATTCCCATACCCACTTTGCGTGTAGTCCGCGTAGTCACAAAGGGATCACGAATCTTCTGCACCATTTCATCACTCATGCCATGTCCGTCATCGCTGATACGAAAAACAAAGAATCCATTTTCATTCTCATTTATTTCTATTATTATATTATGGGCCCCTGCCTCTATGGAATTCTGCGCTAAATCAAGGATATGCAAAGACAATTCACGCATGATTGTTATTGATATTTCGCCAAAATAGCCGATAGCTTATCCGGGGTCAAACGTCCATGAGTATCTTCATTAACCTGCATAACCGGTGCTAAACCACAAGCGCCGATGCAGGCAACCGTCTCCAGAGTAAACCGCAGATCTTCCGTAGTGTGTCCGGCCTTAATGCCAAGCTCTTTTTCAATAGTCTGTAAAATCACCTTACCGCCACGTACATGGCAGGCAGTTCCCTGACAAACACGGATAATATTGCGCCCGCGCGGATTAAGGTGAAACTGGGAATAAAAAGTAACAACACCATAAATTTGAGCAATGGGTGTTCCTGTACTGGCAGCAATGTACTCTAAAGCATCTTTAGGCAAATAATTGTACAGTGCCTGTACTTCCTGCAAAATCGGGATCAACGATCCTTTTTTTCCCTGATATTTAGTCAGAATAGCATCAATCTGTACCTTTTCAGGATTTTCTCCGCCGCAGCAACTGCATTTTTTGTCAACCATATTCATAGTACACTCTCCATTTCCCTAAACTTTAATGTACGAATACTACTATAGCAAAAAAAACATATATAATCAACACTATTTATCATTTTTCAGGATGAATAGTGTATACTTTATACTTTTAGTGTAACTAATATTTAAGGTCATTAATAAAATAACCCGGAAGCCAACTGCGCCCCTCTTTTCCTGCAAGTGCAAGTTTTAATTCTGAAATAGTTGCCTCTTGAATAGTAATTTTATTCTTAGGCCCTTCTAAAAATTCAAGCATTCTGTGAGCATCAGAATTAGTAACATAAGGCAGATTTCCCGATAATTTTTTTAATCTGAGCTGCGTCAGCTCTGCTAAACTGTTCCGGCTTATCTCTACTCCTTCCAAGCCCATATCTCCAGGAATAAATCCCAGCTGTACCAGCAAACTATACGCAGGTCTATCTATATGGGCAGCTAAACACAGCCCGCCAATTTCATTTACTTTTCGTACAACCTCCTGCGCAGATAGCTGCAATGGTCCTAAAAGCATTCTTTCTTCTTCTGCAACAAAATTATCATCATCATCAACGACAAATTGCGCTCCAAACCGCTCAGGAATATTTTTAAGCCCGCGCATTGAAAAATCCACTATTTTCTGCCACCGCCGCAGCTGTTTCAGATTATCAAACAGAACAACTATATGCGCTTCTTCCCTACATTCCACTTCCATTCCCGGGAACACCTTAATACCATAACGTTCGCCAGCCTGAACTGCTGCCACAGCATTAGCCGAAGCATTATGGTCAGTAACCGCCAGCAGCTGTATACCATATTCAGCAGCCTGCATCACTATATGATGCGGCGTCATTTCAATTTCAGCACAGGGGGAAAGTAATGTATGGATATGAAAATCTCCGATAACGGTTTTCATTTTACATTCCTGATACCAAGTTCATAAAGCTTTCCAATGACATCATAAGCAGGTAAAGATGTAGCCAGTATCAAAACGTCGTTCTGTCCTGCTTTTTTCAAGGTATCCTCTTCTATAGGCGCATCACCGGCCACAATAACTGCGGACAGACCGATCAAAGAAGCTACTGCCGCTATATTCTGATGCCCCTGCATTGTCACCCAAATCATACCGGGAGCCGCCTGACCCATAACATTACTCAAAAGATCAGAGGCATAGCCACCAATAACATCTACATCTACCGGAACCTCATGTGTCATCAGCTTTAGCCCTAAAATTTCAATAACTTCACGTACTTGCATCACTTTCACCATCCTCCCGCAGTTCTTCTTCCGGCTCACTGGCGATAGGTATCTGCTTTGCCAGTTCAAGCATACCATGTGCCAGACGTTTTACACTGCTCCTTAATTTAAAAATACAGTCGATTTCATTGGCTTTACCCTGAACGATATCTTCCGCCAGGCATTGACAGCTCGGTGCTCCGCAGGCTCCGCAATCTAATCCCGGCAAAGATCTGAGCACTTCTTCCATCTGTTCAAATTTTTTCATGGCCTCCAAAATATCGTCATCTAATTGCATCATCGGCCGCGGAATTAATTTTTTTACATAGGAAGCCGATTTTGGGAAATCCTCACATATCATGCTCTGCGCCATGGTAGCCAGACGGTCATCCGGTTCATTCTGCCGCATAATACTCAGTCTTAGTTTCAAATTTTTCTCAGCAACAAATTTGTTCTCAGCAGTCAAAGGTCCGCCAATGCAGCCACCACTGCAGGCAGAGCACTCTACATAATCGACATCACGCATCTTATTCAGGGAAATCTGCTCCAGCACCTCGTACACGTCATTAATACCGTGTACAGCCAGACCGTTTTCAATACCAGCTGCTTCCAATTCCCCACCATAACTGCCCCAACTCATACCATAAGAAGATCCCGCAGTTACTTTTTTCTCCGGCTTAATCTCTCCGCCCATGGTTTTTAATATTTTTCCATAAATCTCTGAAATACTCAAACTGCCGTTGATTTGCGTATGCCGAACATCAACGGACTGCCTGATATTAGCATTTTTTGAAGGGCAAGGCGCAATAAACCAGACACCTATTTCTTCAGACTTTAAGCCTGTACGCTGCATAACTTCATTTTTCACGTAAATAGCCGCAGCTTCTGTCGGCGGAAGTACAGGCACTACCTGTTTGATGAGTTCCGGAAATTTGACCTGAATCAGCCTTAAAACCGCCGGACAAGTGCAGGAAATCAAAGGTTTTCTGCCACCATTATAATTTTTCAGGTAAGCAGCTATTTCCAAAGAAATATATTCAGAAGCTACTGCTACATCAAAAATTTCATCAAACCCAAGTCTATGTAGCCCTTCCCAAATCGCCGCCGCACTTATTTCAGGCGGAAACTGCGCATATAAAGAAGGCGGAGGCAAAGCGATATTATATTTAAATTGTTCAGTTTCTTCCAGTTTATCCGTTTCAGCCACAATAGCATGATAACCACAACGCCGTAAACACTCGCCACAGTCAATACAACGTGCTTCTATAAGTTCTGCTTTACCATTGCGGACACGAATGGCCTCGGTCGGACAAGCTTTAACGCACGTTACACAGCCTTGGCATTGAGACCGTAAAAGGCGTATGGAATGAAAATACCCTCCAGCCATCGTATCACCCCTCTTATAAGTCTTCACTGATATGTTTGAATTTCATCTTTATATTAGTCCCGGAACCAACTGTTGATTGGATATCAAAATCATCTGAACATTTCATCATATTCGGCAGACCCATGCCGGCGCCAAAGCCCATTTGTCTTACATGGTCCGGTGCTGTAGACCAGCCTTCCTGCATTGCCAGTTTGATGTCAGGGATTCCCGGGCCCTGATCCGCAATATATACAACCGTTTCTTCAGGAAAAATTTCAGCATCAACCTGGCCGCCGCCGGCATGGATTATTACATTCATCTCAGCTTCGTAGGTCCCAATTGCAATACGCCTGATTATATCTGCCGGTACGCCTATTTTCTGCAGTAAACGCTTTAACCCGGCAGAAGCTTCACCAGCCCTATCAAAATCATCACCGGCAACATCATAATGTATTTTCACTGATTTAGAATCACTCATCGCTCTTCCGCCTTTCTGGAACAGCCTCTCAAGCCATTGCTGTAAAGAATTCCGCAGGCTTCAAACAACGTATATTCTGTCGACATGATCGGGAGCTTGTTTTGGGCAGCTTCTTTCAGCATATCTTCTCCGGGCAGCTTGCCTCTTACAAGAATCACACCGCATAAATCAGTCATATCCGCTGTTCTTATAACCTGCATATTAGCCAATCCTGTACAAAGCAGAGTTTTACATTTGGTAAAGGCTAAAACATCACTCATAAGGTCGGACCCGCAGCAGGTTTCAACCTGCCGACCAAGATATTCTTCACCTACGCAGATTTTAGCGTCCAAAAGTTTTTGCACGTCATTTAAATTCATTCCGTTCCCCCTACGATTCCATATTTCCCTAAATTTATTGTAACTTGCCAACTTTTTCCTGTAAAGCTAAATCTAAATCTTCTTCTTATGGTTATGCTTTTGTTAATTTTTTGTTAAATTCTGAACAGACCATTATTAAAATTGCAAAAAGCCAAAACAAAAGCCCCATTTGCATATTAAAATAAACATGGTCAGTCAAACCGCCCACAAAAATACCTGCAGCCGCCATTAAATAACCTCTGCCAAACCCCTGAAGCCACCTGCTTTTACCAAAGCGAGCCAGTTCAGCAGCTTTCCAGATGACACAAAACCATAAAAGCAAGAATACTACCAAGCCCTGCCAACCAAGTTCTGCTGTGATATTCAGTAATAAATTGTGACAATGATACATAATGACATCAGGATTGTTAAGATAAAAATCATATTCCGGATAAATAAACTGATATCCGTACCAGCCAACGCCCCACGGATGCTCTTCAATAATAAATAAAGTGCTTTCCAGATAAGCAAATCTAAGAGCAACAGAAGTATCCTCTGTCCCGAAAATAGAAATTATTCTATGCCATACCGCGCCGCGGGCAAACCACATCCCCAAAATACAAACTCCTATAAGAGGCAATAACGCCCGACGGCAAAAGCATATACAAAACAGCAATAACCCAACAGCTAAAGCGACCCAATTCCCACGTGAATATGTGTAAAGCAAACAAAGCCCGGCTATTAAAATGCCGCCGCCAAATACCAGGCGCAGCATTTTTTCTTTACTTGTACTAAGCAAGCCTGTCATCAATGCAATAACCAGTACCAGATATCCGCCCAAAATATTCGGATTGACCAAAGTGGAAATAACACGTGTTTTCAATTCCGGAAAGGCATCATTATCAACCCAGGCCTCAGTAGGCACAACACCGGTAAAATGCTGCACAATGCCGTATCCCGCAACAAACAAGGACATTCCCAAAAACACACTTATTATTTGCAGCGGCCGGGGCCACTTCTGCCACTGACGGAAATCCAAGTCACCAACTGCAGATGTTTTTTTATCAACAGCATAATGCAATAGCAGCCAGACCAATAGAGCGTACTGACCGACAACATAAATAAAATTGTAAGCAGACAGTACCTCATCAGCTGAATTATGCAGAGACCAATAACCAAGTAAGAGCAGTAACCATAACAAAATCTGTACAAAACGCGGTAAAACAGGCATCCTTTTTTCATGTCGCCGCAAAAACGCAACAATAAAACCGCTGATACCAGTAATTGCCACCATTGCTGCCGAAACTTCCTGCTGCAGCGGTATAACAGCTATTGTAGCCAGCAACAGCCAATATACATATTTTTCCAAATTGGCATATTTTACAGCCGCAGCAGTCATCAATGACACCCAGCTTTTGCTTTCAAAAGCATATTCTTAAAATTCCCTACCAAATAAAGGGAACCACATACACATATTACACTGTCTGCATCAGTTCCGTTTACAGCTGCTTCATACGCGACTGCTAAATTATCCATAGCTACAGCCTGATTTCCAATAAGACCGGCCAATTCTTCAGCAGCTGCTGCTCTGTCACCCTCGTCTGCCTTTACCGTATAGACGGTATCCATAGGTCTGATAAGCTTCTCTATGACGCTTTGCATATCTTTATCACCCATCATACCAAAAACAAACGTCCTTTTCTGCTGCGGATAATATTTATCAAGAGCTTTCCTTAAAGCATCTGCTCCAGCCGGATTATGCGCTCCATCTAAAATCACATCAGGTTTTTGCGAAATACGCTCTAATCTGCCTGGCCAAATAGTATTAGCAACACCAATATGCAAAGCTAATTCATTGATCCTGTCGTCCTGTTTGGAGATAAGTTTAGCAGCAACTACAGCTACAGATGTATTCACTATCTGATGTTCGCCCGGTAAATTAATATTGTAGTCCGAGCTGTAATACTCACCTGCATGCAAAGTAAAAGTCTGTCCTTCCATAGAGCTTTTCACTTCTGTACCCCAAAAAGCACTGCCATAAGCATACAGCTTGGCCTGCTTGAACATCGCAACGGCTTTAATCGGACCCAGCGCGTCATCTCCATCTGCGGCCGTTACCACCGGAACATTTTCCTTAATGATACCTGCTTTCTGCATCGCAATCCGTTCTACGGTCGCGCCGCAGCGGTCAGTATGATCCAGACTGACATTAGTAATAACAGAAACAACCGGGATGATGACATTAGTTGAATCCCAAAGTCCGCCCATCCCTACTTCAATTACTGCATAATCAACATTTTCCAAAGCAAAATGCAGGAAAGCAGCAGCAGTCAAGACCTCAAACTGTGTCGGCTGCTCACAAATCCCCTTTGCTACCACACTCTCTGCTGCATTTTTCACAACAGTAATCAGAACTGCGAAACTATAATCATCAATATCCTGCCCATTGATAACAAGTCTTTCATTATATTTGACCAAATGCGGTGACGTAAATTTACCTGTTTTCAAATTAGCAGCAAGCAAAATATTCGCTATCATACTGCTGACAGAGCCTTTGCCATTTGTTCCTGTAACATGAATAGTCTTTATTTTTCTTTCAGGATTCCCTAATTCCCGCAATAATCCTTCAATACGTTCCATTCCCAACCGAATGCCAAATTTTCCCAAACTATCCAGATATGCCAACGTCTCTTGATAATTCATTTTAACCTCCAATTAATTACGACAGTAAAAAACACAAAAAGCGGCGCGGAGTATCCGCGCCGCTTCGGCTGTTACTTTAAAGTTGCCAAATAAGTCAGACGTTCTTGCACGGCTTCCATTTTACCGCTCAGTTCCTCTGCTTTAGCCTTTTCCTTTTCAACTACATCAGCCGGAGCCTTCGCCAAAAAGCCTGCATTATTTAGCTTACCGGTAACACGTTTGATTTCTTTATCCATACTTTCCAGTTCTTTATTAAGACGCTGGGTTTCTTTTTCTACATCGATCAATCCTGCCAGAGGTAAATACACTTCGATTCCGGAAATAACAGCGGCCATAGCATTTTCAGGCTTGCCGGAGCCAATATCATCAATTGTAAGCTCATCGATACTGCCCATCAAATTGATATAATTTTTATTGGCTTCAACGATCTCACGCAGTTCAGTATTCACTAACAAAATAGCCGGTACCTTTTTGCCTGGAGCAGCATTGACTTCCGCACGCATATTACGAATAGCCTTGATGCTTTCCATAATTGCCGTCATGCCAACTTCTGCTTTATCATCAAACAAGCTCTCATCAGCAATAGGCCACGGCGCAATCATGATACTATCTCTTTCGTGCGGCAGGCACTGATAGATTTCTTCAGTAATAAAAGGCATATACGGATGCAGTAATTTCATCGCTGATGTCAGCACCTCTGCCAGGACATGCTGCGCCGCAGCTCTTGCCTCAGCATCTTCTTTATTATAAAGCCGCGGCTTAGCCAGTTCAATGTACCAGTCGCAAACTTCACTCCAAATAAAATCATAAATAAGACGTCCTGCTTCACCCAGCTCAAACCGACCCAAAAGTTCAGTAACATCTTTGACCGTATGCTGCAGCCGCGAAAGTATCCATTGATCCGCAAGCGTATATGGAGCCAGCTTGGCTTCCGCATTATAACCTTCCATATTCATCAATGCAAAGCGCGATGCATTCCAGATCTTGTTAGCAAAATTGCGTGTTGCTTCTACGCGTTCCCAGTAAAAACGCATATCATTACCGGGAGTATTGCCTGTGATCAGCATAAACCTTAAAGTATCAGCGCCATACTTTTCAATAACTTCCAGCGGATCAATACCATTGCCGAGTGATTTACTCATTTTACGTCCCTGGCTGTCACGCACTAAACCATGAATAAAGACTTTATCAAAAGGAATATCCTTCATAAACTCCATACCCATAATCAGCATTCTCGCAACCCAGAAGAAAATGATGTCATAGCCTGTCACCAAAACGCTAGTTGGATAAAATTGCTTTAACAAATCCGTTTTTTCAGGCCAGCCCATAGTAGAAAACGGCCATAAAGCTGAACTGAACCATGTGTCCAAAGCATCTTCATCCTGATGTACCGCCCCACCGCATTTCGGGCATTTATCAATATCAACGCGTGACGCAATAACCTCGCCGCAAGCATCACAATACCACACAGGAATCCGGTGCCCCCACCAAATCTGACGGGAAATACACCAATCACGGATGTTTTCCATCCAGCCGGTATAAGTTTTGGTAAACCGTTCGGGAACAAACTGTGTTCTTCCGTCTTCAACACAATCTACAGCAGCCTTTACCAGCGGCTCCATCTTTACAAACCACTGTTTGGAAACCAACGGTTCTATTACACTGCGGCAGCGCTGGCAGTGACCTACAGCATGATTATGCTCTTCTATTTTTACTAAGTAGCCTTTTTCCTGCAGTTCGTTGACCAGATTTTTACGACATTCATAACGTTCCTGACCTGCAAATTTGCCGGCCTCTTCAGTCATATAGCCATCCATACCGATAACTACGATACTCTCTAAATTATGACGCATGCCCATTTCAAAATCATTAGGATCATGAGCAGGAGTAATTTTTACAGCACCTGTACCAAATTCTAAATCGACATAACTGTCAGCAATAATCGGGATCTGACGTTCGGTTAACGGCAGCTGCAGCATTTTTCCAACCAGATGACCATAGCGCGGATCTTCAGGATTGACTGCAACAGCAGTATCACCCAGCATCGTTTCAGGCCGTGTAGTAGCTATCGTAAGATAAGTTTCCATCTCACCGACAACAGGATAGCGAACATACCACAAATTTCCGGCATCATCTTCATGCTCAACCTCAATATCACTTAAAGCAGTATTGCAGTTAACACACCAGTTCGTGATACGGCTTCCCTGATAAATAAGCCCTTTTTCGTATAAAGAAACAAAAACCTCGCGAACTGCCTGTGAACAACCGTCATCCATCGTAAAACGCTTGCGTTCCCAATCGCAGGAAACACCCAAACTCTTTAACTGCTCGATGATACGGTCACCATATTTATCTTTCCATTCCCAGACACGTTTAATAAATTCTTCACGGCCCAAGTCATACCTGGTCTTTCCTTCTTCTTTTTTTAAAACCTCTTCTACTTTGATCTGAGTAGCCAATCCCGCATGGTCATAACCGGGCATCCATAAAGTATTGTCTCCCATCATTCTATGCCAGCGGATCAAAATATCCTGTAAAGTATTATCTAACGCATGTCCCATATGCAGCTGACCGGTAATATTCGGCGGGGGGATCACAATGCTGAACGGCTTTTTATCCGCTTCTACCTCAGCATGGAAATAACGGTGTTCTTCCCAATATTTATACCATTTTTTCTCGACCGAAGCCGGATCATAAACTTTGGGAATATTGTGTTCTTCTGCCATTTTACTGCCTCCTAAAAATAAATAAAGTCCTGTTCCAAATTAAGAACAGGACGAAAAACTCCGCGGTACCACCTATTTTCCCAGACTGAAATCAGGGTTTAATCTGGGCACTTGGAACGCGTAACGTGCGCTAACGGATAGACCTACTTTAATTCAGCCCACCGACTCACGGACGACTTCAAAGCCATAAAGCTAGGTACGTTGCAGCCTGGCATACCCTCTCTGTAAACTCAGTACTTTTACTACTCCCGGTCATCGTCATTTAAAATATAAATTTAGATAACTATAATATTATCAATTGCCGCTTGCAGTGTCAAGTATTTCTTCTCGAATCGGCTATTTGTAAAAACAAAACTCTATTATTACTCAGAAACGCCAGCCTGAGGCAGCTCAGGGTTTTCTATGCCTTCGATACCGCCGATGTTGCCACGCAGAACTGCACCTGGCTCAACCACTAAATTTCCCGCTTTAATATCACCGTTTAAAACTCCAGAGGCTAAAATCTCTAAAGTGCCGCGGGCCACTATATTACCGGTAACATTCCCGGCCACAGTAACGTTTTCCCCAAAAATATTCGCTTCTATCACACCGTTGGGACCGACTAAAACATCGTTCTCCGAAACAATAATACCCTTAAAGTGACCATCAATACGGGACGCGCCCTTAGTCTGCAAATTGCCGCACAGGATCGAATTTTTTCCAAGCAGAAACTCAAACTCTTCCAAAGGTAAAGTACTGACTGCTACTATATCTTTTTTATTTTTCCCAAACATAGTCTTCTCCTTTGATTATCTTACTAATTCTAACGGGTCTGTCGTCTGCCCGTTGACCAACACTTCAAAATGCACATGCGGTCCGGTACTGTACCCGCTGCTGCCTACATAACCGATGATATCACCTTTACTTACGCTTTGCCCTGCCTGCACTGCCAATTCACTCATATGGCCATAAGCTGTTTCATAACCGTAACCATGCTGGATTCTTACATAACGTCCATAACCGGAAACCCAACCGGCTTCTTCGATAGTACCAGACGCGCTGGCATAGACCGGAGCACCATAGTCATTGGCAATATCAAGACCCGGATGCCAGTCATAAGAACGATTGCCGAAAGGATCGCTGCGGCCGCCGAAATATGAAGTAATCGTACCTCCATTAGTCGGCCAAAGTGTCGGCGTAGCTGCCTTGCGCTGATTTAACTCGCGTAATCTGCCAAGTAAATCACCTAATGTAACTTTTCTGTCTTTTACCTTTTCCTGCAGCACCTTGTTCTGTGCGGAATAAATATCAACAGCTTCTACTTTAGCTGCCTGCGGGCCGCCTTGTCCAAGGTATTGACTGCGGTCGATACCGGAACGAGAAGGCTGCACTGCCCCTTCACCAAGTTCACGCCGAACCTCCTCTTCCAGCTTGGAAAGTTCTGCCATTTCTTTTTCAATAGCTTCATTTTCCTGCAAAAGCTGACCTATTTTCTGTTCCTGAACAGCTTTTTCACTCCTGTAGGTCAACAATTCCTGCTGATCCTGATGCGCCTTGTACAAAATATGCGAAGACTTAAAAAGAACACCAGCACCAAGTAAACAGAGCAGGCCGCAAACAATACCAGCCTTTTTCAACAGGCTGATGCGAAAATGGATACTCCTGGGCTCGTGCCCTTTATGAGGTATCAGCATAATCGTATATACTGAATCAGACTCTTTTCTTTGTCTCTTTATCGGTTCCAATATTCTGCGCTCCTTTGATCCCTGACAACTTCAAACTTTTAAACTCAGACATATATTATTTTCTCACATCAGCCATAAAAATACTATACCTTTAAAAATTATTTATATAAAAACACCGTAAAAAATTCACTGAACCCGCCATTATTAATATATTTGCGAGATTTGTGAACAATATGAAAAATAAAAACGCAGGCAAAAGCCTGCGTTTTTAAAGTAAACATCAAACTACAGCACAGTAATTACATTCTGCTGCCGATCTGATATATCAGCAAAGCCATGCAATATGCCAAGCCTGTTTGATATAGGAGGGCAAAGAAAGTCCAACGCCAGCTGCCCATCTCACGCCTGATCGCGCCAATAGCAGCAAAGCACGGAGATGCCAGCAGAGTAAAAATCATAAACGCATACGCGCTGGCAGGCGTAAACATGCTTTGAATAGTGGTAATCAAAGTAGGATCTTCTTCGGTGGCTTCAGCAACACCGGCCAAAATACCAAATGTAGAAACAACTACTTCTTTGGCTAAGAAGCCTGTAATTGCTGCAAAAGCAGTCTGCCAGCTGTCAAAGCCAAGCGGAGCAAATACAGGTGCCAGATAATGACCGATAACAGCCATCATACTGTCCTGAGCATCAACCATTTCAAATGAAAAATCAAAGGATTGCAGTAACCATACCAACCCGGAGGCCAGGAAAATTATCGTACCGGCTTTAACAATAAAACCGCGGGCACGTTCCCAGGTATGAATAAGAATATCTTTTACACGCGGCCAGTGATATGCAGGCAATTCCATAACAAAGTTTGCCGGTTCACCTGCAAAAGCTTTGGTCTTTTTCAACAGAATACCTGAAACTACAACCATCACTATACCCCAGAGATACATCGAAGGACCGACCCAGGACTGCTCTGGGAAAAAAGCTGCCGCAAACAAAGCAAATACCGGAAGTTTAGCATTACAGGGAATGAACGGCGTCAGCATAATCGTCAGTTTGCGGTCACGTTCATTTTCAATCGTACGTGCCGCCATGATACCGGGAACACTGCAGCCGGTGCCGATCAACATCGGAATAAACGACTTGCCTGAAAGCCCGAACTGCCTGAAAATGCGGTCCATAATAAAAGCAACACGTGCCATGTAGCCACAGTCTTCCAGGAAAGACAAAAATAAGAATAAAAGGCAAATCTGCGGTACAAAGCCAAGTACGGCACCAACACCGCCAATAATTCCATCAAGTACGAGCCCTGACATAACTTCAGAAGCACCTACGGCTTCCAGCAAAGTACCTACATATTCACTGATACCTTCAAATAACTCTTCCATCCAGCCGATAGTTTCATCGCCCAGGGTCTGGATACAAATATAGTAAACAGCCCACATGATGCCTAAAAATATCGGCAATCCCAAAATACGGTTAGTTACAACACGATCTATTTTTTCTGAAACAGTGCTTGCATAATCAACATTGGCGCTTTTATAACAGCTGCGCAGCATTGCATCGATTTTCTGATAACGCCCGGCAGCAATAATACTTGCCGCATCATCATCAGCCTGCTGTTCAAAACGGGTAATCAAGACCTCTAATTTATCAAGCACCCCTTGAGATAATTTCAATTTTTCAAGCAGCTGCCCATCACGTTCCAACACTTTGACTAATTGCCAGCGGCGTTCTACCTGCGGCATCGGCGCTACCATTTCGCCAATTTCCTGCAATATGCGTTCCACTTCTTCCGGAAAACTGTTAGGGTCTTTTCTGTCACATTGTGTTTGAGCAATCTGCACTGCCCTCGCCACAAGCTGCTCAACACCTTCACCGCTAGTAGCTGTAATCGGCACTACCGGACACCCCAACTCTTTAGAGAGCAAGTCCGCATCCAGTACATCACCGTTAGCTCTGACAAGATCCATCATATTGAGCGCAACTACAACTTTACAGCCCATTTCCAAAAGCTGCATCGTTAAATACAGATTACGTTCCAAGTTCGATCCGTCTACTATATTAACTATGACATCAGGATTTTCTTCCAAAAGATAATTACGGGTTATTACTTCCTCCGGAGAATACGGAGATAAAGAATAAATACCTGGCAGATCCATGACCTCAAATCCGTCATGTTTCTTAAGTTTGCCGCCCTTCCGTTCAACGGTTACACCAGGCCAGTTACCAACATATTGTTTACTGCCTGTAAGATTATTGAATAATGTGGTTTTTCCGCTATTAGGATTACCCACTAACGCTAATGTCTTACTCAAAATAGTTCCTCCTCAAATCAGCTTTCACTAACTTTTAAACAAGATTTATTCCACCAGAATATTCTGCGCATCTGCTTTACGCAGTGAAAGCTCATAGCTGCGCACAGTCACTTCCAATGGATCTCCCAGTGGCGCGACTCTTCTGACAGTCACAGGTGTACCCTTTGTCAAACCCATATCAACGATCCTGCGTTTCAAAGGTCCGGTGGCACAAACTTTTTTGATAGTTACTGTAGAACCGATAGGAACTTCTTTTAATGTCATCATACTTTTGCCCTCCTCATATTAGCTTTCGCTAACTAGCCCACTTTCAAAAAGTTAGCTCTCGCTAACCTCTTAAAGTTTACTACTGCTAACTTATTTTGTCAACAATAATTTATTACTCCCGGTATTTTCACAATATTTCAGCAAATTTATTTACCTGTATAATTATTTTATTATACAGGTAAATTTTAAAATTTAAGGTCTTTGCAAAAATCAGGACAGCAGATTAAAATCTGCTGTCCTGATAATAATTGGATAATATTTATATTTTTTTATACAAAATACGAATGGAATTCAAAACGCAGAGTACGGAAACACCAGTATCGGCGAAAACAGCCGCCCACATAGAAGCATAGCCTGCTAAACCTGCCGCCATAATAATAATCTTAATCACCAAAGCAAAAAATACATTCTGCCAGGCAATTTTGGTTGTTTCCTTCGCGATAGCAATTGCCTGGGGAATAGCCTGCATCTCCGAATTCATAAATACAACATCTGCTGCCTCGATAGCGGCATCAGCACCACTGCCCATAGCAGCGCCAACATCAGCGCCTGCTAAAACAGGAGCATCATTAATACCATCACCGACAAACATCACTCCACCATATTTTTTGCGTAAGCGGCCCAACTCATTGAGTTTATCCTGCGGCAGGAGCTTTGCTCTTACTTCGTCAATTCCAGCGGCCCGTGCCACTGCCTGAGCACTTTCTTCCGCATCACCGGTCAGCATTGCTGTAGTCAAATTCATCTTTTTAAGAGAGGCAACAGCAGCTACCGCATCTTCTTTCAAGGTATCATCAATAATTATCTGTCCCAAATACTTTCCAGCTCCGGCAACCAGTACTTCAGTACCATAATTGCCTTCTTCACGCACAGAAAAATCGATACTGAACCGCTCTAACAATTTTTTATTTCCGCACAAAATTTTTCCGTCTGGGCCATTAACAACTAATCCTTCACCGGCAATTTCTTCAAACGTCTGCGGTCGGTCGAGTCTCAACCCGCGTTCTTTTGCAGCATTTACTATACTGACAGCAATAGGATGACTGGAAACAAGTTCCGCGGCAGCGCAAACCTTCAGCAGCTCATCTTCTTCAATGCCACCTGCCGGAATCAGCTTTTGGACAATAAAATTTCCCTTAGTCACGGTACCTGTTTTATCCATAACCACTGCTTTAACATTTTTCAGGGCTTCCATTGTAACGCCGCCCTTAAAAAGAATACCATATTTCGACCCGGCTCCAATTCCTGAAAAAAACGCTAAAGGCACGCTCAGCACCAATGCACATGGGCAGCTGATAACCAGAAAGGTCAAAGCTGTATAGATCCAATATTCCCAATTGCCTGTTATAAAACCGGGTATCACAGCGGTTAAAACAGCTACAGCTACAACAAACGGAGTATAGATACGTGCAAAGCGTGTTATGAACCGATCAAGCTGCGGCTTGCTGGCAGCGGCATTTTCTACAGAGTCTAAAATTTTAGTGACCATAGATTCAGCCAAGACTTTTTCTACTCTGATTTTCAGCATCCCCGAAGTATTAACGCAGCCAGAAATAACTTCATCACCAAAACTGCGTTTTATTGGTACAGGCTCTCCTGTCACCGGAGAGGTATCAAGCAGGCTTTCACCTTCAATAACTACTCCATCCAAAGGAATGCGGTCACCGGCACGTACCAGTAAAATATCACCGACATTGGCTTCCTCTGCCGGAATGACACGCACCTCTTCACCAATCAGCAAATTAACGACTTCCGGACGCATATCGACAGCTTCCATGATCTGACCACGGCTTTTTTCAACCGCGCGATGCTCAAAATATTCTCCAATCCGATAAAACAGCATAACTCCGACAGCTTCTTCATATTGATTGATAGCAAAAGCACCTAAAGTAGCTACTGTCATCAGAAAGTTTTCATCAAAAACCTGTCCCTTGGTAATATTTTTAACAGCCGTTAAAACAATCCTGCCACCCAAGAGGATATATGCGGCAACAAGACAATAAATATGATAAGCTTCCGGCACAAGTCCGGCAATTTCGCTGATTATAAACAAAATACCGCCCAGCACTATTTCGGCCAGAGAACGCTGTTCATCCGACATTGAAAGGATACCGCCGCTTTTTTTGCGCTGATTGATATTTTCGGCCAGTACCGGCTTGCCTATACGTTCGACTACTTTTACATCTGCCTCGATCTTACTGCAGATAGCCTGGATCTGAGGCAGCAGTTGTGCGTGGTTCTTAGCTGTCAGCCGCAGCTGTTTCGTAGCATAAGTTACCGTTGCAGCAGAAACATCCGGCAAATCATTGATGGCCTTCTCCATTTTTGCAGCACAATTGGCACAGCCCAGATTCTCCAACAGGTATACCTTGCTTTCAAAATTGAACGGCATCGTCCCACTGCGTGGCACAACTTCTACATCCGATTCTATAGCAGCACAGATTGCACGAATAGACGGCAGTAATAACTCGTGATTTTTGGCAGATAAACGCAGCTGTTTTGTTACAAAACTGACTGAAGCATATTCCACTCCAGGCAATTCTTTAATCTTATATTCCATTTTTGCGGCACAATTGGCGCAGCCTAAATTTTTCAAAGTATAAACTCGCTTTATACAATCAGCATCAGGCATTCGGCAGATGCAGTTTTCCAAGCTTTCTCCGCAGACATCACAATATTCCTCATGCGGATGACAGAGCTCACATTGACAGTCATCTGCATGCCCGGGCACATGATGATGATCATGGCCGCAGCCGCAGGCTGCATTATGGTTATGGCCGCTTTCATCTTCGTGATGATGATCGTGGCCGCAGCCACAGGCTGCATCATGGTCATGGCCGCTTTCATCTTCGTGATGATGATCATGGCCGCAGCCACAGGCTGCATTATGGTTATGGCCGCTTTCATCTTCGTGATGATGATCATGGCCGCAGCCCTGACTGTTATATTCATGTAAATTTTCTAAAGCATGCTGTGTTTTGCTCATTTTCCAGCCTCCTTACTTTTACTGTAATCTTATTATAACACATGAGCAAATATTCATATATAGTTTTTTTAAAAATTTTACGAAATTTTTGAGAAAAATAATACAGGCAGCTTCCATTCATTTAATATGGAAACTGCCTGTTAAAATAGCCTTAATCTTTCTCAAAATACCTGCTTCAGTTACTGCAAATTTAGAAGGTTACCTGTAAACGATTCCAAATAATCTGAGAATCACGTCCGCTTTCTTTACCTTCCAAATCATAGTAATCCAAATTATAAACCATATTCTTGGCCAAAGTATAATTTATACCAACACCATAACCTTTAAAGCCTTCTTTAGTGAAGTATCCCCAGTCACCAGCTTTCATCGTATGAGCAATAAATGTACCTGCCCCCTGATCATAATAATTTCCCCAAAGTCCCCAGGTCCCCTGTTTGGCAGCCTTGGCACCCTTGTAAGCAGCACTGATGACAAAGCCGTCCGTATCAGCACCTTTTTCAACAGCTTTATCAGAAATATCAGAATTAAGATACATCGCCCCTAAAATAAAGTCACCAAAATTATAATTTGCCCCTGCATTCCAGACCGCGTTATTAGAAATTTTCGTAAACCCGGCATCTAAATCTTCAAATTTATCATAACCGGCAGCTAAATCCAAGCGGCCGATTTTACCAGATAAACTGGCTCCATAGGCCTTATCTGCCGTATAACCGGAATCTTTTTCAGTAATTTGCCCCCAATAACCGCTAATTTTTACATTTTTACCATATGTTAACTGAATAACTTCTGCAGTATCGTCATAAAGGTTGCCATTAGCTAAAAATACAGGCGCTTTACCCGCCATAACATTAAATCCACCCAATTTACCTGTAACATAGGCTTGATTGAGTTTGGTATCTTCATCACCGGAATCATTAGCAAGATTCTGGTCATTTTGAATACGGGCCGTATAAGTCCAGTCTTCATTTACACTGCCATTTACAAATAAACGAGTGCGCAGACGATTTTTTGCAACACTGCCTTTAGTTTTCTTAAAATCTCCGTCACGCCCTGCATATTCATAACGGATTTGTCCTGTAATCTTCACATTATCCGCTTTTTTCTCTAAAGCTGCCACGCGTACTCCCAAGCTGTCCAGTTCATCGGCGAATTCTTCAGCCAGGCGGTCAACATTAGCGCCTTTAGCCATAGCTTTTGCTACAATTTGTGCCATTTCATAACGTGTCATCAGACGTTCGCCGCCAAAATTACCGTCGCCATAACCATCAACAATTCCGGCTGCCGCCAGTCTGTTAACAGCATCATAAGCCCAATGCCCGGCCGGAACATCAGAAAAAGGATTAGCGGCATACGCTGAAGCAGTCACTCCTAGCGCCATTGCCATAGCAAGCACCAAAGTTTTTTTCATCATAATCAACTCCTAAAAAAATATATGCTAAGTACACTTTTGCCGATTTTATATTTTTAAAAGTGTACTTATTTAACCGTGTTTAAATATGAACAAATAAGTATTTATTCACTTTAAGAAGTTTTTTATATTGCAGCACTCAATAAGACTGCTGCAATATACCAAAAAATTATTTAACGAAATGACAGGCTACAAAATGCCCCGAATGAATTTCACGCAACGGCGGTTTTTCCTGACGGCATATTTCCCGGCATTGCCCGCAGCGGCTTTGAAACGGGCACCCCTGCGGCAGATCCAGAGGACTGGGGATATCTCCTTCCAATGGCTGGATCCTCTCACCGGGTTTAAAATCTACCTTAAAAATAGACTTGATCAAAGCCTTTGTATAAGGATGAGCGCTGCCTGTCGATAACCTACACCCTTCCAATCTTTCTACTACATTACCAAGATACATGACCGCGACCTGATGGCTCATCAAATCAACCAGACCAATATCATGACAAATAAAAAGATATGTAATATCTTTTTCCCGCTGCAGCCGTACCAGCAATTCACAAATTTTTTCCTGTACAGAAACATCCAGCGCTGAAGTGGCTTCATCGCAGACAATGATCTGCGGTTCCAGAGAAAGTGCCCTGGCTATACCCAAACGCTGGCGCTGACCTCCGCTCATACTATGAGGAAAACGGTCTTTAAATTCCACCGGCAGCTCCACCATTTGCAATAACTCTGCAGCTTTTGCGTCAACTTCAGAATTTTTCAGCAACCCAAAATTCAATAAAGGCTCGCATAAAATATCTTTTACCCGCATTTTCGGATTAAAAGCCGCTGTAGGATCCTGAAAAACCATTTGTATTTTTCGGCGGTTCTGGCGAAGCGCTTCTCCCTTCAATTCCAAAATGTTCTGTCCTTCAAATATTACTTCACCCTCCGTCGCCGGATGGATCTGTAAAATCGTTCTGACCAAAGTACTTTTGCCGCAGCCGCTTTCACCAATAATGCCAAGAGTCTGTCCCTTATAAGCATTTAAATTTACTTTATCACAGGCAGTGAGAACCTTGCCGCCATCTACCTGAAACTTTTTAGTCAGATTTTTTACTTCCAATACTATTTCTTGCGGTAATGCAACTCCATCATGGGCGCAGTTACAGTTCTCATGCGGGTGTAATTTTACGTTCTCAGGCATAATAACGCTTACCTCCCACAACCGGAACAGCCGCCAGCAGTTCCTTAGTATATGCATGCTGTGGATTGCCGATAATCTCTTCCCGCAGTCCGCTCTCCACAACCATACCATTCTGCATCACAACGATTTTATTTGACATATACGAAGCTACACCCAAATTATGAGTAACTATGATCACCGCGGCATTGTATTCGTCACGAACATCAACGATCTGCCTGATGATCTGCGCCTGCGTTGTGACATCAAGCGCGCTTGTAGGCTCATCAGCCAAAAGCAGCTTCGGGCTGAAGGTCATCGCCAGAGCTATACCTACACGCTGGCGCATCCCCCCTGATAATTCGAACGGATAACTGCGCATTACATTGTCAGGATTGGGCATCCTTACATCATCAAGCATCTTAACAGCCAGATCATAGGCTTCCCGTCTGGAAATCTGCGGCGCATGAGTCAGAATATAATCAATAAACTGTTCGCCGATACGGCGGATAGGGTTGATCATATTACCGCTGTCCTGAAAAATCATAGAAATCTCAGTCCCACACATTTCACGCCATTGCTGCGGCGTATTATCCAGCAGGTTTCTGCCGTCAAAAATGATATTGCCGCCGCTTACATGTCCATTACCCGGCAAACAGCCCATAATAGCACGTATCACCGTTGTTTTACCGCTGCCGCTTTCGCCAACGATAGATAAAATCTCACCTTTTTTCAATTCTATATTGGCGCCAGTTACGGTAGTCTTGCTGCCGTAACTGATATCCAAATCTGTAACTTTTAAAAGCATTACAGTGTCCCTTCTTCCCACAGATTATTTCTGGGCAGGCTTGATCTCCTTCGTCAGCCAGTAATAATCACACGGTAAAATTTCTGCATTGGCAATAGAAGTATTACTGATCATGTTTGTCTGCGGATAACCAAAAATAATCGTTGCCGCATCATCAAGAATAATTTTCTGCATATCGATTACTAATTGACGACGTTTCGCCGGATCAAATTCTACTGCCAGCTTATCGCTCAGAGCATCATAGGCAGGATTGCTGTAACCGCTGCCGTTCTGCGGATTATTACCGTTAACATTTGTTTTCCAGTACTGATTGATAAAGACCTCGGGGTCGCCTGCCTGCAGGGTAAGAATATTGGAAATCAGCAAGTCATATTCGCCTCGTACACCAATCCCGTCCAAAACATTGTAATCAACATTTTTCAGGTTAACCTTGATACCAACCTTTTTAGCATCGGACTGGGTAGCTTCAGCAAATAAAGGCAATTCTGCACGACCGCTGTAGAAAATAAAGTCCATCTCCAGATTTTTACCGTCTTTATCAACATAGCCATCACCATTGGTATCTTTCCAGCCAGCCTCTTCCAACAGTTTCTTAGCACGTTCTACATTATAGGTATTAGGATCTTTTAACTGATCAAATCCATAATCGACAGAAGGCGGCATCAACGGCCCGCCAGGAGTAAATGTGTCCTTCAGTAAAACCTTACAGTAGGTTTCACGGTCCAAAGATGACAGCAAAGCTTCGCGAACACGTTTATCATACATCGGCTTGCCTTCCTTAACATTCATACGTGCCAATACGTCACGCAGGGAAGCAATAGTGCTGATATTGTACTTATCTTTGTTGTTGAACAACGACATGTCGCCGGGAGCGATATTGATCGCCATATCAATCTCACCAGACTGCAGGGCCATAGCGCGTGTATTGGGATCATCAATAGTCGGGATCTCAACATGCTTAAACGGTACTTCGCCATCCCAGTAATTAGGATTAGCATCCATAACAGCTTTAGCTTTACTGTACGTATTGACCATATACGGACCGGTACAGATGGGCCCTTGCTTAGCATAATCACGGTCAGTTACACTGGTGTCAATAATAATAAAAAGCGGATCACCAAGCATTCCCGGTAATGTAGCAACAGGCGTATGGGTTTTGATGGTCAAAGTCTGTCCGTCAGCACTGATATTGTCATATTCAAACATTGCTCTGGCACGGGCAGCTTTTTCAAATGTACGCTCAATAGATTTTTTTACAGACTCAGCAGTCACCTTATTCCCATTTGAAAATTTCGCTTTATCATTGATTTTAAAAGTCCAGGTAAGTTTATCGTCGCTGACCTGCCAGCTTTCAGCCAGCCAAGGAGTAGAATTCATTTTTTCATCAAATTTTACCAGACATTCACCTAAGCCGTAACGCATAACAATCCAGCCAAAGTAGTTATCTGTTGGTTCCAGACTGTCGGCAAAATTAGTAACGCCAAATTTCAAAGTGTCTTTGGCTGCCGCAGCTTTTTTGTCATCGCCGCCACAACCGGCTGAAGTAAATGCCAGCAAACCTATCATTGCAACGGCTGCTGTAAATTTAATAGTTTTTTTCATCATACATCTCCCTTTCAAATCCTTTTTATTTTATTGACTGTATATAAAAATTTATTCAATAGCTGAACTTAATCTTCCTGACGCGGGTCAAGCACATCACGCAAACTGTCGCCCCATAGGTTAAAGACTACTACCGTCAGAAAAATAGCCAGACCAGGGAAAAACATCAGCCAGGGAGCCGTCTGCAGCTGCTGACGTCCTTCATTGAGCATCAATCCCCATTCAGGAGCCGGCGGCTGCGAACCGAAGCCTAAAAATGAAAGCCCTGCCAGTTCCATCATCATAGCGCCGATATCCGAAGCTGCTGTAATAATCATTAACGGTAAAATATTAGGCACGATATGTTTCCACAAAATATGTGTCGGTTTGCCACCGTTGACAACTGCCGCTTCGACAAAATCACGCTTTTTTATCTTTAATACCATACTGCGTGCCAAACGAGCGTATTTAGTCCAGGTAACGATAGTCAAAGCTATAATCGCATTGATCAGACTGCCGCCAAGGATACCGGCAATAGCAATGGCCAGTATCATTCCGGGAAAGGAAATCATCATATCAGAAATACGCATAATAACCGTATCTACCTTCCCGCCAAAATAACCGGCCAGAACACCCAGCGAAGTACCTACTGCAAAAATGACCGCTACCAACAGCAAAACACTGCTCAGAGAATAGCTGGCACCATACAAAACCCGACTGAAATTATCCCGCCCCAGCTTATCAGTTCCAAAAAGATGTTCACTCGAAGGCGGCAGATAAGCATTTTTCATCGTAGCTTCCAACGGATCATAAGGAGCTAGCAGCGGCGCCGCTAAAGCAATACCTATCAGCAGCAGCACCAAAAAACTGGAAAAGGCAAAAGCACGATTATTCTTTAATCCGTTAATAAGATTCTCCATGCTATCTACCTTCCTTTCGCAGGCGCGGATCAAGCCGGTTGTAAGAAATATCAACAACTAAATTGATGACCATATACATAAGGGCTATCCACAAAACAATCCCCTGTACAAGCTGAAAGTCTCGATAGATGATAGACTGAACAGCTAAATAACCAAGCCCCGGCCAGGAAAAAACGATCTCTACTACTGCCGCGCCGCCCAGCAGACTGCCGAAGGACAGGCCCAGCAGTGTAATCAAAGGCAGCATCGCATTCGGCAATACTTCCCGCCAGAGAATATAGCTTTCACTCATTCCCCTGGCTCTGGCACCGACAACATAATCCTGATTGAGTTCTTCCAAAACCGTCGTCCTTACCTGACGTGTATATTTTGCCGCCATAACTATACCCAACGTCGTAGCTGGTAAAATCAGGGTCTCCAGACTTACTCTGCCACCGACAATTGGCAGCCAGCCTAATTTTAAACCAAAAATCCAAAGCAGCATTAAACCCATCCAAAAATTAGGTATCGAAACTCCGAAAAACGTCAGTCCCCTAACGGCATAGTCAAAAATACTGTTGCGCTTCACCGCAGAATAAATGCCTAACGGCAGCGAAAAAATCAGCATAAAAAAGGTAGACGCCAACGCTAATATCAATGTGGCAGGCAACGACTGCATCAACTCTTCCACCACAGGCTTTTTAACCATATATGAAAATCCAAAGTTTCCCTGTACAGCCCTTCCAAGCCAATCTAAATACTGGAAAACAAAGGGCTTGTCCAATCCCAGTTCATGCCTTAAAGCATCAATTTCCACCTGACTGACAACAATATCCTCATTGCCGGCAATCATTTGTCTGACCGGGTCACCTGGCGACAGCATTACCAAAGCAAATGTGACGAAACTGATCCCCAAGAGCACCAATACGATTTGCCCGATCCTGCCCCAAATCTGTTTGTTTTTCAACGCTTTCCATCTCCTTACAAAAAAAATCTCCTGCAACCATGAACCACGGATGCAGGAGATCATAAAATTTGTATAAACAGGCATAAACGACCTCTTTATTCAATCTTCAAGAACTAACTGCTGATCCGTCACCCGCGGATATGGCAAAACCAAAGGCTGCGATCTGACTTACGCATTATGCGCTTACAGTGGCGTGACCGTGCCGGATTTACACCGGACTTCCCTAATTTAACCTTGCGGCACCTTTGATAAAATTTTAAGCTGTATTAATATTAGCACAAACTATATACTTAGTAAACACTTTTATTTTATTTTTCAAATCTTTTTTCTAAGTTTTTTTAATGAAAAAAATAATATTAAGGATTGAGTACCAACAAATATCAGAAATGATATCCACAACCCGTCATTTCCCCACAAAGGTACCAAAACTCTCTCAACAGGCCAAAATACAGCTAAAGCAATCAGCATCATATTACGTATAGGAGCAGTATAAGTAGCACCTGTAAACATCCCATAAAGAGCTAACCCTAAACCTGATATTACAGGATAGACAAGAACATAATTTCTGTAAGCTGCCGCTAATACAGCAACCTCTTGCAAATCTGTAAAGCAATTAATTAAAAATGTACTGCCAAAAAAGAACCCAACTACCAGCAGCACTATCAATACAAACAGCCATTTATAGGTCATCCGCAGCGTCTGCCAAAATAAAGCACTGCTCTTTTGGCCCAGTGCTCTTCCTGAGAAAATAGAGGCGCCGTTAGCCATGCCATCTACCAAAAACGACATAATATCCTTCAGTTGGAATAATACGGCATTTGCTGCCAATACCACTGTCCCCAATGCTGCACCGGCAGCGGCAATAACATTATTTACTGTCAGCAGACAGGCCGTACGAATCATTAAATTAGCATTTACCGAAAGCATTTTCAACAAAGTTTCGGGTTCTACGACTGTTCTGTAATCCAAGTTTTTATAGTCAAACTTACCATAAAGATACATAAGCCAGCAGCCAACTGCAGCACCATAGAGCTGACTTAGCAGTGTCGCCCAGGCCACTCCCTCAATACCGAAGTGCAGCACAAACACAAACCACATACTTAAGATCATATTCAATACATTACTTGAAACCTGCATAAACACCGAAGCACGAACTCTGGTCTGTCCCATCAGCCAACCCAATGATACATAGTTGAATAACACCAGCGGAGCTCCCCAAATCAAAATATTATAATAAGCTGCGCAGAGCTCGGCTACATCGGCAGCAGGAGCTACTAAAGCCAGATAAGCAGTTAAAATAGGCTTCTGAAAAATAATGCATCCACAACCGACTATCAACGCAACAAAAAGCGGCCTTAAAAAAGCCAGCAATCCTTCTTCTCTGCAGCCAGATCCCAGCGCCTGCGCGGCATAGCCCGAAGTACTGACACGCAGAAAGCCAAAAAACCAGTAAATGTTATTGAAAAGGATTGCTCCCAAGGCTACAGCTGCTATATACTTAGGATCAGGAAGCTGCCCCATAACAGCAGTATTAACAGCCCCCATCAATGGCTGTGTCATCGTTGAAAGCATAAAAGGTATCGTAATTCCCAAATATTCTCTGTCTGTCAAAACATTTGTCCGCACCTGTACTTCCCCTTCACTGATACAGCTTAGTATTTCAGCTGTTATTCTAAAATGTTTTTGAGATTAATTGATAATAGCTATTGTATGAACATATTATCATATGTTATACTGATTAGCAAGAATAAAATGAAAATAATCGTATCAAATTTTACAAAATAAGGCTTAGCTAAGCAAAGGAGTTGTAAAAATGTCAGATACTCTGTATATTCGAGGTTTAAAAGCAGAACGAGGACAAAAACTGCAAACTTATCTTCCTGTCCTGGACACTAATACGGAAATACCTATCACTATCATTAACGGTCAAAATGACGGTCCTACTCTTTTAATAACAGCAGGTATCCACGGCGGTGAATATCCTGGCATCGCGGCTGCCATGGAACTCGGCCGGGACACAGAACCTGAATCAATCTCGGGCTGCCTGATCATAATACATCCAGCCAACATTCAAAGTTTCTGGGCTCGCAGTGCTTTTGTGACACCCGATGACGGCAGAAACCTGAACCGTGAATTTCCCGGTAATGCCAATGGTACACTTTCCCAAAAAACAGCCTGGCTGCTTAGTCAGTATTTTTTCCCTTTAGCCGATTTTTACGCAGATCTGCACAGTGGTGACATCCACGAAGAACTTTATCCTTATGTCTATTATCCCGGGCTTCCAAACGCTGAAATTTCTGCAAAAGCGCGCGAAGCAGCCATGGTTCTGGATATGGAATTTATGGTTCGTTCAACTGCCACAACAGGCGCCTATAATTATGCCGCTATTTCCGGCGTCCCCTCTATTCTCATCGAACGCGGCGGAGCAGGATTATGCTTGCGCGAAGACATCGACGCCTATAAAAAAGATCTTCATAACATACTTTGCAAGCTGGGGTTATTCACAAACAGCGCACCGTTACCGCGCAAACATACACCGATAGACGTTACAGACGTTATTTATCTTGAAACGAACAACACCGGCTGTTGGTTTCCCTGCTTTCATTGCGGCGACAAAATAAAAAAAGGCGATAAACTTGGCTGCCTGACTGATCTTTTTGGCAATACCATTACTGTCTATAATGCCGAACAAGATGGCATTATTCTCTATCAATGCCCTGCTCTATCAGCTCCTAAAGGCACAATTTTAGTAACCTATGGTCAAATCCGGAATAATTAAAATAATGTTGCTTGACAAACCCCCAGCTAACCAATTACAATCAAAGTAATCTCTTTGCACTGCATATCGCTACAGTACAAACTGAACAGGCGGTAAACCTTTGGTTTTAGCGGCCGGGCCCATCGGGCAGCAGATTCGTAAATAAACATCTGCGGGACAGTAGTAGTTCCGCAGATGTTTTTATTATATCTGTTCCGCTGCAAGAGTAACACCAGGGAGGTTATCCACCATGCAAGATAAAATTATCCAGTCCGAGCGTCTGGCTATGCAGGTTTCTATTAACAGTATCATCGTAAATCTGATTCTTTCAGTTGGTAAATTAGCAGCAGGGATACTGGCTAATTCTGCCGCAATGATTTCTGATGCCATTCATTCCGCTTCCGACGTCTTCAGTACCTTTATCGTTATGGCCGGCGTCAAGATATCCAATAAAGCTTCTGATGCAGAACATCAATACGGACACGAACGTTTGGAATGTGTCGCCGCCATCATTTTAGCGATAGTTTTAGCACTGACAGGTATTGGTATAGGTTACGCAGGTTTAGAAAAAATACTTCACGCTTCAGCTGAAGATTTGAAAATACCGGGCAGCCTTGCTTTGATCGCTGCAGTAATTTCCATTATCGTTAAAGAAGGTATGTTCTGGTACACTAAAAAAGCAGCTGCCAAAATAAATTCCAGTGCTTTAATGGCAGATGCCTGGCATCACCGCAGTGACGCATTGTCCTCAATAGGCAGCTTTATCGGCATTTTAGGCGCCCGTATGGGCTATCCTGTTTTAGATCCTCTTGCCAGTGTAGTCATTTGCCTGATGATCGTTTACGCATCATACGAAATTTTTAAAGATGCCATAGACAAGATGGTCGACCGCTCCTGTGACGAAGCCACTATCAATACGATGACAGCTCTGATAAGCGCTCAAAAAGGCGTTGACCACATAGACGTACTGCAAACCAGAAAATTTGGCTGCCGCATCTATGTAGATGTCGAAGTAAGCGCTGACGACGACCTGACTTTACTGGAAGCGCATACTATCGCCGAAAATATTCATAAAGCAATTGAAAGTAATTTTTCGGAGGTAAAACATTGCATGGTCCATGTAAACCCATGCAGCGAAGTACACCATGACTAAATAAAAAACCACCACTGTTCAAGTGATGGTTTTGGCAGGCGCACCCCTACGCCTGCCAACGAAGGAGGAGAGAAAGGATTTTCTATTCTTTTAAGAAAGCCTTGAAAACAGCAAATAAATCAGAATATATCTGCCGGACAGAGTGAAAATGTGTCCGGCATTTTTACTCTGTAGAACAATCAATATTTCGACCGGCAAGCATACGACAATCATAAGAAAAGACCGTCTTCTCAAGGCGCGAAGACGGTCAAATGTTATCAGTCAAAGCGGTTCTGCCACTCTCACATAAACAGAACCTCAGTGGTTAAAAACATCTCCTTCCTGTCTCTCGCAGGTCAAGCAGTGATGCTTATATAGGCTGCTGTCCGGCTTCAGGTATTACCTCGGCTTGTGCGGGGACTGACCTGTTACGGTGACGGGATCGCATCGGATTTGCACCGATCGACATTTAAGTTCGTAGAACACCTATATGAAATATTGATTTGTTGTATTAATTATAAGCATTACTAATTATATTGTCAATGCTTTTAGTAAAAAATTATCTAAATAATTTTGATTATATATGTTACTAATAAGTAATCAAAATGTAAATTTGCATTATAAACCGCTAACAGTTATAATGCAAATGAGGTGATAATATGACAACGGCATCTATACATATCCATAAAAATAAAAAAGCAGTCACCAACAGACTTGCCCGTATTGAAGGGCATATACACGCAGTGAAAAAGATGATTGAAGACGACCGTGACTGCCCTGAAGTACTGATTCAAATTGCGGCAGTACGTAAGGCTTTAGACAACTGCGCCAAAATAATTCTTAAAGACCATTTGGAGCATTGCATTTTACATGCTGTAAGAAACGGCCGTGATGCCGAAGCTTTATCTGATTTAGAAATTGCTATTGACCGTTATTTGCGTTAAAAAATCTTCCCAGATCTTTTAAAACCAAGTTTTCTATATAGAAAAGGTAAGAAAATCAATAAAAAAATTGTTCTGCCTAAATAAAAAATTAAAAATGACTGCCACAGCCCTGCATTGCCGAAAATCGGTATCAGGGCTGTTTTAGATATCAGAAACGCTATCACTGTGAGCAACATAGAATAGCAGATAGGAGCTGTTATAAGCGCACCATTGAAAATTCCATAATAAACGATGCCAAGTGCAGCAATGAAGGGAAAAAAAACAATATATATATCATATTCATAAGCAGCAGCCAATACATCAGGCAAATCAGTAAAGCAATATAAAATAGGCTCACGCAGCAGGTAATAACCAAACGATAGTAATCCACCCATCAGCAACGACCACAAGCCGTTTATTTTCAGATTATCAAAAAATAAACGGCTATTTTTTTCGCCTACGGCAACGCCGGCATACAGAGCAGCTGATTGTGACAGGCCGGCAAAGATATCGCCTATAATGTACTGAATCTGAAATAAAATTGAATTGGCTGCCAAAATATTACTGCCAAAAGCAGCGCTTTGTCTCATAAATGTATTGATCATAAAAAGCATACATATAGTTCTGATCATCAAATGCGTACAACAGCCAGTAAGTTTCAGACAGGCACCCTTATCAAAAAAACTATTCCAGCGAACTATTGCCAAATAGCATTTCTGCCTGCACAAAATATAGCATACGGCTACAATGAAGCCAACCAATTGCGCCAAAAGAGACGCATAAGCAACTCCATCGATATTCAAATTCCATAGATTAACAAAACAAAGATCTAAAATAAAATTAACCAAACTTGTACCAAGCTCCAGTACCACTACAGTTTTAATCTGTAAAATACCAGTAATCCACCCAGCTAAGACCTGATAGAGTAAAAAAGGAACAAATCCCCAAACCAGAATGTCAAAGTACCGTTTCATCAGTAAAGCTACTACTGCTTCCGGTTGAAAAACCAACTGTGCTGCAGCAAAAATAAATCTATGAAAAGCAAACAAAAGCAACCCTATTAAAGCAGCCAACAGCAGTGCCCGCAGTAATATGAGGAAAACTTCTTCTTTATCTTCTCTACCTACTGCCTGCGCTGTCATTCCTGCGGTAGTAATACGTAAAAATCCCAAAAGCCAATAAATCGTACTGAAAATAACTGCCCCTAAAGCTACAGCGCTAATATAGTCAGGTGAACCCAGCCTGCCAACAACTGCCGTATCAACGGCGCCAATAACAGGAACTGCAACAGAAGAAAGCATGAAAGGAAACGTGATCTTCAAATATCTTTTATGAGTAAGTTCCATTGCAATGCCTCCTTTTTTTATTTTATCCCCCTATAGGGGATATGTCAATTAAAAAAATACGCTTATCCAGTTTTAATGGGATAAGCGTATTTTTTAATAAGCATCAATGCCGCCGCGTCCACCACCGACAATACGTACACTATCTACTCCAAAGGCGTCCCTGATTTGCGGAAGCCACCGGCTTACCAAAATAGTACGTGTTTTTTCATCACCGGTCAGCATGATCATTGACTTACCACTGACATTGACATTTTCGAGACTGTTGATATATTTATCAAAATCATAAGTACCCATTTTCTCTTTTAATGCCATCAAGCCTGGAAGAAGCAACGGTTTTTCCTGAGCGGCCCGTTGTTCAAAGCGAACAAACACTTCTGTCCTCAGGTTGTTATTAGGTGCATAAACGAATTCTTCTTCCAGTTTTCCACTCGTACCGACAAAGTCTTCAGTCATATTTGCTCACCTCTTTTATTCTTTTGACAGCAGAGAATCTAAAAGCAAAAGGATATTGTTGCCAATAGCAGCGTGGAATCTAATGTTATCTTTATCGTCAATGCTCCACGCAACATGCATGGCGCTGGTTTTATTCGAATATAAGCGTTTAAATTCGTCAATCATCTGTTTTGGTAATTTGACATACAGCATCATATTATATTGTTTAAATTTTTCATCAACCAGAACGTAGTGAGAGTCGAGAACTTCCAATCCATAACGTTTTTCGATTAATTCTATCAGTCCTTTAATAGCCGGGTTATCATTCATATGTATTGCCTCCTTAAAAAATGGCGCGGCCCACAGGTGGCCGCGCCCCAATGGAGAATCTAAAAATTATTTTATTTCAAAAGGCGAGCTGTCTTTAACATTAACACCGCTCAGCTCAGCAGCGGCAAATCTGTTGATGAGATCTTGAACCGCCATAGTAGCCGAAATTTTTCCGCCCACTACTTCACGCTCGATCTCTTCTTTGCAGCCAATAATGGCTGGCGAACGATAAAACAGATTATGCAGATGTTCTTCAACCATGGTATATACCCAGGAAAGCGTCTGCTGTTTCCTGCGTTCAGCTAACACGCCATTTCCCCAGCCTTGTTTCATAAAGGCTTCGATAACATCATTCCACAGTTCCATAATTCCCGCTCCTGTATAAGCAGAGCAGGTATAGGCATGAGTCGTCCAGTTTTCGGTAGCCTGACGTAAAAATTGCAGGATACGTTCATACTCCGCTCTGGTAACCATTGCCCGCTGTTTATTATCACCATCAGCTTTATTGACGACGATTGCATCGGCGAGTTCCATTACGCCTTTTTTCATCCCCTGCAATTCGTCGCCGGCACCTGTCAATACGACCAGCAGAAAGAAATCTACCATCGAACGTACGGTAGTTTCACTCTGCCCTACGCCTACGGTCTCGACTAAAATGGTGTCATAGCCGGCAGCTTCGCACAAAAGCAGTGTTTCACGGCTTTTACGAGTCAGACCGCCCAAAGTTCCTCCCGAAGGAGACGGACGGATAAAAGCATTCGGTTCGCGTGAAAGCTGTTCCATACGTGTTTTATCGCCCAGGATACTGCCTTTGGTAACAGTACTGGAGGGATCGACCGCCAGTACTGCGACTTTATGTCCGCCACGACACAGGTTTGTGCCAAGAGCCTCAATAAAGGTGGATTTACCTGCACCAGGCACACCGGTGATCCCAACGCGTGTCGATTTACCAGTGTAAGGCAGCAGTTTTTGGATAACCTGCTGTGCCGTCTCAAAATGAGCGGCAGCATTACTTTCAACCAAAGTGATGGCGCGTGATAAAATTGCGCGGTCACATTTGAGGACACCTTCGACGTAATCGTCGACTTCCAGCTTACGGCGTTTGATAGCCGGAGCTACTTTGTCTTTTTTATCTACTGTTACACCTGGAGTTCCTTCATGACCGCCTGTAACACCGTACATTACCCGGCAGGCAAATTTATCGTTTTCTTCTTCAGGCACCCACGAAGGTTTATAAGTATCTGTCATGGCTTAATCCGCCAAGCGTCTGTTCAGCTCTTCCAGTACTTTTTTAGCGCAGACAGGTATAATGGTGCCGGGTCCAAAAATAGCTGCTGCACCGTGTTCGTAGAGATAATCATAGTCTTGGGCAGGAATTACGCCGCCGATAACGACCATGATATCCTCACGTCCGCGTTTTTTAAGTTCTTCTACTAGTTGCGGCATCAAGGTTTTATGACCTGCTGCCAATGAGCTCATACCAACAATATGAACATCATTATCTACTGCATCCTGCGCAGCTTCTTCCGGAGTTTGGAACAGAGGGCCGATATCTACGTCGTAGCCCATATCTGCGAAAGCGGTAGCAATAACTTTCGCCCCGCGATCATGTCCGTCTTGTCCCATTTTAGCAATATAGATACGGGGACGACGGCCTTCGCGCTGTTCAAAGTCATCTGTCATCTGACGAACTTCCTTGATAACATCTTCGTCAGCAAATTCGCTGCTGTAGACACCGGAAATTGAACGGATGATAGCTTTATGACGGCCGCAGACTTTTTCGACAGCGTCAGAAATCTCGCCTTTGGAAGCGCGCGCACGAGCTGCGTTAACTGCCAGTTCCAGCAAGTTGCCTTCGCCGGTTTCCATGGAATGGGTGATAGCGTCCAAACAACGGCGAACTTCATCGTTGTCACGGTTAGCACGCAATTTTTTCAGACGTTCGATCTGCGCTAAACGAACTGCAGTGTTGTCGACTTCCAGAATATCAAGCGGATCTTCTTTTTCCAGACGGTAATCGTTTACGCCGACAATTTTTTCGGCGCCGGAATCGATATGAGCCTGACGACGTGCTGCCGCTTCTTCGATACGCATTTTAGGAAGACCGGTATCGATAGCTTTGGACATACCGCCGAGCTGTTCGATTTCCTGGATATGTGCCCAGGCTTTTTGAATCAGCTGGTTAGTCAGTGCCTCTACATAGTAGGAACCGCCCCACGGATCAATAACTTTGCAGACTTTGGTTTCGTCCTGAATGTACAATTGAGTATTACGAGCAATACGAGCCGAGAAATCTGTCGGCAACGCAATAGCTTCGTCCAAAGCGTTAGTATGCAGCGACTGGGTATGCCCCAAAGCTGCTGCCATAGCCTCGATACAGGTACGCGTAATATTGTTGAACGGATCTTGCTCTGTCAGGCTCCAGCCGGAAGTTTGCGAATGTGTACGCAAAGCCATAGATTTGGTTTTTTTCGGGCCGAAGGAATTAACGATTTTCGCCCACAGCATACGTCCTGCACGCATTTTAGCAATTTCCATAAAATAGTTTTTACCCATTGCCCAGAAGAAGGACAAACGCGGTGCAAACTGGTCAATAGTAAGACCATGCTCAGTACCTGTACGCAGGTATTCGAGACCGTCGGCTAATGTATAGCCAAGTTCGATATCAGCAGTAGCGCCTGCTTCCTGCATATGATAACCGGAAATCGAGATACTGTTGAATTTGGGCATATAAGCGGAGGTATATTCGAAAATATCACCGATGATACGCATGGAAGCTGTAGGCGGATAGATATAGGTATTACGAACCATGAATTCTTTCAGAATGTCGTTTTGGATCGTACCTGCCATAACTGATTTGTCTACGCCCTGTTCTTCACCAGCTAGGATATAGAAGGCCAATACAGGCAGCACTGCGCCGTTCATTGTCATTGATACAGACATTTGATCCAGAGGAATGCCGGAGAAAAGAATCTCCATATCCAAAATAGAGTCAACGGCAACACCGGCTTTACCTACGTCACCGACAACGCGCGGATGATCTGAGTCATAACCGCGGTGAGTTGCAAGGTCAAATGCGATAGACAGACCTTTTTGCCCTGCCGCCAGGTTACGGCGATAGAAAGCATTTGATTCTTCTGCAGTAGAGAAGCCTGCATATTGACGTACTGTCCAGGGTTTGGTTACATACATCGTTGAATAAGGTCCACGCAAAAATGGCGGAATACCTGCCATATAATGCAGATGTTCGCAGTCTTTATAGGCATTCACATCATATAAAGGAGCTACGTTGATTTGTTCCATTGTACGGTAAAAATTTTCTTCAAAGGATTTACCGGTTTCAGTTTTTAATTTTTCCTTCCAGGCAGCAAACTCGGCGTCGCCTTGTGCGGGTGCCTGCTGAAAGGGAATTTGACTAAAATCAGGAATTCTGGACATTATCAGAACATCCCCCTTTCTTTTTGCATACGGAGCAAGGTTTCATAGCAGTTGGATTTGACGCTGATGTAATCATCCATACCTGCAGCATCACAGATCTCTTTCAGTTCTGCGCTGGGAGCACCTGCCAGGAATACCTTCATTTCCGGATTTACAGCTTTGATGCCTTTCGTAACGGCTGGGGCCAGTTCCGGATAAGTAGCGTCAGTCGAGCAGACGATGGTTGCATCGGCACCGGACTCAAGCGCTGCTTTAACAGCCTCTTCGACAGTGGGGAAGCCATTATTTGTCATAACCTCAAAGGCAGCAACCTGCATGAAAGAGGTAACGAAATCGGCACGTGCTTTATGCTGCGGGATCGGTCCCATATTGGCCAGGAAGATTTTAACGTTTGCACCGGTTTTAGCAACAAAATTTTCCGTACGCATACGCAGTTCTTCATAGCGTTCAGTCCAGCGATGCGGAGCAATAGCTTCAACCTTTTCGCCCTGAGCGCTGCCGGTAAGAGCTGCTGAAATTTCGCCCATAGTTGCTCCGGCCAGTAATGCTTTTTCAGCATCAGCGATCAAAGAACCCAACTCGCTGGCATCACGTTTGCCAAGGTCGCTGAGTACAGCTTCTACATAAGCATTGTCGCGTACTTTTACATTGACTTCCAAATCAGTTTTGCGTGCTTTAAGGATTCCTGCGAAATCGACTTCAGGCACTTCCAAAAGTTCTTCAGTCATGTTCGGGTACATGTTATTGCCAACGGCACGATCTTTTCTGGTAGCAAGATTTTTAAAACGTTCTTCTAAAATAGCTTTAACAGCTGCCTGTACTTTGCCGCTTTCAAGCGCTGCCAGTAAGCCGCCATGGCTTTCGATTTCCTGGAACTTAGCCCAGGTTTTTTCCGTAAATTCTTCTGTCAGCGGTTCAATATACCAGCTGCCGCCGGAAGGATCGATCGGCTGAATAAAGTTGAATTCATGCTGTTCCATGATCTGGATATTACGGGCAATACGGCGGGAAAATACATCACTGGGACGAATGCAATGATCAAAAGGTTTGACATACATGCCGTCCATACCGCCAACAACCGCAGAGAAGGATTGTGTTGCCGCACGCAGCAGATTTACATAAGGATCGTATTTCGTCTGGCAGAAGGTAGAAGTGCTGACATAAAGATTGATCTTTTGCGCTTCTTCATCCCCACCGCAATTTTTAACGATTTGCGCCCAAACCATTTTCAGACTGCGCAGTTTAGCAATTTCCATAAAGAAATTAGCTCCGATACTGAAATGAAAACGCAGGTGGCGACAGAAGGTGTTGACATCAATACCACGGCGTTCCATAGCGCGCATATAAGTTACGGCTTCATTCATAGCATACGCTACTTCCTGAACGTCGTTAGCACCGCCATTATGATAAACATCGGTATTGACAACTACTGTTTTAAGCTGCGGAGCATTTTTTTCAGCCCAGGCAATACTATGTGCCATTTCGTCATAATATTCATCCAGCGGACGAACTAATTCGCCGTCCAAAGCAAGTTCGCCAATCGGATCGGCGGTAATAGCGCCATGTAATTTTTCGAGGGCCAGGCCTTTTTTCTCGCAGGCAGTAATCACAGCAGCCAAAAGAGCGATGTTGGAAGCGCCGGCATAAATATCGATTTCAAATTTTTCCAGATCTACGCCATCCAGCAGTTTTTCTACGTCAGCTACGGTAGCCAAAGATACGCCTATATCGGCAACATCTTTTACATCTGCCTTATCAGGGTCGCAGCCTTTGCGTGTCGCAGTATCTAAAACGACGCTGGCGGCGGTAGTTCCTTTCAAAAGCTCGTATTTGACCATTTCATTGGCTTCGGCAGGAGTTTTTCCATCACACTCCTGAGCAATAGTCCATACTTTATGGATATAACCTCCTGCATTAGCACCGCGCAGGTTGCTTTCCATGCCGGGATAGGTTTTATTGTGAGTGATTTTCTCCTGATCCTCTAATCTATAAATAGGATTCAGGGTGATACCCTCATAAGTTTTAGTGAACATACTCTTTTCAAAAGAACCGCCTTTAAGCGCAGTCACTACTTCTTGCTTCCATTCCTCATAGGACGGCGGCGTAAATTCATCAAAAGTAACCGGGGGAATAGCTCCCTCTAAAGTTTCTTCCTGCTGAATCTCTGCTGTAAGGTTTTTATCTTGTTCCATATACGGCATCCTTTCATTAATTATTTTCTGTGCCGGGGTAGTAAATGTTCACCTCCTGTACTTTGCTTACTTATGTATCGCAGAATGGTTCGAGTATCTCCTACCGAGACTGCCTCTATAAGTCCCTTCTCAAAAAAAAGCAACCATCACAAAAAATGTGATGGTTGCTCTTGCCGCGCACCCCTACGCAGGCAATTGAGAAGAAGGTTCTTGCACAAAGAGAACTTGAGAATGGCAATAAACCTGACAGGTTGTCCAGGCCTGTCACAAATAAATATATACACTGATGGCTGACCTTATTTCCGAGGTCTAGCCATCACACTTCGACCTCAACGCGCTTACAAAAGCACAGAAAAACAGAAAACCGTTTTCTTAAAATAATATTAAGAAAAACGGTCAGAAATTCATAGCAAAAGATTCGCACTTCGTATTCACCCAAAATACGAACTCTGCAGCATCTCCTCCCCGTCTCTCGCAGGTCAATCAGCGATGTAGCTAAGGCAGTTCTTCTGACTCCGATTCATAGCTCACTTCACCTTCCCGGTATTACTACCAGTGGCATTTGAAGTTTACTCCTCGTTACAGCGGCGGGACCGCGTCGGAATTACACCGACTTCTCTATTAAGCTCCGTAGAGCACCTTTAGCTTACAATATTCATTTGATGTCTTAATTATATTTATTACTATTTCTTTTGTCAAGGCTTTTGATATATTTTTTTATATATTATTCCCCGCAAAAAAAATAGCATCATATCTTATTGTTAAATTCAGTAAGATACGATGCTGCTAATCAAGACTTTTATTTTTAAAATACATAGTAATTCCCAAAGGAACGCAGATATTTAAAAACAATAACCGCACTAATTGATAAGTTAGAATAATCGAAACATCTTCTCCCATACTCATGCCAGCCAGGCACATTTCCGCAATTCCGCCAGGAGCCATCGCTAAAAAAGCGGTTACTAGAGAAAACCCATACCGTTCTGACAGGGACCAGGCAACAACAACACTGACGCCGATCATCAAAACGATACCGCTAAAAATATAAGGCATCAATTCCTTGGTAGCCGAAAGTTTTTTGGGATCCAGCATTACCCCCATATATAATCCAATACTTACCTGTGCCAGCATCATAAGCAAACCGGGCACAGGCTGCAAACTGCCCCAAAAATACGACCCTGCCGCTGTTGCTAAAATCGGTCCCAGCAAACGCGGCGTTGGCACCTTTAACTTAGTTGCAACAAAAGCGCCTAAAAACGACAATGGGACCAGAATAAGCCAATGCGTACCGTCTGTTGTCTGAACAACAGCACTGTTTTGCATAACCTGTGCGCCTAAACCATGGATTACCAAAAAGGGTACTGCTACAATAACGCCTACCAGCCTCAGAGTCTGCATAACGACAACAACATTGGCATCCGCCCTTGGATCATCCTCCGACATCAGCATCATTTGCGTCAGCCCGCCAGGCATAATACCCATCACACAACTGATCAGATTAGCCGAGGTATGCCTGGCTGTCCACCAGGCAATTAAAACAGCAACGGCAACAGCTACCAGCGTGGCTTCCAGCACCCCAAAGGTCTGATGCGTCATTTTCTCCCATGTATCGGCTGTAAAATTACGGCCAATACCATACCCAGCAACAAGCAAGCCCAATTCACGCCAATTCTTAGGCCAGGTAACAGGCGAACCAGCTACCTTACAGGCTACTGCAGCAAAAATACCTCCCAAAAGATATGGTATCGGCAATTCCATTTTTAAAAATAATGTTCCCAAACAGGCTGCCATAACAAACAGCAGCAAACGATTCAACATATTTCCCTCGCTTAATAATGCCCTTCCAGTGCCGTCATGATACGCCCGATCAATTCACTGCGCATTGTATTCTGAGTTACAGAATAGGTCATAATACGGCTGTCATCCAGTCCCAGCTCTCGTTTGAATAATGCCTTTTGAGCCATCGCTGCATTTTTTGACAGTTTATCTGCTTTGGTCAGGATAACCTGAACCTGCAGCCCGCAGTCCAGTAACCAGTGATAGCTTTCAATATCGCTGTCCAAGGGCTTATGCCTGATATCAATAAGCTGACAAACCAAACCTAAATTATCAGAGCCGGAAAGATATTTACTGATGAATCCCGACCATTTATCTTTATTCGTTTTAGCTGTTTTGGCAAAACCATAACCTGGTAAATCTACCAAATAAAAATCAGCACGTTCTTCCTGCCCTTCAGTAGTACGTTTTGCCTGCAAACCATAGAAATTTATCGTCTGGGTTTTACCTGGAGTGGAGCTCACTCTTGCCAAGCCGTTACGTCTGCAGAGCGAATTGATCAGTGAAGATTTACCGACATTAGAACGCCCTATAAAAGCAGCCTCTATCAACGGGGGTGTCGGATATTGGTCTGCTCTGACAGCAGAAGTGATATATTGGGCATGAATAATATCCCAGCTTCCTTTATTCATCTTACTCCTCCAAAGCCAATTTCAACACTTGATCCATATGATTAACAGGAATGAATTTTATTGCCGCACGCACGTTAGCAGGAAGTTCTTCCAGATCCTGCATATTCTGTTCAGGCAGCAGAATAGTTTTTACACCATAACGATGCGCAGCCAGCATTTTTTCTTTAATTCCGCCTACCGGAAGCACTTTGCCAGATAAAGTTATCTCTCCAGTCATGGCAATGCCTGCTTTAATGCAACGTTTAGTCAGCGCGGAAACCATAGCCGTCACCATAGTTATACCGGCGGAAGGACCATCTTTAGGTATTGCACCTTCCGGTAAATGAATGTGGATGTCAGTTGTTTCATAAAACTTTTCATCCAAATGCAGCTCTTTGGCACGGGAACGAATATAAGTGTAACCGGCCTGGGCAGATTCTTTCATAACATCACCCAGCTGCCCAGTCAATACCAGGCCGCCTTTACCGTTAGTAGCCAGTACTTCTACCTTCAGCAATTCACCGCCAACACTGGTCCAGGCCAAACCTGTACAGATACCTATTTCTGCCTTGGCAGTCAGATCGCTTTCCAGGAAAATAACCGGTCCTAAATATTTAGTCAGGTTTTTCTCGGTAACTTTAGCACTTTTCACCTGTTTCGTCACAATACGATGTGCTGTTTTACGACAGACTGCCGCTATTTTTCGTTCCAAATTACGAACACCGGCCTCACGGGTATATTCGCGTATAACATGACGCAGAGCAGTTTCCGTAATATTCAAAGTTTTTGCAGTCAGGCCATGTGCCTGACGTTCCTTCGGCAGTAAATGCAATTCACCGATTTTTACTTTCTCGTCTTCAGTATAACTTGTGAGCTGGATCACTTCCATCCTGTCTAACAGAGCCGGAGGGATAGTTTCTACCGTATTAGCCGTTACAATCCAAAAAACATGCGACAGATCAAAAGGAAATTCAATATAATGATCACTGAAAGTGTTGTTTTGTTCCGGATCTAATACCTCCAGCAGAGCAGAAGCCGGATCACCCCGAAAATCAGAAGCCATTTTATCAATCTCATCCAGCAGAAAAACTGGATTCATACAGCCGCAGGTTTGCATACCATGAATAATCCTGCCTGGCATTGCACCGATATATGTACGACGATGACCGCGGATTTCTGCTTCATCACGCACGCCGCCTAAAGAAACACGGGTAAATTTACGGTTGATCGCTCTGGCAACCGAATGCGCCAATGAAGTTTTACCTACGCCAGGAGGCCCGACCAAGCATAAAATCGGTCCTTTGCTTTGCTTGGTCAAAGCACGTACTGCTAAATATTCTAAAATACGTTCTTTTACTTTTTCCAAACCGTAATGATCTTTATCCAGCACTTTAGCGGCCACTTCAAGATCAAAATTATCTTCTGTAAACTTACCCCAGGGCAAACTTAACAGTACGTCGATATAATTGCGGATTACGGCGCTTTCAGCCATCATCGGCGGCATTTTATAAAGACGGTCAAGTTCTTTATTGATTTTTTCAACGATCTCAGCAGGCAGATCAAGTTCTGCCATTTGTTTTTTATATTCGTCGATTTCGGCCTGGCGTTCATCGCCTTCGCCAAGCTCTTTATTAATAGCTTTCATCTGTTCACGCAGATAATATTCTTTTTGGTTCTGTTCGATCTGTTTGCGCACTTGCTGTGAAATATTTTTTTCCAGGCCGGAAATTTCCAGTTCTTTACATAAATAAGTATAGAGCTTATTCATGCGTTCCTTAACATCGACCGCTTCTAACAGCTGCTCTTTTTCTTCGATATTTATAGACAGATAACCGGCGATCATATCCGCAACCCGTCCCGGATCAGTTTGATCCTTAAAGGTCAGCAGCACTTCACTGTTAACTTTTTTGCTGGCAATGATCCATTGTTCAAAAGTCTCAATCAGCATCCTGCGCAGAGCTTCCACTTCGTTGTCTTCACTGACAACAGAATCCACCGGCAGTGCATTAGCCTGGAAATATGTATCAACAGCCGGAGCTTCGATAATAGTTTCGACTTTAGCTCTGGCTAATCCTTCTACAAGTATCCGCAGAGCTCCGCTTGGCAATTTCAATAATTGTTTGATTTCCGCTACGACACCATATTTAAATAAATCCGTCTGACCGGGTTCCAAAGTGCCAGCCTCCTTTTGCGATACAAGGAGTATCTGCTTATCGGAAGTCATCGCAGCTTCTACTGCACGAATGGAACGTTCTCTGCCTACATCAAGATTTATAATCATACCTGGAAATACCAGCATTCCTCTCAAAGGAAGCAACGGTATTAAACGTGGTTTTGTTTCCATATATTACCCTCCTTTGCCGACAGGATTATCTGCAGCAAACGATATTTTTAAAGCATTTTTATTACTTCAATTTATTTTAACATAAAAAGGGGAAAAGGCTATGCCCCTTCCCCTTCTTTTTTTAATTGCTTAACTAGCAACCACCATTTTCGGTTCCATGTGCTCTCTGATTGCCGCTTCTGTAACTACGCATTTTACAACGTCGATACGTGAAGGCACTTCATACATCACATTACGCATTACCTCTTCAATGATAGAACGCAGACCGCGGGCACCGGCATTACGTTTAAGAGCTTCTTCTGCAATAGCCACTAAAGCACCGTCTTCGAATTCCAGTTCCACATTATCCATGGCCAGGAAATGCTGATATTGTTTTATCAAAGCATTTTTAGGCTCTTGCAGGATTTTGATCAAAGCGTCTTTATCCAAAGAATCCAGTGTCACAACAACAGGCAGGCGGCCTGCAAATTCAGGAATTAAACCGAATTTCATTAAATCTTCTGGCAAAACTTTTTTAAAGATCGTATCGGCTTTTGCTTCTTCTTTTGTTTTGATATCAGCACCAAACCCAAGATTTTTCTTGCCGATACGGGCACCGATGATATTTTCCAAGCCGGCAAAAGCACCGCCGCAGATAAATAAAATATTAGTGGTATCGATTTGGATAAATTCCTGATGCGGATGTTTTCGTCCTCCTTGCGGCGGAACGCTGGCAACTGTACCTTCCAAAATTTTCAGAAGTGCCTGCTGCACACCTTCACCTGATACATCACGTGTAATAGAAGGATTTTCTGATTTACGGGAAATCTTATCGATCTCATCAATATAAATAATGCCTCTTTGAGCACGCTCAATATCAAAATCAGCATTTTGGATCAATTTCAGCAGGATATTTTCAACATCCTCACCTACATAACCAGCTTCTGTCAAAGCAGTAGCATCGGCGATTGCAAAAGGCACCTGCAAAATTTTTGCCAAAGTCTGCGCCAGTAAAGTTTTACCACTGCCGGTAGGCCCCAGCATCAGAATATTTGATTTTTGCAGTTCTACTTCTTTATCCTTTGCAGGATTATTCAGTTCATAGTTAATACGTTTATAGTGGTTGTAAACCGCTACAGCCAAAGTTTTTTTCGCTTCTTCCTGACCAATAACATACTCGTCAAGAATAGTTTTAATTTCTTTCGGCTTCGGCAGTTCGTTTACACTAACAACAGCAGCATTTGTTTCTTTCAGGTCTTCTGTCAGCATTTCATTGCAAAGTTCGATACATTCGTCGCAGATATAGACGTTATGACCGGCAATCAGCTTGCGGACCTGGCCTTCTCTTTTTCCACAGAAGGAACAAGTTATATTGCTGTCGTTCCCCTCGCCAAAGTTCATATTGTTATCTCCTTAGTATGTATCATTTCGCTTCTTCAGCTGCTGCCTTACGGGTCACAACTTCGTCAATAAGCCCATAAGCTTTAGCTTCTTCGCTGGTCAGATAATAATCGCGTTCAGTATCCTGCGCGATTTTTTCTTTCGGCTGACCAGTATGTTTTGCTAAAATACCATTCATTTCTTCACGGATACGCAGAATTTCACGCGCATGAATCTCAATTTCAGTAGCCTGCCCCTGAGCCCCTCCAAGCGGTTGATGAATCATCACGCGGGAATACGGGAGAGCATACCGTTTCCCTGGAGTTCCTGCAGCTAAAAGTACAGACGCCATACTGGCAGCCATCCCCATGCAAATGGTAGAAACATCAGGTTTGATATACTGCATCGTGTCATAAATTGCCAAGCCGGCACTTACACTGCCGCCAGGACTGTTGATATAAAGATGTATATCTTTATTAGGATCTTCTGATTCCAGGAAGAGCAGCTGGGCGATAACGACATTTGCCATCGCGTCGTCAATAGGGCCGGTCACAAAAACGATTCTGTCTTTCAATAAGCGGGAATAAATGTCATAAGAGCGCTCTCCCCTGCTGGATTGCTCTACAACGATAGGCACATAGTTCATGTCTTACACCCCTTTTCTTTAAGATTATATTTTTTGGTAAAGTCACATCTGCCGCCGAAGCTTAAAGCGCCGGCGGCAAAATGCCATTATTTTGCGTTGTCGATAACAACGTGAGCTGCTTTACGGCGCAGAATATTTGCAAGCAAAAGTCCCATGTTGCCATTTGATTTGATGATATTCTTGACTTCGTCCAGCGTAGCACCATGCTGAGCAGCAATAGTCGACAATTCAGCATCAACGTCTTCCATAGATACCTGAATATTTTCGGCTTTAGCAATAGCATCTAAAACCAGATCGGTTTTTACGTTTTCTGCGGCAGTCGTACGCTGATTTTCGCGGATCTTAGCCATGTCCATACCAGTATATTGCATATACATTTCTAAAGTCATCTTACGGCTTTCCAGACTCATACGCATTTCGTCGACCATTTGACTGATGCGGTCTTCGACCATAATCTCAGGAACTTCAAATTTAGCACCGGCAACAGCAGCATCAATCAATGCTTTTTCATATTCTACCTTAGCATTGTTTTCAGCGTTTTTCTGCATACGTTCTTTGTAGGCAGCTTTCAGTTCAGCAACAGTTTTATATTCGCTGTTGGCTGCAACATATTCGTCATTCAACTCAGGCAGCTCTTTGCGTTTTACATCTTGAACGTTAACTTTGAACACAGCTTCTTTACCAGCCAGCTCTTTAACGAAATAATCTTCAGGGAAAGTTACTGCTACATCAGTAGCATCGCCTTTTTTCAGGCCAACCAGCTGATCTTCAAAACCAGGGATAAAGGAGTTGGAACCAACTTCCAGAGGATAGCCTTTACCTTCACCGCCGCTGAAAGCTTCACCGTCTACAGTACCGGCGAAATCAATGATTGCAAAATCACCTTTTTCAATAATAGTGCCTTCTTCAGCAACTACCATTTTTGCCTGACGGCTGCGCAGTTCCTCCACCGCAGCATCAACATCGGTATCTTCAACAACAGCTTCTTTTTTCTCTACAGACAAGCCTTTATATTCTCCCAGTTCTATTTCAGGTTTCAACGTTACTTTGATAGTCAGTTCCATATCTTTATTTTCTTCAAAAACTGATTCTTCAACTTTGGGATCGGAAACAGGAATCAGGCTCTCCTGATCAAGTGCTTTAGTATAGCAATCGTTAGCAACGATTTCAAATGCTTCTTGTTTAATGGCATCTTTGCCATAGTGCATTTCAATAATGTTGCGGGGTGCTTTACCTTTACGGAAACCGGGGATGTTTACGCTGTTAGCGATTTTGCTTATAGCTTTTTTAAAGCCTTTATTCACTTCCTCAGCAGGTAAAGTAATTTTGAGGGTTGCGTCATTCACAACTCTTTCAACAGATACGTTCATTAAAAAATCCTCCCTTAGGTTTTATATATGTACAAAATTAACAGCTTGTTCACGGCCAATACCAAAAGATACTGACATAAATCGCTCATAATATCATATCACAAGGATTTAAAGTTGACAAGAAGCAACAAAAAACCCGGCAGGTTCTGCCGGGCAAATATTCAAGTGGAGCGGAAAACGAGATTCGAACTCGCGACCCCCTCCTTGGCAAGGAGGTGCTC
>URXA01000008.1 GCA_900551745.1 uncultured Phascolarctobacterium sp.
AAGCTACATCAAAATATGTGCTTTTGCCAAACTTGAACTTTGTACCGATTTCATTTGTAGTGCCTGTTTGAGGTTTAAGATCTGGCGATGGTTTGTAAACATTAGCACCAGTAGTATAACCGTGCATCCAGCTAAAAGTTGGATAGGTCATATAATCTTTAGAGGAAATATACATCATCGCATTATCGCTGAAGGAATACCCCAAGGCAAAGCTTGGCAGCATCCTGCTTTCAGCAATATCAGGATCAGCATATCTGATACCTGCTGTAAACTTAAGTTTATCTGTAATATTCCACTCATCCTGCACATAGACAGATTTTTCTTTTAAGGTGTATTTACCCTGAAGATTGCTGCCATGCGGTGAAGGCAAACCGTTAAAAGAACTGTTATAAATCTCTGCACCAGCCGATAGTCTGTTGTTATCCGTGAGCTGATTATAGTATCTATTTGTCAGAGACCAGGTTTCAGAGCGTGATTTTTCTGACCATGCTTTATAATCGTCTATTCCAGGCTCATTGACAATAATAGGCTCCAAACTGCGGTCATTTAACATCGAACCCCTGTAAAAAGCCAGGCTATTGACCCACTTATCATCAGCAGCTTTGGAATTCCAGATCGCAGTTATGGTATTGTATCTGAAAACCCCCTTTCCAGGTGCATCATATCCTCCGCCACGTCCTTCTACATAGGTTTGGTCCTGATCGTGGTTAACATACTTAAAAATCAAATCATTAGTATCATTAAGATGGATACCATACTTCAAATCCACTTCAGTCAAATCAGCATCCTGTGGTCTGACTATACCCCTACCATCTTTATAATTTCCCTGTGTTCGCTTCAATGCTGAAATTGACCAGAAACTTTTTCCATCATCACCAGAATTATCTATCTGGTAATTCTGGGTAGAAAAATTTCCTGCTGATACTGAAAGTCTTGTCCGTGGCTTATCATAATGACTTCTGGTAATAATATTTATTACACCGCCAACAGCTTCCGCTCCGTAAAGAGTTGAAGCCGTTCCCTTCAGTACCTCTATCCGCTCAATATCATCCATATTTCTTACGGCGTTAGCTGAATAAAATCTGCCCCCAAAATCCTGTTTGACACCATCAATCAAAACTACTGTTTTGTCACTGCCCCGCATATACGGTTTTGTATAATTCGATACCTCAAAACCAATACCATTCCCAGCCATAAAACCACCATAACCGGGGACATTTTCAAGAATTTCCTGTAAATTTTTATAATGCTTTGTCTGAATATCTTCACGAGTAATTATATTAACAGCAGCATCAGTTTTCATTACAGATTCTACAGGCGTCGCCGTAGCAGTAACAACGATTCCTTCCAGATCATACTCTGGCATATTTTTCTCTTTCGCCTGTACAGAACTGTTATATACCATCCCACAAGAAATCAATGAAAGCAAAACTACCTGACTGAGCTTCTTACGATTCATCATTACACACCTCTTCAAATAGTACCGTCATTGTGGAATACATTTTTATAATCTGGCCACTATTATAAAAAAAGCATATTTCTGTTATTAAACAACAACAGAAATATGCACAAAGCAATTTTGACGAAACAAAATTTTGCTCCAGCATTACCTATCTGTCTATCGCAAATAACAGTAATCAAAACAGGCAGTTCTTCTGACTCAAGTTCATCATCTTTTTCGCCTTCCCAGAAATTTCCAGTGACATTTTGAAAAAAGACTCCCTTTTACAGCAGCGGGACTGTATCGGATTTACACCGATTTCTCTATTAAGCCTTACAGCACCTATCTCCACAATATTAAGTTCGATTTTTATTTCGACCCTCGGTCTATTTTAGATAGTATATCACGCTCTTTCTCTTGTCAAGTAATATTTTTTCACATTTAAGACATATTTTGTAAATTTTTTTCATGAATCATTCCTGCTATAAGATACCTTAACATTCTAACTACTCTGAATTCATACAAGCTTTTACGTTCAAAATCCAAATCTTTCCTATCACCTGTAAAATATTTGGCATTACCAATCATTTGACGGTAGTATCCTCTCAAAAAATGCAGCTGCACCTCAAAAATGTAAAATATTTCTGTCCTGCTGAAAAAAGTAAATTTTTCAAGGACTTTATTATGAACGTTATCATACAGCTTGGATATTCTATCCCTTACATCTGACACCTGCTGACGCATACACTCACTATAGATAAGCTCCTCGTAATCCAGCAATTTTATCAGAAGGAAATACTCCTTGATATACTCATCGGTCATTTGCATGATAAGATTTTTAAAATCATCACAAGTACTAATATCGGCAGCTTCTATTTTCTCAACGAAGCTACTGGTAAGCTTTTCATGCAATCTGTACAATATTTCTAAATATAAAACAGCTTTGGAATCAAAATAATAAAAAAACATAGATTTGGCCATTTTCAATTCTTTGGTTATATCTTCCACTCTAATTTCATTATAACCTTTATCTTTTAACATATTTACTGCTGTTGCAATAATCTTTTCTCTTTTTAAAACCTTCTTTTCGCCTACCATATTCTCACTCGTTTCGTATAATATGTTTTTTAAATTATATCATACTTACCGATACAAGAATAGAAATTCGAGCCATTTATCCAGGTAAATGGCTCGACTACTTATTTTTAGAACGTATATTCGACACCCGCAACAAAGCTTCTGCCCTGTGCCGTGTAATAACTCAACGGATCTCCTATCAATGCTCCGGCACTCGTATATTGAGTAGCAGACATATAACCTTTATCAAAAATATTATTCACTTTTACAAAAATTTTACATGTGTCAGTTACTTTATAATTAGCGCTCAGATTCCAAATCCAGTAATTTTTTTCCGGCAGGTAATTATCAAATCCTTCCGGGAAATAATTATTGGGTGCAAAATCAAATCTGTTTAAAGCCTGCAGATTGATATCATAAATTTTTCTGTCATAGCTCAAGCCAAAAGCATACTGAGTTTTTGGCAATCTTGGAATCTGCGAATCATTATCAGCTACTAAACGTGAAAAACCTACCTTAGCCGTTAAATATTTAGCAAACTTTTTCTCAAAATTCAGCTCGCCGCCTTTAACATGTGAAGCGCCATCAATATTTACATATTGATTTACATCACCAGGAAGATCTTCTATGACAATAGCATTTTCATGCCTTCTGTCAAAAACCGCTATGTCCAGCTTTGTTTTACTGTCAAAAGCTACTTTTAAGCCTATTTCATTATTTTTACCGCTTTCCGGTTTAATATCCGGATTAGGTTTAAATGCAGCACTGCCAAAAATAGCCGTTGTACTTGGCGTTTTATAAAATTCGTTACTTAAAATATACATATTTATTTTATCATTGAAAGCATACGATAAATTAATACTCGACAACAGCTGACTTTTATAGCTATTTGATTTCACATATCTTAACCCGCCAGTAAGTTTCATTCTATTAGTTATATCCCATTCATCCTGTAGATACACAGCCTGTTCCCGAATTTCTCTATCTGGATTAGCAGCTGTCGCTACACTGTACTTATTCCATTCCAAACCTGCCGCAATCCTGTTGTTATCACTTATCTGTCTATAATACCGATTAGTAACGGAGATATTATCCCGTTCTATAGCTTCCCATGGTAGCGCCGGACCATTACCAACGGTTGATCTCTTTCTGTCCGTATCCATTCTGCCATACAGAACTGTGAAGCTGTTATATTCCCGACCGTCTTTACTTTTATAATTCAACAGTCCTGTCACTGTTTGAAATCGATAATCAGTAGTCCATTTTCTCATACCCCAATTAGGAGTTAAATAGACCGCGCTGCCCTCCTGTCTGGTATCTTGATATTTAATAATAAAATCCGTATTTTCACTGAGATGCGCGCCTAGTTTCAAATCTACAGTATCAGCATCGACATCTCTTTTCATCTTTTCTCCATAACCGTCTTTATAATCACCTTTTTTAGATTTATCATAGCTTAACGACCAGAAACCTTTGCTATCGCCACCACTATGTGTTACATGGTAATTCTGTACACCAAAATTGCCACCAGCTACAGTAATCTTTCCCTGTGGTTCACCATAGCTTGATCTGGTAATAATATTTACAACGCCGCCTACCGCATCAGCACCATATAAAGTTGATGCTGATCCTTTCAACACCTCTATTTTCTCCACATCATCCATATTCATATTCAGTAAATAAGTTTTATATCCATTACCCGTACGCTGTACTACTCCGTCAACAACTACTAAACAATTAGCACTGCCGCGCATTGTTAGAGCAGACTCTCCAGATACTTCAAAACCAGTACCATCAGCAAATACTACTGAATTGATACCACTGACATGTTCTAATGCATCTGCTAAGGTTTTATAATGATTTTCTTCAATCTCCTTTCTTGTTACTACCGATATACTTGCATTGGCCCTGTTAAGCTGATTTGGCGTAGTAGTCGCTGTAACTACTATTTCATCCAACATAAATTTATCAGAAACAGGTTCTATACTTTGGCTTGCATACGCTGGACTATGATATACCATCCCACAAGAAATCAATGAAAGCAAAACTACCTGACTAAGCTTCTTACGATTCATCATTACACACCTCTTCAAATAGTACCGTCATTGTGGAATACATTTTTATAATCTGGCCACTATTATAAAAAAAGCATATTTCTGTTATTAAACAACAACAGAAATATGCACAAAGCAATTTTGACGAAACAAAATTTTGCTCCAGCATTACCTATCTGTCTATCGCAAATAACAGTAATCAAAACAGGCAGTTCTTCTGACTCAAGTTCATCATCTTTTTCGCCTTCCCAGAAATTTCCAGTGACATTTTGAAAAAAGACTCCCTTTTACAGCAGCGGGACTGTATCGGATTTACACCGATTTCTCTATTAAGCCTTACAGCACCTATCTCCACAATATTAAGTTCGATTTTTATTTCGACCCTCGGTCTATTTTAGATAGTATATCACGCTCTTTCTCTTGTCAAGTAATATTTTTTCACATTTAAGACATATTTTGTAAATTTTTTTCATAAATCATTCCTGAATTTATTAATTTTTTGACCTTTATTTTACCACTTCATGATAATGGTTTTCACTGCGTATCATCAGCTATGAAATTAAAAATACTAATCTTCCGTAATTCATATAATTTTTGACAATTTATCTATCATCTTACTTTATTCCATTGAACTATATTTGCAAGTGCTTTTTGCCAACACGAATAGCTACAATAATATTTTACTTTTTCTCCTCTCCTTAAGCTCTTTTTTTTATATGTATGTATTCCCGGATAATATGAAAATTGGATACCACAAATGGGACAAAATGTAGTTTTCATAATAATAAATTCACTGCCTTTCAAACATATGATATTGACGTACAAACAAATTAATGATATATACTTAATAGAAACCTTTTAGCATATAAACCTTTTATTTTCTAAAAATCTGCTACTTAAAGTATTTGACATCATGGAGGCATCATTTAAGTGGAAAGAAAAATAATAAAAACAAATATACAAAAACTTTACGCCAAAAATTATTTTATGAATTCTTTTGGTATCCAAATATCTGAAATACATTGCGGAAGCGCTACCGTAGCATTAAACGTAGTTCTCGAAAAACATGGAAATCTTAATGGCATAACTCATGGAGGACTTATTGCAGCTCTCGCTGATAATGCCACTGGAGTTACAGGTGCTACAATAGGGAAAAAAGTCGTCACTTCATCGCTTCACATTGATTATATTAAAGGCGCACCTATTGGAAGTAGACTAGAAGCAACAGCTAAAATTTTACATAAAGATGAACGTCTTTTGATGATGAGTATTACTGTTCATGATTTAAAACAAAAAGCATTAATTGCAAAGGCTTCAGCCAATATGATAATAATTTCAAAATATCCTTTTATCCCTGAAAAATGGTAATTATAACCGTAAATATTTAGTTCCTATCATCATTTTTCTTTTAGTACTTTTTCTATATATATAAGCAAATTATCTATGTTACTAATAAATTCATCTATGTTACCTTCTATATATTTATATTCGAAAAATGTTACTAAAAATCTCATCCAATTCCTGCCATTTCTAATCTTTATCCTGCCAATATAATAATAATGATAATACATATCAATAGCTCCATTACTAGATCTGACAATTGTCCACGACTTTTCCAACTTGCTGCTCTTTTTTTCTAACGCATATAAAAATTCTCTTTCTTTTAAATTAAAAGTATAAATCTTATCAAATTCATTAGAACGGAATAAAAGTCTACTTTTAAGCATTTTACTTTACCTTTCCGATAAATAAAAAAACATAAGATATAAAATGTCGCATAACAATAGTTATGCGACATTTTCACTAATCTAAAAAGAACTAAAAAACTTATATGAATATACCAAACACATTTGTATCATCTTCATCATTAAAGTTCTATAAAATATAAAAATGATCGCTGCTAACATTTTGTTGATCAAAAAAAACAAAAGAATGAATTAATTAGACAATTCTTAGCTATAAAGAAAAGCGATAGAACCTATTATTACCCAGTTCTATCGTTTTTCTTCGTAAATGGTAGTTTTTAAGGAGGTCTACCAATAGTGACGTCAAGTTAGATATTATGCACTTATTGAAAAGACATTAAATAAAAATATAAATAAAGGATTATATAACTCTCTTAACGTCATTTTTATTATAATACTCACATATTTTATCTTCAAGCATTATATGACATTATTTTGTGACTTTTTCGTGAAATAGTTAGTTGTATAGGAAATTTTAAAGACACATATAGTTTATTTCTAATAATATTTAACAAAAAATCACGAATATGAAATTATAATATTTAATGTGTCATTTATGTTATATTTGTAAAAATTACTATCAATACTATATTTTAGACAAAAGTAATCTAATAGTTCAAAAATAATATGCTTGTATTATGACTGCTGCATTTAACGACTCCTTCAAAAAAGAAACAGCGATACTTTTCAGTATCGCTGTTTCTTCTTTGAAGGAACAATATTGTCCCAGCAAATGTCTCTAGCAACATTCTAAATAAACACCATTCAATTTGTCAAGTATTTTTTGTAAATTTATATTTTACATAGGCTATCTTTAATTTTTACAATATTTTTATAATAATTAGTATATTGATTTTTTTCTTATGCGTATTATAATAAAAATATACACATATAGACTAATTATCCATCTATAATTGCCTTCTTATTTTTATAACGGTTGTTATATACGCGCTCCGAACGCGTTGTATATAAAATAAATTTTTAAGGAGGATTTTTATGTCTCAAGCTGTAAAATGTCTTATTCTTCTGGCTGTTGTTGCATTGTTATTTGTAACCGAACTCATTCCCCTTGCAGTAACAGCTATGGGCGGCGCTATCGCGTGCGGCCTGTTAGGTTTTATCCCTGCTAAACAAGTATTCTCTGGTCTTTCCAATTCGACCGTAGTACTCTTCGCAGGTATGTTCGTAGTAGGTGCAGCCATGTTCTACACAGGTCTTGCACAAAAAATCGGTAATACTGTAGTTCATTTCTGCGGTACCGGTGAAAACAGTTTGATGTTTGGTTTAATGTTTGTTGGTGCTGCTTTGTCTTCTGTATTATCCAACACTGGTACTGCAGCTTGTCTGCTTCCGGTTGCTTTGGGTATTTGCTCTGCAGCAAAGATCCCTGCGTCCCGTCAGTTGATGCCTTTGGCATTTGCCTGCGGTCTCGGCGGTATCATTACTATGGTTGGTACTCCTCCGAATATTATCGCTAACGGCGCTTTGGAAGCTGCTGGTATTACAGAAAAATTTGGTTTCTTCGAATTTGCCTGGATCGGTATCCCTGTAACTGTAGCTGGTATCATCTATATGATGTTCCTGGGCAAATACCTGCTTCCGAAAGCTGAATTGGATGCTGATCAGGAAATCGAACAGGAAGTTGAAGCTAACGAAACTTCTGCTTCTAAACAAATAGTTTCCGGTGTTATCCTGTTGCTCGTAGTTTTGACTATGGCTATCGGCATTAAGGGCGTATCTTTGGAAATGGCAGCTATCATCGGCGCATTAGTTTGTGTACTGACTGGCTGTTTGACTGAGAAACAAGCTTATGCTTCTATTGACTGGGTAACTATCTTCCTGTTCGCAGGTATGATGCCTGTATCCACTGCAATGGACAAAACCGGCGCTGGTAAAATGATTGCAGAATGGACTGTAGGTCTGATGGGTGGTTCTCCTTCTCCGTTGATCGTTACTGCAGTTTTGTTTATCCTTTCCTGCTGCTTGACTCAGTTTATGTCCAACACTGCATCTGCAGCTCTGCTGTGCCCGATTGGTGTTGCGATCTCTAAACAACTTGGTGCTGATCCGAAAGCAGTATTGATGGCTATCGCAGTAGCAGCATCCTGTGCATTTGCATCTCCGGTAGGTACTCCTCCGAACACTTTGGTTCTCGGACCTGGCGGTTACAAATTCATGGACTATGTTAAAGCAGGTACCGGTCTTGTTATCGTATCCTTTATCGTTTCCATTATTGTAATTCCTATCGTATGGCCTTTCTTCCCTGGCAAATAATTTGTTGGGAAGATAGACGAAAGTATTATTGTAAGAGAAATAAATTAAACAGACGTGATAACTATCACGTCTGTTTTTTTATGTTTTAGCTATGAATAAAAATTTGCTAAAAAGTCTTAAAATAGCATAAATATTCAAAAAGAAGACAGTTAACAGTTTTTAATTATATGAAAAATGTGAAAAAATCTTGAAAAAAATTAGCTTATCTGTTACACTTGTTACTGTAAGCTGTTAATTAAATTTTGTTAACAATTTTGTAACTAAAAATAAGTTTTTAAATAATATGCAAAAAATAGCAAATTTAATCATTTTAGCTTACATATATAATAGGAAGTAATTTGTTGCTTTCCTAAAACATTTTTAACTTTTTGAAGGAGGATTCTCATGTCTCAAGCAGTAAAATGTCTTATTATGTTAGCTGTTATTGCGCTTTTATTTGTAACCGAACTCGTTCCGCTTGCAATAACGGCTATGGGCGGCGCTATTGCGTGCGGCCTGTTAGGTTTTATTCCTGCTAAACAAGTATTTTCCGGCCTCTCTAATTCTACTGTAGTACTTTTTGCAGGTATGTTCGTTGTTGGTGCTTCTATGTTTTATACTGGTCTTGCACAAAAAATTGGCGCATCCATTGTTAAAATTTCCGGTACTGGTGAAAACAGCTTGATGTTTGGTATTATGCTTGTTGGCGCCGCATTGTCTGCCGTATTATCCAACACTGGTACTGCGGCTTGCCTTTTACCGGTTGTACTTGGTATTTGTTCTGCAGCAAAGATTCCCGCTTCCCGTCAATTGATGCCTTTGGCATTTGCCTGCGGTCTCGGTGGTATCATCACTATGGTTGGTACTCCTCCGAATATCATTGCTAACGGTGCTTTGCAGGCTGCTGGCATGAAAGAGCAATTTGGTTTCTTCGAATATGCCTGGATTGGTATTCCTGTAACTTTAGCCGGTATGCTCTACATGATGTTCTTAGGCAAATATTTGCTTCCGAATAAACAAATTGATGCTGATCAGGAGATTGAACAAGAAGTTGAAGCTAACGAAACTTCCGCTTCCAAACAAATCGTATCCGCAGTAATTTTACTTTGTGTAGTTTTGACTATGGCTATTGGCATTCCCGGCGTATCTTTGGAAATGGCGGCTATCATCGGTGCAATAGTTGCAGTATTGACTGGCTGTTTGACTGAGAAACAAGCTTATGCTTCTATCGACTGGGTAACCATTTTCCTGTTTGCAGGTATGATGCCTGTATCTACTGCAATGGACAAAACAGGCGCTGGTAAAATGATTGCTGAATGGACTGTAAGCCTGATGGGCGGTTCTCCGTCTCCGTTAGTTGTTACTGCAATCCTGTTTATTCTGTCCTGCGGGTTAACACAATTTATGTCTAACACTGCATCGGCAGCTCTGTTGTGCCCTATTGGCATTGCGATCTCCCAACAGCTTGGCGCTGATCCGAAAGCAGTACTGATGGCTATCGCAGTAGCAGCATCCTGTGCATTCGCATCTCCGGTAGGTACTCCTCCGAACACTTTGGTTCTTGGCCCTGGCGGTTACAAATTCATGGACTATGTTAAAGCAGGTACCGGCCTTGTTATCGTATCCTTTATTGTATCCCTGGTTGTCATTCCTATCGTATGGCCTTTCTTCCCCGGCAATTAATTTTGTCTGGAAACAGAAATTTTATAGTAAGAATTATATTAAAACAGGCGTGAATATCACGCCTGTTTTTTAATACTTGTTTTTGTGAATTTTTTTAGAGGAAAGGCTTTAGAGTGTATCCTTTATAGCAAAAATTTGTTATAATAAGAAATGGTCTAAAGGTGTGGTCAGTCCTTGGATAATAGATAATGAAGGGATTGTTTTGTTTGAACGAAATATATAGAGAAGAATCTCAGGTCAGCGAACGCAGGATGCAGATATCTTATGGCGGGTTGGCTGTTATTGCCATATTATGGATTTATGAAGGGTATCGTTATATCAATACAGGCTATTTTAGTACTTTGGGCTGGGGTTTTAACATTTTATTTCTTTTAATGTGGATATGGCGTGTTATTTTTAAGTATACATATATTTTGCGTGATGGTGAGATGGAGGTTATTAGTCATGGTGTGGGGATTAAACGTAGTTTTAAAGTAGATTTGACTAAAACTGAAAGCTATACCAACAAATATATAAAAAGTTTTTTTAAGAAAACCAAAATCCGTCATTATATCCACAGGTATTCCTCGGTAGATCCTAATGAACAACGTTTGTTGGTGTTTACCGAAGGCAAAGACGATAAAAGGCTGGCTGGCATTATTTTTAAGTGCAGCGAAAAATTTTTGCGTGAACTGCGCAAACAGATGCCTGATAAATTTTTAAACTTAAATTGAGTTATTGAGAAAGGATGAAAGCAATGGAAGCATTGGTAAATGTAGACAGTTCCTTGATTTGTGCACGTATTATCCAAGTTTTTGTCGGCGCTTTTTTTTATATTTTCATGATTGCCAAAGCAGTTGGATCAGAGAACAAAGCCAGATGGTTTAAAAGACGTATGAAATATACTTTTTTCAATAAAAGAGGTATTTTCGGTGAATATATTAATTTTGGCTATCCTATTACCTGGCAGGGTGTAGGTATTTTTGTCGCTATTTACGGTGTTATTTTTGGATTTGGTTATTGGTATGTTTTCATACATGCTTATAATTAAGGAGAGTATCTATGGCAGAAATGAGAGCTGAGTTAGTAGGATTATTGATTGAGAAGCATGGTGAAAGAGCAAAAATAAAGCTTGATAAAGATAAAAGCAAAGGGGAAAAAATACCTAAATATTTAGAAGCGTGGTGTCCTATCAATGCTAAAGTTGGAGATGTAGTCGGCATTGAATATCAGGAAATGAATAAGCGCAAGATGCAGATGATATTATATGGTTTTCCTGTATTGTCAGTAATTGCCGGCGCTGTTTTTGGAAATAGTATCGCGATATTTTTTGATATTGAAAAGACGATGCCTGTGATGCTGGGTGTAGTTATCTGGCTGTTGGTCGCTGTTAATTATGCGCGTATCTTTAAACGGGATGCAGTGCGCGAAGGTGTACAGCCTGTGGTTATAGAAATAGAAGCGCCTGACCCGATAGTTTTTGATGATACTGAAGATGAAAATGAAAAAAAGCAGGAGATGAGCTGATGCGGGTAAGGTTAGCGTCCGGATCTCCGCGCCGTTTAGAATTGTTGCGTCAGATTGGGTTAGATGTTGATGTATACACCAGTGCCTTTGATGAAGTTAGCGGAGCTAACGCTGAAGAAGTGGCAGCTGTGAATGCTTTAGGTAAAGGGCGGGTAGTTGTTGGACAGGTAGGCAGTGAAATACCGGTGATTGCTGCTGATACGATGGTCGTTTTGGAAAATGAAATACTTGGTAAACCATGTGATAATAATGATGCAGCAGTGATGCTGCGTAAATTATCTGGCAGAGTGCATCGGGTTTTGACAGGTGTTGCTGTTTTTCATAAAACACAGAATGTAGTAGAAGTAGTAGAGACTAAAGTATGGTTTAGAAGCTTATCAGAAATTGAGATTAATGCTTATGTTGCGACCGGAGAACCTTTAGATAAGGCTGGAGCCTATGGTATTCAGGGACGTGGTGCAGTTTTAGTTGAGAAAATAGAGGGCTGCTATAATAACGTCGTGGGGTTGCCGCTCACCCGCTTGTATCAAATGATGGCACAAATTGGAGTGAAGGGCTTTTGAGCCAGTGTATAAAAGAATTGTCACTGGATGACAGACCGCGTGAAAAATTGATGCAGCAAGGTGCTGCTGGGTTAAGTAATTCTGAGCTTTTAGCTATCTTGATACGTACTGGCACCCAGAAGCGTTCTGCTTTAAGAATTGCAGAAGAATTGACTGCTTCAGGTGGTTTATATCAAAATATAGCTTGCGTACACAGTGTTGCCGAGCTTGCTGAAGTAAAGGGACTGGGGACAGCAAAAGCTGCAACGATTCTGGCTGCCTTGGAATTAGGCAAGCGTATTGCGGCAGCTGGAAGTCAGGTCAAGTTAAAAATAGAGTCTCCTCAAAAAGGTGCTGAGATTCTATTGCCAAGATTGCGTTACGAAAGACATGAAAAATTCTTGGTGTTATTATTGGACAGTAAAAATCAGGTTATAAGAATGGAACAAGTTTCAGAAGGGTCTGTCAATAGTTCGGTTGTGCATCCGCGCGAAGTGTTTGCCCCGGCGTTGCTGCACCATGCTGCTGCTATTTTGGTAGCGCATAATCATCCTTCTGGAGATCCTAAACCAAGTCAGGAAGACAAAGAACTGACTCAGAGTCTGGCAGAGACTGGAATAATTATGGGAATTCCGCTGATTGATCATCTGGTCATAGGCGATGGGATATTTTTTAGTTTTAGAGAGCAAGGTTATTTAGATAAATGAGGTGTTGAAGAATGTTTGGTATTTTTAAAAGTTTTGCTCATGATATGGGAATCGATTTGGGAACTGCGAATACTTTGGTACATGCGAAAGGCAAAGGTATCATTATCAGAGAACCTTCGGTAGTTGCCGTTGATAAAGAGCATAAAGAAGTGCTGGCGATTGGCGCTGAAGCTAAGCAGATGATTGGTCGTACCCCTGGCCATATCGTAGCTATCCGCCCGATGAAGGATGGGGTTATTGCTGATTTTGATATTACCCAGTCGATGCTTAAATACTTTATCAAAAAAGCGATTGGCAAACATTCTTTAGTACGCCCGCGTATTGTTGTCGGCGTTCCTTCTGGTGTTACTGAGGTTGAGAAACGCGCGGTTATTGATGCTACTGTACAGGCCGGCGCAAGAGAAGCCTATTTGATTGAAGAACCAATGGCGGCCGCTATTGGTGCGGGACTGCCCGTGCAGGAAGCTACCGGCAGCATGGTTGTTGATATTGGCGGCGGTACCTGTGAAGTGGCTGTTATTTCTTTAGGTGGTATTGTTATCAGCCGTTCTATTCGTACTGGCGGTGACGCAATGGACGATGCTATTGTCCGTTATATCAGGAAAACATTTAGCCTGCTGATTGGTGAGCGGACAGCGGAAGAAATAAAAATTACTATTGGTACTGCAATGGAACTTGAGGAAGCAACAGAAATGGAAATTCGCGGTCGTGATCTCGTGACAGGGCTGCCTAAAAATCTGCTGATCAATGCGAATCAGGTTTGTGAGGCGTTGAGTGAACCGGTGGCTAATATTGTCGATGCTGTACGCAATACTTTGGAGAGAACTCCACCGGAACTGGCTGCCGATATTATGGATCGCGGTATCGTTATGACAGGAGGCTCTTCTTTGCTGCGTAATCTTGACCGTTTACTGAGTAAAGAAACAGGAATGCCGGTCTATGTTTCTGATGATGCTTTGTCCTGTGTTGCTTTAGGTACTGGTATCGCAGTTGAAAATGTAGATATCTATAAAAAAGGATTTATGGCATCTAATAATAAATAAAGGCTGAATTATCATTGTGAGTAAGAAAAATATGAGCCTGCTTCTGATTGTGATAGCGTTGTTAGCCCTTATGGCTTTAGCTGTTGAAGGAAGAGTACGCTTTCCGGTGTTGAATAGGGCAGTAGTTGCGATCATAAGTCCTGTCAACAGCGGCGTCCAGACATTTACAGGCGCGGCGTCTTCTTTGGGAAATAAGCTGAAAGCTATTACGACAATGGAAGCAGAAAATGAGCAATTAAAAAAAGAGAATGCTGAATTGCGAAGAGCTAATATAGCTATGGCTGAGTTTTATGCCGAAAACCAGCGTTTGACCAAGCTTTTGCGATATAAAGAGCACGTGCCCGAACAAAAATTACTGCCTGCAAAAGTTGTAGGGCGTAATATGGGCGATCTGCAGGATGTAGTAATCATTGATCGTGGTTCGGCAGATGGTCTGGACAAAGAGATGGCTGTTGTTACGGGTGATGGCATCGTCGGGCTGATTGAAGAGGTTTATCCTGATGCTGCTAAGGTCATGCTGATTACCAGCAGCCGTTGTAAGATCGGGGCGCGTATTTTGCGGGCTGATTCCAGAGCCGTTGGTGTTATCTGTGGAAGAAGTATGGAAAATATGCCTTTAGAAATGGAGCATTTGCCCAGGGAAGCTGATGTAAGAAAAGGTGATGTTGTTATTACCAGCGGTTTCAGTGGCAGGCATCCGGCAGGTTTGGTAATTGGGACGGTAAAAGAAACCAGCCCTGAGGCGGCAGGTCTTTTACTGAACGCAGATGTTGACCCTGCTGTTGACAGCAGTAAAGTAGAAGAAGTTTTTGTTGTTACCGGGTACAGCAATCCGGCAGCAGCAACAAGTAAATTAAATAGTAATATCGAAGGGGGACAGGCACAATGAGGAAACTGATTTGGCCCGTCCTGTTTCTGTTATTTTTATCTTTACAGATGAGTTTGCCGCAAACACAGTGGTTTAAATTTGATTTACCGCTTTTGCTGATTTATTGCTTTGCTATGCTGAGAGGTGCATTTGCCGGCGGGATAGCAGGCTTCCTTGTAGGGTTGCTGCAGGATCTTTTAACAGGAGGCATTTTTGGTTTTCATATCTTGACAAGGACTGCGATAGGATATTATGTTGGCTATACAAAAGAAAAGGTATTTAAAGACAGTATGTTTTACAATATTGTGGCGGTTGGCGCAATAACAGTTGTTTTGCGGTGCTGTTATTTTATTCTGCAGCTTATTATGGCCAGGGGCTTTTCAGTCTTACTGTTAGAACTGGCTCTGCAGGATACGGTTGCTTATTGCCTGGGAAATATTATTTTTGCAATTCCGTTGTATCTGCTGACCGAAAGGCTGCAGAAATGGATAGAACTGGATGATGGACTGCATTAAACAAAGGAGGTCAAATTGTGCTGAACAAAAGATACGCGCGCCGCTTGGAAGTTATGCTGGCAGCAGCAGTATGCATATTTTTAATTTTGCTCGGCAGAATGGCCTATTTGCAGCTTTATAAAGGCGATTATTATGGTAATCAGGCTGATGGTAACAGGTTGCGCAGAACAAAGATCACTGCGCCGCGCGGCCTTTTTTTTGATTATAAAGGGCAGGAATTAGTGAATAATCTGCCTGGTTATGCTGTGGCGCTGCAGCGTCAGGGACAGCGTGATAACGAAAAAGTGATCGGAGCATTGTCTGAAATATTAGATATGCCGGAAGAACAAATAAGAAAGCGTATTGCCGCTAATCAAAACAGTTATGAACCAACACGCTTAAAAAGCAATGTTTCTCCTGAGATCGTAACAAAAATAGAAGAACGCAGGCTGGAATTACCTGGAGTTTTGCTGGAATTACAGCCGATCCGTAATTATTTGTATAAAGAACTGGCAGTTCACGCGTTAGGCTATGTTGGCGAGGCCAGTGAATATGATATTACTGAAGGCAGCTATAAAGGGATGCCCGGCGGTAGTATCGTTGGTAAATTTGGTATTGAAAAAACTTTTGATAAAGTGATCCGCGGTACAGACGGCAGCTTTGATGAAGAAGTTGATGTTGCCGGTAATGTAGTTAAACAACTGGGCCAGCGTGATCCTATCCCAGGTAAAAGCCTGCAGCTGACCATTGATAGAGAACTGCAGATAGTTATGGAAAAAGCTGTTGATGAGCAATTAGCATATCTGCGGTCCAGCGGTATTGCCCCTAATGCCAGAGCAGCGGCTATTGTAGCGATTGATCCACGCAGCGGTGCGGTAAGAGCGATGGTAAGCAGACCTGCTTTTAATCCTAACCTTTTTGTAAATGGGATATCGGAAAAGGACTGGCAGGTTATAAATAACGATCCTAATTATCCTATGGGAAACAAAGTAATATCGGGCGAATATCCTCCGGGATCAACGTTTAAGATCATTACAGGTACGGCGGCATTGGAGCTTGGCAAGGTAACGCCGGAAGAATTGATTTTTGACTCCGGCCAGCACTGGCTGGTTCCCATGGGCAATGCCGGCGGAGAGGCTCTGGGCTGGATTAATTTCCAGCAGGCTTTAAGTATGTCGGATAATGTATATTTTTATGAAATGGGCAACCGCTTAGGGATCGATAATCTGGTCAATTTTGCACGCAAATTCGGTATGGGTAAAAAAACAGGTATTGAACTTGAGGGAGAAGCTTCCGGGCTGCTTCCGACACCTGAAAATAAACGCAAGATATTTACAGGGGAGGACTGGACTCTGGGCGATACTTTTAACGCTTCTATCGGACAGGGGATAGACCTTGCAACACCTCTGCAGATGGCCGTGATGATGAGCTGTATTGCCGGTGGCGGTATTTATCACCAACCGTATTTAGTAGATAAAGTGCTGAATAATGACGGAAGTACTTTTGAAGTGCGTCAGCATCAGGAACCGTATGCTTTGGGAGTATCACAAAAAACTCTCGAACTGATCAAACAGGGTTTGATGGGTGTAGCACAACCTGGCGGAACGGCTTCTTATTTTGCTGATCTGCCGAAGCCAATGGCAGCGAAAACAGGTACGGCAGAAAATCCGCATGGACGTGATCATGGGTTATTTGTGGCCTATGGACCTGCAGATGCTCCGGAACTGGTTGTTGCAGCAGTAGTTGAGCAGGGCAGTTTCGGTTCCACTTCAGCTGGTCCGATTGTATATAAAGTTTTTGAAGAATGGTTTAGAGAAGAAGGTTTGATACCGCCACAAGCGGTTAAGTAAGCAGAAATTGCGGAAAGGATAGCAAATGCAGCAAAATAGATATTTTCGTAATTTGGACTGGTGGCTGGTTATAGCTATTTTGGGTTTAGTCGGAATAGGTATTTGTCTGATTGCCAGCGCTACTCATTCCTTTGCCGTAGCGACAGGTAAAGCCTGGCATGTTGAACGGCAAAGTCTGTTTTTAGCAATAGATTTGGCCCTGGTTATTTTTTCGCTGCGCTTTGACTATCGCCTGCTTAAAGATATTGCCACCCCCTTATATGTTTTTAATATTATCCTGCTTTTAGCGGTAATGTTTTTAGGACACAGTCAGCTGGGCGCACAAAGATGGATTCAGATCGGGCCTCTTAGTATTCAGCCCTCTGAATTTTCAAAAGCAATAATGATTGTCTGTCTGGCGGCGTTTTTAAATAAAAGATTGGAAACACTTGATAGTTTTACTGATTATTTACCGGCGCTGGCTTACGTTTTTGTACCTTTTATATTGGTTATGAAGCAGCCTGATTTGGGCACGTCGCTGGTTTTTATGGCGATTTTGCTGGGGATGCTGCTCATCAGCGGTTTTAAGGTCAGATGGCTGATGTATATGAGCGGCGCGCTTATTGCTTTAATGCCTGCATTATGGCATATTTTGAAAGAATATCAAAAAAACAGGATCAGGGTATTTTTAGATCCTGAGCTTGACCCTTTTGGGGCCGGCTATCATGTCATACAATCAAAAATAGCTATTGGTTCCGGCCTTTTGACAGGCAAGGGCTGGTTTTTGGGTACGCAGAGCCAACTTAACTTTCTGCCCGAGAATCATACAGATTTTATCTTTGCTGTCGCCGGCGAAGAATTTGGATTTATTGGTATTATTATTATATTATTATTATATTTGATCGTTATTTGGCGCGGTTTGACCATTGCACTGAATGCCGAAGATGATTTTGGGACCTTGCTGGCAGTGGGCATTACCTTTATGTTTATGTTCCATGTACTGGTAAATATTGGAATGACTGCTGGGATTATGCCGGTTACAGGTGTGCCGCTGCCGTTTATGAGTTATGGAGTGAGCTCGCTGACTACGAATATGCTGTTGGCCGGGTTGCTGCTGAACATCAATATGCGGCGTCAGCAGCTGCAATTTTAGAGGAGGAACAGCATGGAAAAAGAATTGACTATCGATATACTCTGCAGTGTGCAGAAACCTGCTCGATATACAGGCGGAGAATTTAACAGCATTGTAAAAACTTCGGAGGAAACTGAAGTAAGTATTGCCCTGGCCTTTCCGGATATTTACGAAGTTGGGATGAGTTACCTGGGATTTAAAATTTTATATCATATTTTAAACCTTGAAAACGGTATTGCTGCTGAAAGAGTTTATGCACCCTGGGTAGATATGGAAGCAAAAATGCGTGCTAATGCTATTCCGCTGCGAACTTTGGAGACGGAAAAGGTCTTGCAGGATTTTGATTTTGTAGGCTTTACTTTGCAGTATGAGCTTTCTTATACAAATATTCTTAATATGCTTGATTTGGGTCGGATACCTGTAAAAACAGAGGAACGTACAGAAAAAGATCCTTTTATTATTGTTGGCGGACCATGCGTATATAATCCGGAACCTCTGGCAGATTTTTTTGATCTTGCCGTTGTTGGTGAAGGTGAAGAAGTTATGGTCGAGCTGATGGAGGCCTATAAAAAATGGAAACGTGAAGGTAAGCCTGCTGGCCGGCAAGGTTTCCTGCAGCGTGCGGTAGCGATCAAAGGCATTTATGTACCATCATTTTATGATGTTGCTTATAATGAGGATGGTACGGTAGCAGCAGTTGTTCCTAACTGTGATGCTGCGCCTGCAGCAGTTGAAAAACGAGTTATTTCTGATATGAATACGGTCAATTATCCGACAGCGCCGATCGTACCGTTTGGAGAAATAGTGCATGACAGAATTATGCTGGAAGTTTTTCGCGGCTGCAGCCGCGGCTGCCGTTTTTGCCATGCGGGTATGGTTTATCGGCCTGTGCGTGAACGCAGGCCGGAGCTTTTGAAGGAACTGGCGCGTCAACTGGTGGATAATACCGGTTATAACGAGATTTCACTGGTATCTTTAAGTACGGCAGATTATTCTTGTCTTGCGCCGATGATACATGATATGATCGAAGAATTTAAAGACGAAAAAGTCAGTGTGTCATTACCCTCGCTGCGCATTGATAGTTTTTCTGTAGATCTGGCGAAAGAAGTGCAGGCTGTACGGAAAAGCGGATTGACTTTTGCACCGGAAGCAGGCAGTCAGAGAATGCGTGACGTGATAAATAAAGGCGTTACAGAAGAAGATTTGATGAATGCGGTTGGTGCTGCTTTTGCGTCAGGCTGGTCGTCAGTAAAATTATATTTCATGATAGGCCTGCCTGGTGAAACTGATGAAGATGTACTGGCTATCGCTAAACTGGCGAAGGCAGTACAATATAAATATCAGGAAGTAACGGGGCGGCGCGGTGCAAAAGTAACCGTCAGTGCTTCTTCTTTTGTGCCGAAACCCTATACTCCGTTTCAATGGGTACCGCAGGATGATATAGCAGAACTACGGCGTAAACAGTTTTTATTGAAAGACGCGCTTAAAGTAAAAAACATCACCTTCCAGTATCATGACTCTGTGACCAGTGTTATGGAAGCTGTTTTTGCCCGTGGTGACCGCCGTTTAGGAAAAGCCTTATATCTGGCCTGGCAGCGCGGCGCTAAATTTGACGGCTGGAGTGAACATTTTTCTTATGACCGCTGGCTGGAAGCCCTGCAGGACGCAGGCTTGAATAAAGAATTCTATATAGGCCGCGAACGCGGAGCCGATGAATTATTCCCCTGGGAACATATTCAGCCGGCTGTAGCACGCGGTTTTCTGCGCAGGGAATATGAAAAAGCCCTGGCAGAAGAATTGACACATGACTGCCGTCACGGTGTCTGCACCGGCTGTGGTGTTTGCCAAAAACTGGGAGTAAAAATAATCGACTGGAAAGAGCAGGGCTTAGTATGAAATTAAGGATGCAGATAACTAAGGAGAAAGAAATACGTTTTATTTCCCATTTAGAATATGTGCGGACTATTGAAAGAGCTATCCGACGAGCTAAATTACCTGCCGCTTATTCAGAAGGCTTTAATCCGCATTTAAAGTTTTCACTGGCATCAGCGCTCGGTGTCGGCGTTGTCAGTATGGCTGAATTTGTAGAGATAGAACTGGCCGAGCCGATGGAAGTACACGAGGCTGTACAGAAAATGACTGCGGCTCTGCCTCGCGGCATTCGGATTATGGCCGCAGATGTAACTGCGAACAACGCGCCGGCACTGATGGCTTCCGCCGGCGGAGCCGATTATGTTGTTGAGCTTCCCTATTCAGGTGAGTATATTGAGGCCGTAGCTGCTTTTAACGCGTCGCCAAGTGTTATTTACGCCAAGGCAGCGCCAAAGCTTAAAAACAAAATCAAAGAAATCGATGTAAAATTTTATATACCGGAAATATGTGCCAGTCAGAAAAATGATGTGCTGACTTTAAAATTTTCCTGTCGTATCACACCTAATGGCAGTATGAAAGCAGCAGATCTGTTAAATACCCTGAATCAGCATTTTGGAATGCAGCTGCCTGTTGAAAAGGCAGATATTACCAGGCTGGATCTGTACCGTGCAGCTGCTGATGGCAGCCGGCTGCCGATGCTGGAACATATGGACGAGGCTATTTAATAGTTAAGGAAAGGAGGGGCTTTTGTATGGAAACCAAAATTATTATCAGTGCTACGGCAGAAGAAACACGTATGGGACTGACTGAAAATGGCCGTCTGATGGAATATTTAGTAGAACGCAGCAGTGAAAAACATCTTGTCGGCAATATTTTTAAAGGCCGGGTGAATAATGTTGTTCCCGGTATCCAGGCGGCTTTTATTGATATTGGTTTACAGCAGAATGCCTTTCTTTATCTTGGTGAAAGCAGCGATCTTACTGAAGGCAAAGCTGTATTAGTACAAATAACAAAAGACGCCAGGGGCAGTAAAGGACCTTCTGCAACGCGCGAGCTGACGTTGCCTGGGCGCTATGTGGTGCTTTTACCACTGGCGGATTATATTGGCGTGTCACATAAAATAGAGAATAAAGAGGAACGAACCCGTTTAAAAGCTATTGTTGAGGAAGCAAAGCCTGATGGTATGGGAATCGTCATTCGTACGGCGGCTATTGGTGCCAGTGAGGAAGCGTTGCTGGAGGATATCAGGCATTTGTGTGCTAACTGGCGTGTCATTGAAGCACGCGGTAAAGTAGAAAAAGCTCCTGCAACCTTGTATCGAGAATTAGACTTATCAGTACGTATCGTACGTGATTATCTGACAAATGATGTTTCACAAATTATTCTGGATGACAAAGCAGTATATGGACGTGTCTGCGAGTTACTGAAGAATATGCCGGGCGGTACAACAGGCCGGGTCCTGCTGCATGAAAATCAGGAAGACGTTTTTGCTTACTATGGACTGAGGGAAGAAATAGATACTATTTCTGACAGACGGATAGACTTAAGCTGCGGCGGCTATCTGGTGATCGATTATACAGAAGCTATGACCGTTATTGACGTCAACAGCGGCCGTTACAGCGGCCGTGAAAATTTGGAAGAAACTATTATGCAGATCAACCGTGAAGCGGCTGTCGAGATCGCCAGACAGCTCAGACTTAGGGATATTGGCGGTATTATAGTTGTAGATTTCATTGATATGCATACGCAGGAGCATCAGCAGGAAATACTGCAGGTGCTGCAGCAGGCACTGTCTAGTGATAAAATGAAGCCGCGTGTTCAGGATATTACGGTTTTGAATTTAGTTGAAATCACGAGGAAAAAAGCTCGGCAGAATCTTTCAACGGTCCTGTATGCACCCTGTCCTATCTGCCAGGGCGGCGGCAGAGTACAATCACGCGAAACAATCGCTTTGGAAATAAAACGGCGTCTGCGGACATTACTTGCTAAACCATGTGCATCACGCAGTATTTTGATTTCTGCTAATCCCTGGATGGTAGAATGGCTGCGGGCTAAAGACCTGCGGCAGTGGGAGCGTGAACTGGCCTGTAAGATTAACGTCGAAGCAGATACTGGTCTGCATATAGAAACATTTTCGATTTTAGACAATACCGGTGTTGACAAATAACGCTGCTTGTAATAAAATACTTGAGTATAGACTGATTAAGTCTGTCCCCAACCGCGCAGAGAGGTTCCGTAAACTCTTTAGAGTACCGAATTTGGCGAGTCTATCATAAGGGAGGTGCAAATAGATGTACGCAATCATTAAAACCGGCGGTAAGCAATACCGCGTTAGCGAAGGCGACGTTCTGAACATTGAAAAATTGGACGTTGAAGCTGGCAGTGAAGTTGTTTTTGACGAAGTTTTGACCGTTGTTGCTGACAGCGATGTTAAAATCGGTAAACCCGTTGTTGACGGAGCTAAAGTAACTGCTAAAGTTGTTGAACATGGCAAAGCGGAAAAGATTTTTGTTTTCAAATATAAAGCAAAATCCAACTACCGCAAACGCCAGGGTCATCGTCAACCGTTCACTAAAGTTGAAATCTCTAAAATCGAAGCCTAACAGCGATGATAACAGTAGATTTATTTAAGAACGAACAGGGCTTGATAACAGGCTATAAGGTCAGCGGTCACGCAGGCTTTGCAGCAGCAGGCGAAGATATCGTCTGTGGAGCGGTCTCTGTTTTGACGCAGACGCCAATCTTTGGATTGGAACAGCATTTGAAATGTCGGCCGTCCTATCACGCAGCTGAAGAAGACGGCATTTTAGAAGTAAACTTGAATAATACTCCGAATGAATTGACTCAGGCTATTCTGGCAACTATGGAATATGGTTTGCTGGAAGTAGCAGAGCAGTATCCGAAGTACGTTCGCATTCATACACACAGGAGGTGAATCGCAATGTTTAAACTGATCCTGCAATTGCATGCTCATAAAAAAGGTACCGGCAGCTCTCACAATGGTCGTGACTCCAATGCTCAACGTTTGGGCACTAAAGCTCATGAAAGCCAATTGGTAACTGCTGGCAGCATTATCGTACGCCAACGTGGTACCAGATTCCATCCCGGCAACAATGTTGGTATGGGTAAGGATTACACCATCTATGCTACTATCGAAGGCCGTGTTAAATTTGAACGCAAAGGCCGCGACAAACGCCAAATCAGCGTTTATCCGGTAGAAGAAGCAGCAATGTAATTTAAAAGCAGAAGCACTCACTTATGTGGGTGCTTTTTTATTAAAATAATAGCAGCCAGAAAGCCTTACCGTATTTATGCAGGCCACCCGTAAAACGGGTGGCCTTTATTTTTGTGGTAAATATTTGTTGAATTATACTCAAATATTACAACTACAGGAGTAATTTTATACATCTTTGGTTGTAATATAGCCTGGTGTTTGTTTATATAATCATCCCTAAGGAGTAAAATAAATACCATAATTCTAACTTTGGCAGTCTATTTGCAGATAGCTACTTCTATTAAAATATAAGTATAAACCGAAAATATTCGGATGGTGGGTATACTGATTATTTTAAAGATTCTTTAGTAAAAAAATATGCAAATGTTTATAAGTTGCATTAAAGGAATAAGTATGCAATATGATTATTTGAAATTCTTTGAGGTTATATTTGTTTTGTTGTAAAAATGCAATTAAAACGATATAATCATTTTACACTGTCGTATATTTGTTTTGTTGTTGTACTTAAGGAGATGAAAATGATGCGCAACACTTTTTCTTCACAGGAGTGGTTGAAATTTATTGGTAAGGAAAAATTACAAACCTTTCAGGATTCTTTTGCCCGTGTTGATAATATCAGTTTATGTTTTTTTGATTTGGAAGGCACTCCATTAACAGTGTGGTCAAATTCAAGTCTTCTTTGTCACCAGATAATTCAAAATAATAAAAAACGCTGTCAGCAGGAAAAAGAAAAATCAATGTGTTTTCTCAAAAAAACTCAGCAGATAAAATTATTTACGTGTTATTTGGGGTTAACATATTTTATGTGCCCGGTTTATTACAATAATAAACTGGTTGCTATTGCCTATGGCGGAGGTATTGCGACGGAGGCGCATACAGTGCCGCAAGAAATTATAGAACGTTATAATATACCATTGATGCCGCAGCGTAAGCTGCAGCGAATCGGAGAATTGCTGGTGCAGACAATGGCACTTGTAAATTTTGACTTAAATGTTGTCGAAAATATTGGTGCAGAAAGATACGAAGCTGATATAAATGTTTTTAGCGGCATTTTAAGTAGACGCGAAGCGGAAGTAGCAATGCTCATTTGTCAGGGATTAAGTAATAAACAGATTGCAGAACAGCTTTTTATTAGTGAAAAAACTATAAAAACACATGTCAGTAATATCTTGAGTAAACTTGATATTAAAGATCGTATGCAGTTGATTTTGGAATATTGCAGGATTGTACCTAACTCGTAATAAAACTGAATGGGGAAATATAATGAGCATAAAGAAAAAACTGAGTATTTTTGTTTTAGTTTTGTTATTGGTACCCATGCTTTTATTAGTACTGTCAACGCAGCATTTTTTTGATAGACAGATCCAGGAAAATGAACGGAACTATTTACAGGTTGCGATGAAGACTGTTCGTAACGATATGGAAAACAGGATGGAAGAGATGCGTAAAGCAGGATGGCTTTTCGCAGGAAATCCAGATATTAATAAAGCTATGTATGATGATAGAAACAAACTTGTTATGGATTTAAATAATTTAGAGCGTAATTTTAATTATCTTGACTATGTAGTTATTGTAGATCGGGAGAACCGTATATTAGCCAGCAACTCTCCTTATCTGTTATACCCTGCTGGCAGTACGGTTAAAATCCTGGCTGCCAGTAGTATGTTGTTTGGTAAAACGCATGTATCAGAAGAAGTCGTCGGGCTGGAAGAACTGTTTGCTAAAGATTCACCGGAATATGACCGTTTTTCGATCAAGATAATTAATCAGACTCCGGGAGCGCAGGAGTATTTACATAAAGCTCTGATGGGGATTGTTGTAGTACCGATCAGAGATAAATCTGCTAATAACGATGTTATCGGAGCTATTATCTTATGTGATTTACTTAATAATGATAATTATTTTGCTGAGCGCTACAGTAGAAATCTGGATAATTCATTTCTGGCTTTTTCTATTGACGGGATCAGGATTGCGTCGAATATTCAGACTGATACTAAAAGTAATTTTGTCGGCAGTATGGCCCCGCATGGAATAGGTAAATATTTGGAAGACGATAAACAGTATTTTGGAAAAGTTGACGTTGATGATGAGATACATGTTTTTTTAGATCAGAAAATTTTTAACAGTGCTGATGAACCGATCGCTGTTGTAGGAATTGGTATTCCAGAGGAAAAATTTTCTGGGATCGTCAGCAATAATTATAAATATGTATTAGGTCTTTTTTTCTTATGTTTGTGGGCCATGCTGATTTTAGGGCAGCTGCTGGCTGAAAAAATAAGCTGCCCGATTGTGCATGTTACCGATTTGACTAGAGATTATTATGAAAAAAATTTTGGGAACAAAGCAATACTTAATGGCAAAAAAGATGACGAAGGTGCTATGCTGCAGGAAATGTTTGAAAAGTTTACTGATCAGCTGGAACTTAGGAAACAGGAAAGTAAGCTGTATTTAGAGCAATTGGAATGTGAGCATCAGCATCAGAAGCAACTGGCGTTTAAGCTGCAAAAAAACAATGAGCAGCTTGAGCTTAATGTTGCGGAAAGAACTAAATATTTGCAGGAGGCATTGAATGAGCTGAAGAAAGTAGATGTGGCGAAATCTCAGTTTCTGGCGAATATCAGTCATGAACTGAGAACTCCGCTAAATGCTATAATTGGTTCTTCTGAAATTTTAAAGGACGATATATTAGGTGAGCTGAATCAGAAACAGAAAAAATATGTGGCCAATATTTTCAGCAGCAGTACTCACCTGCTGCAGCTGATCAATGATATTCTGGATATTTCCAAGATTGCCAGCGGGAAAATGACTCTTAATTACAGCGAATTTTATTTGAAAGAAATTGTTTTGCAGACTGTGGAAAATGTAAAAAGCTATGTGACAAACAAACAGTTAAAGGTAACCTTAAATTTTGAGCCTGATGATTTTATGATCAAAGCTGATGCGGCGAAGTTAAAACAGATTCTATACAATCTGTTATCAAATGCAGTGAAGTTTACCGGAACTGGCGGGCAGGTCGAAATCTATGTTTATAAACGTGAAGATGTTGCCGAATTTATTGTGCGCGATAATGGTATAGGTATAGCTGAGCAGGATCAGAAAAAAATATTTGTGGAATTTGAACAGGTGGACAGTTCTTATACCCGTGAATATGAAGGTACAGGGCTGGGGCTGCCGCTGGTAAAAAAGATGGTTGAGATGCACGGTGGATATGTCTATTTAAAAAGTACTTTAGGAGAGGGGACGGAAGTTGTTTTTTTGATTCCGCTGCAGCAGGAAATAAAGAAACAGTGAAAGGTGAGGTGTGTAAATGAAAACGGTTTTAATAGTAGACGATAATATCAAGAACCTGGACTTGTTTAAAGATTTTATTGAAAGCTGGGGTTATGAAACTGTTACTGCCCAGCAGGGTAAAGATGCTATCAGCTTAGCTGAACGATATCTGCCTGACATTATTCTGCTTGATGTCATGTTGCCGGGAATGAGCGGATATGAAGTTTGCAGGGAATTAAAAGAAAATCAAAAAACTCATCATATTCCCGTAGTAATGATCACTGTTCTTAACGATATTGCGGACAGGATTCATGGTTATAAAATAGGTGCTGACCAGTTTTTGGTAAAACCAGTAGACTACAATGAGTTGCATGCTATTTTAGACAGTTTATTCGGTAAAAAAAGGATGTTTGATGAAATTGAAAGCAGAGATACGGTTATTGAGAGCCTGAATGTTTTGCTGAAACAACTTTTGCCTTCGGAAGCTGTTGTTATTGCTGATCGCAAATTTCATTATTGCCGTAAGCTGTGCGATTATCTCAATCTATCTAAAAATGAAACTGAACAGGGACTGCTGCTGGTACGAATACAGGATATCATCGCTACTTTATGTAAACAGAAGGGGACTGTTCCCGAGGAAGAAATGGCTTTTTTAGAGCCGCTAAAAATGGAAAAGTGGGCCAAACTGCTGCTGCTGTATATTCGCAGCTATTTGGGCGGTGTCGATGAAACCTTGCAGAAAAAAATTAAGGAGTGCCATTTAGAAAAGCTGGCTGATATCAGTTTTGTTTTAGACCGCTATGGCAGTATTTTAGTAAGTGAAAATGGCGATGATAACAAAGCATTGTTAAAACTGAGGCAGGAATGCAGGCAGTATGCCTATCCGGATGATGTGGTAAGATTACTGGAACAAATAGTCAATGATGAATTGTTTATGAAAAGTTTGAAAGATAAATAATTGGTATGAATCCATAGGACTAAAGTCGTAGTCCTATGGATTTTTTGTATGTAAGAATACGGCCTAAGGCTCACGAAGTCGGCTGGCAAATATTGTACAATCGAAACAGAAAGTAATGATACGTAAAGTTTTTGACAGAGAGGAAGATTTTTATGGCAAGATCATTATCTCCTATTGGTGTTAAACAGGATTTGTCAGGGCGTATTTTTGATATCCAATCTTATTCTGTGCATGACGGACCCGGCTGCCGTACGCTGGTATTTTTATCAGGATGTCCGTTGCGTTGTGAATGGTGTGCGAATCCGGAAGGTTTAGAAAATCGTGTACGGACTTTATTTAGAGTCATGAAATGCATCAATAGGTCTCAAGGCTGTAGCCGCTGCATTCCAAAATGCCCGTATCAGGCAATTTCTATCAGTGATGAAAAAGAAATACCACTGGCAATAGACTGGGAAAAATGCAAGCATTGTGAAAGTCATGAATGTGTGGATGCTTGTTTACAGGAAGCCTTTGTTCCGGCTTCCAGAGATATGAAGGTTTCCGAATTGATGAAAATTTTTGATCGCGACCGGCATTACTGGTCAGGTAAAGGCGGGGCTACTTTCAGCGGCGGCGATCCGATGTATCAAAAAGATTTTTTGCAGGCGGTACTGAAGGAGTGCCGCAATGCTTATATCCATACAGCGATTGAAACAAGTGGTTTTTTCCCTCAGGAAACTTATTTAGAAACTATGAAATATGTTGATTTTGCATTTAATGATCTGAAGCATATGGATTCTGATAAACATAAAGAGAAAACCGGGGTTCCAAATGAACTTATTTTGGCCAATATCGCAGCGTTGGCCCGATCAGATTGGCCGGGAAGACTTGTGCTGAGATCACCTGTTATTGAAGGCTTTAATGACAGTAAAGAAAATATGGCGGCTATTGCAGAGTTTATGCATAGTGTTGGTTTAACAGAATTTAATCTGTTGCCTTTCCATCGTCTTGGCGATTCAAAATGGAAATCTTGTGGTATGGTTTATCCTTACAGTATGTATGAAGCTACGCCTCCTGAAAAATTAGAAGCTTTGCAGAAGGTGCTGCTTGATTTAGGCATTAAAGCCTATGTTGGTTCTGACACCCCATTTTAAAATTCCTCAATAAAGCAGCGGCAGCGCATTGGTTTTGGTTGGACCAGTGTGCTGCCGTTGTTTTTGGGGTTAAGACCTACTAGTACCTAAGGCTTAGCAGCTCTTAATTTTTTCAGACTTACACTCCTACCGTCGGCTCAATACTTAAGATTTTTCGCATAGTACACTTAAGGCAACCTAAGGGTGCAGCAAACGTTAATGTTGAATGGATGACTGCTTCTAAAAATTGCTGCAGGTCTTATCGTGAATTCTATGTAAAAAAGGAGGATTTATTATGGCAAGAAAACTCGTTGACGTATTGGAAGAGCAAGGTATGTCCTTGAATCTCCAAGCTGGCGGTGAAGCACCGAAAGAGATGGTGGACCGCGAAGTAAAAGAAGGGGCCACAGAAAGAGCTGCTAAGTTGAAAGATATTTATTTGCAGACATTGTCTTCTGTAACCTGCGAGTTCCCGTATTGGTATAACCGTGTATTCCAGGCTAATGAGGGTGACATTATGGAAGTGCGCCGCGGCAGAGCATTAAAGGCGGGCTTCGAACATTTGACTCCCAGTATTTATCCAGGGGAGTTGCTTGTTGGTGCTAAAACTCAGTATTATCGTGGTTCTTTCCCAATGCCGTGGTTATCTGAAGGATTCTTTATGGCGAAGGAAGACGAATTGTATCAGGCCGCTTTAGCTTCCGGTTCTGCCAGTGCTGACCAGGTAAGTGCTTATGGCGCCGGTGGTGGCAACGTAACTGAAAGTTTTGGTAACGTTGTTTCCATTGCCGGTAAATATGGTATTCGTAAAGATGAAGTTCGTGTTTTAACTAAACTGGCTCGTGAGTGGGTTGGTAAATCTGTAGATGATGTTGGTCATCGTTATGAGCAAATGGTCCCTGAATATCCAATTAAAGAAGCTGTTATGCGCAGCCTGATTTGTATGTTTGATTCAGGCTATACACTGCCGCAGGGTCGCGAAGTAATCAATTACTTCTATCCGCTGCAATATGGTTATGACGGTTTGATCAAAATGTGTGAAGAAGGTATTGCAGAAACTGCAGGACGTCCTGACGGCGATGGCATTATCGGTATGAGCAGGCTGTATTTCTACGAAGCGGTCAAACTTGTTTTGGAAGGTATCCAAACATGGCATCTGCATTATGCTGATGAAGCAAAACGTTTGGCTACAACTGAGAAAAATGCTAAACAAAAGAAAGAATACGAAGAGATAGCTGAAATAATGGAACATATCGCTCATAAACAACCGCGTACTTTCCGTGAGGCTTTGCAAATGATTTACATGGTTCATATGGCTTCTGTTAATGAAGATGCTATTTCAGGTATGTCGCCCGGACGTATTGGACAGGTATTATGGCCATGGTTTGAGCAGGATATGGAAGCAGGACGCATCACTGAAGCTGAGGTATTGGAACTTTTAGAATGTTACCGTGTAAAAATGACCTGTATTGATTGTTTTGCTTCAATGGGCGTTGTTGGCGGTGTACTTTCCGGGAATACTTTTAATAATGTCTGCATAGGCGGTTTGACTCGTGACGGTCAGTCTGCTGCCAACAGACTGGAAATGCTGTTACTAGAAGCTGGTATGAGCTGTCAGACTACACAACCGACACTATCAGTATTGTATGATGATAAATTGCCTGAAGAATTCCTGCTGAAAGCTGTAGAGTGTGAAAAGAGCGGTACCGGTTATCCGGCCTGGATGAATAACCGCGGCGGTATCGAGTTTATTATGAAGAATTACGGACCGGAAGGAATGAATCTGGAAGATGCCCGTGCCTTCTCGATTGGTGGCTGTTTGGAAACTTCGCCCGGTATTTGGAAAGAACTGGAATTGAATGGCAAAAAATATTGGATTCCAGGTGGTGCAGGCCAGCCAACTTCCGTAGGTGTACATTTTATTTCCAATCCGAAAGTTTTAGAAATGGTTCTTACCAATGGCTATGATAGACGTATTGATTTACAGGTTCTGCCACCTCATAACAAAACATTTAAAACTTATGAAGAATTGTATGAACAATTCCTTAAATATTACGATATCGTTATCGATTGTCTGGTAACTACCAATAATATTCAGCATGATGTATGGCGTAAACATAACATGTCGCTGGTAAATTCCTTCCTGAAACCTGACTGCCTGGCAAAAGGCCAGCATATTGGCAATATGGGCTACCGCTACAATGCTACTTATAACATTGAAGACACTGGCACTATCAATATGGTCAATTCTTTGTACAACATCAAAAAATTGGTGTTTGAAGATAAGAAATATACTCTGGAAGAACTTACAGATGCGCTTATTAATAACTTTGGCTTCAAAAATGCTGATGAAATCGGCAGCTTCTCACTAGAAGCTCAGGAAAAACGTGATGATGATGACGGACGTTACGATCAGATCCACGCAGATTGCCTGAGGTCCTTTAAATATGGCAACGATATTCCTGAAGTCGATGGAATTCTGGCTGAATTTGAAGACTGGTACTGCAGCTGCGGCGATAAATATGAATCTTTGTACGCTAAGCCGTTCTATGTTTGCCAGATGTCTGTATCTACTCATGCTCCACAAGGTGCAGCAACACTTGCATCTGCTGACGGGCGTCTTTCCGGTACTACTTTTGCTGACGCTTCCATGTCTGCATATCCTGGTACTGACCGCAATGGCGCCTATGCATTATTTGAATCCGCTACTTGCTGGGATCACAGCAGATCTCAAAACTCACAGATGAACCTGAAACTGCATCCGAATGCAGTAAAAGGTATCGAAGGTTCCAAGAAATTGTTGGATCTGACCCGTTCTTACATGAGAAAAGGCGGCTTCCATATTCAATTTAATATCGTCGATTCTAAAGTTTTGAAAGATGCTCAAAAACATCCTAATAACTATCGTGATTTGTTGGTACGTGTAGCCGGCTTTACTCAATACTGGGTAGAAATCGGTAAACCGATCCAGGACGAAGTTGTTGCAAGAACCGAATACGAAGGAGTGTGAGTCACAATGGCTAAAAATAATCATGCTGATTGCCGTAATTTTACCCCTATTGACGTTGCTAAAGGTATCTGCCATGCCAATAACGACAGTGTTATCCTTATTGACAGCGAAACATGTCCGATGTTTACGCCTATTGCTAAATGTAAATGCTGCAAATGCTTTATAGAAGCTGACGAAAACAACATTGGTATCTGCGATGGATTTAAGAAAAAGGACTGGACTTACGGTGATTTGAAAGCTGTATATTGCGAACAGTTTACAAGTAAATAAGTCTATTACAATACTTCCTCCTTAACTAAAGTAAGTTGGCGGATGCAGGAGCCTGCATCCGCCTCTTTTCAAAATGGACTAAAATTTGTAATTACTATTAACTCATAATTTTTAAAAGATTTATGAGATGAAGGGATGGTTTATATGGATGCGAAAAAAACCTCTTATTTTGTAGTCGTTGCTGCGTGGTTGGCAGTATTTTGCCTGTTTGGTTACCGCTCTACTTTTGCTATCCTGGCCGGGCCAATGTCGCAGACGATGGGGTGGACCGGGGCACAGGTATCGTTAGGCTATTCGCTGATGATGAGCATTTACGCCATTACAGCGTTCTTTAGCGGTATGATTTTGGATAAATGGGGTACAAAACCTGTTTATACTATTGCCGCAGTTTTTTGTATGCTGGGCTTTTATCTGACAGCGAAAGTTGAATCTTTATATTCTTATTATGCGGCTTATGCTATTTTTGCTGGTATCGGAACTGGTATGCTGTGGGTATCATCTACCATTTCCATTCGTAAATGGTTCGTTGGAAAATATTATGCCAAAATGTGGGGTATTGCTTTTGCCGGGGCCCCGATGGCACAGATCGTACTCAGTTTGGGCGTGAAACCGATGCTGGTCGAAAATGCAGGACAATGGCGTGATGCAATGACAATTTTGGGTTGGGTTTCGCTCGTAGCACTTTTACTGGCGGCATTGCTGGCAAAAAAGAACCCGGAACAATATGGTTTACATGCTTTTGGCGAAGCTCCACCTGCTAAAGGCACGGCAGCCCAACAAGAGTATCCCTGGAAAATTGGAGAGGCTTTTAGCACGTTCCCGATTTGGGGTTCAATTCTGGCATTTTTGACCAGTATGGTTGCTGAATTTTTGATTTGGACTCAGGTCGTTACCTATTGGACCAAAGATTTGAAAATGACTTTAGATAATGCAACAAACCTTTATATCATCATTGGTATCGCCGGTATCTTTACGATGCCGCTTTTGGGTATCGTATCTGATAAATTAGTTGTAGCAATGAAAAATGAGATCAAAGCCAGAAAAACAATGCTTATTTTTGGCCCTGTTGTAGGCGCAGTAGCTTGTTTGCTGCTTATGACGATGGGACCGCAGTCTACCACTTTGGGTGCTTTGATCTGCGTACTGTTTGCAGTTTATTGGGCAATTGAACCAGGTGGCGTCGTTGGCTATGCCGGTGCCATCTATGGGCGAGTCAGTCTGGGCAAATTGTGGGGTCTTGCCACTTTGATCGTTATGGGTATCGGACCAGCGCTGGGCAGCTTTATGGGCGGCTATCTTGCTGATACTACGGGTAACTTTATTGCTTCTATTAAATTTGCCCTCTGTTCTTTTGTTCTTTCAGCGATTATAGCTTTTATTTTACCGCTGAAAATAAAAGTTCCTGATCAACAGGGTGTGGTTTTAGAAGAAAACGAAGACTATACAGAATAAATAAGATTTTAAAACAGTATTGTATTTAGAAAATATTTGTTTAGGGGCTGGAAATATGAAAGTATTGGTAATTGGCGACAGCTATGGTTTACCGCGATATGCAAAAAACAGCTTTAATGTAGAACTCGATTACGCAGGAACATATCCTGAGCAGCTGCGCAGAATGCTCAGTGCAAATTTTACCGAGGATGTATGTATGGTAAATCGCTGCCGCCATGCTAATACCAGTTTAAGTCTTATAAAAGGCGAGGCCAATGAAATAGAATTTTTACGCCCGGATTATACGATATTACAATTGGGTCTGGTAGATTTATGGCCGGCGGAAGGAAGAAAAATCTGGCCGCTTTGCTCTGAACAATACGGTCGTGACCCTTGGGTGACACCTGATGAATATAAAAATAATCTGCAGCTTTTTCTAAATTTTGCCAATAGCAGAGGGAGCAAAGTTATTATTATCAATAATCCTCCTGTAGAGAAAGTCCATTTGTTAAAACATGCAGGGTTAGAAAAAAAGATCGTTCTGTATAATAACCTGCTGACAAGATTAACGCTTGGTAAAAGCGTTAATCTATTGGACTGGTATGACAGGATAAAAAGTCTGGATGGGAAATGTATTTTTGGCAGTGATGGTATCCATCCTACCATAGAAGCGGCAAATTTACTGGCACGATTGTTACTGCAGCAGATAATCTTATTTGAGGACGGTGTTGTAAATGGATAGAAAACAGCTTTTGGAAAAGATTATCGCCCGTGAAGCAGCTATGTTTATTGCTGTTAAAGCCAGTGAACCTGCTGATTGCCAGGAAATGCTGAAAACTTTTTGTCTGATGCGTGAAATGAGCCATTCGGTTTTAGCGGCTGATACACTGACATCGTATTTACAGGACTTGGAAACGGCAGCGGCGGCAGGGCGTAATTTAATGACGGAAAAATATGCCCGTATGGAGAATTTGCTACCGCCGTTAAATGAAAATGAACTGATTTACAAAATAGTAGATATTGAAAGAGAATGGCTTTCTGAAGTACATAAAAAATATCCTTTGACAATAGCTGTTGAAGGCGGCTTTACTACATACGCAGTTTGCGAATTGGAAACGTATTCTGATGCAACTTTAAATTTATATTATCGTGATATTTTTTTAGCCGCTACACAAAAACGTAATTTAGTTGAAGAACGTTACCAATATCTGTATAGTAATTTAGGATTTAAAGATCTGGAGGAAGTTGAAGCTTTAGCACAAAAGCGTGCTGCAGTAAAGGAGTGAAAAAGATGGGGAGAAATGAGATCATGCAGCGGATAATTGATTTGGAGACTGAAATGTTTATCAGTGTCAATGCGGAAGAAGCCGTACCTGCTAATACCATACCTGCATTTAAGGAAATGCGCCGTATGACATATTCTGTTTTATCGGATAAAACAGTTGCTTTGTGGTTGCGTGATTTAGAAACAGCGAAAAAAGACGGACGTAATGTTATGACTGAAAAATATGCTTTGATTGGTGGTCAGATACCAACTCTGCAGGACAATCCACAGATCGAAAGGATAGTTGATATAGAAGAAAAATGGATGAATGAGTTAGCTTTTAAATATCCACATGCTGTTAAAAGAGAACGGGCTAATGCGGAACTTTTTAGAAAGTATGCGTTATGTGAATTGCAGACATGGTCACCTGCTGCGGTAAATTCGTATTTTGAAGACATAAAAAAAGCTATGGAAGAAGGACGGAATTTAGCAGAAGAGCGTTATGATAACCTATATCAGAATATTGGTAAAGGAAGGCTGCGGGATGTTGAAGATTCATTAAAATAAAATTTTTCGGTAAGGTTTTTTGTTTATACAAAGAACCTTACTTTCTGTTATAATGGTAAACAGAACACTTAAGAACGGAGTGATATGATGCTGCGGAAAATTTTATTAGTGATGAATTTGATTTTTATACTTTCAATGGGCGTTGTCTGCGCTGCTGAAAGAACATATGAAGTACCTGATGGTGGTTGTACTGTCAGTTTACCTGAACAGTATGCAGTAACAGTTGTGGAAAGGCCGACCGATCCAAATGACGAACTTGGGGTTCAGGTCGCGCAGCTTTCAATAAGTGATCCTGTAAACAAATCACTGGCGATGCATGTTATGGTAGAAAGCAGTAAATTGACAAAAGAATTGCCCGACCTGAATTATAAGCCTGGCGGAGTGATGAAGGACTATTTTGCGGAAAATCTGCAAAACAGCGGTTGGCAGGAGCCGGTAGTCGCAGGTGAGCTGCAGAATGGAAAGATGTATTTTATTAAATTCAGCAGTTATATAGCTGACAGCGTGGGGCAGAAATATGACGGACAGATTTATGCCACACTTAAGAATGGTAATTTGATTTATCTGATGATAATGAGTAAAGAACGGGCTTTGTCGCCGGACGAAAAAATACTTTTAGAAACGACTGTTAGAAATTTACAGTTTAAAGATACTGTACCTGTAAATACGCCTGAAGAAAATAAATAAAAGGTTCCGTACTTATGTACGGAACCTTTTATTTATAAAACCAAAAAACGGCTGCGACTCGCACCACCGTAGTCGCAACCGCTTTTTGAGGTTGAAAGGATGAAAATAATTGAGAGAGAAGGGAGGAGGTAATTGCATTAAATGCTTTTGCCTTGTCTATATAATACATTATTGCAATAGGGTTTGCATCTTACAATGATTACATAATCTGTTTAATATAATTACATAATTATATTAGGACTAAAAGTTTTTCAAGCTAAACCTCAAAAAATTATTTTGCTTTTTACGAGAAGGCTTGATAAAATGCCATTAAGAATTGGCAGGTGGTGGAAAAATGCAGACAGTGGCATGTTTTGGTGATTCTTTGATTTATGGTTTCCCTTTTGGCCCGCGTATATCGTGGCTTGCCGAAGCTGAAAAACTCACTGGAGATAAATTCTTGAATTATGGAGTATGCGGGGATTGTACAGACGATATTTTATCCCGCCTGCAAACTATGCCTTTGCCGGCACATATTAAGCATATTTTGTTTCTGGGAGGAGCTAATGATATCATTCAAATGCGTCCGCAGAAATTTATTCTGGAAGATTTAGATAAAACCTTGAGGTACTGTCAGAGTAAAAACTTTGTTTTAGGTATGGTTTTGCCTCTTGTAACGTCAGAAAGCAGTTTAAACGAATATATTTTGCCGCTGCGTGAGGCAATAAGCGCACGTTTTGCAGAGCGGGCCTGGCTGTTGGATCTGCAGCCTGCTGTTGGACTGACTGCTGCAGAAAGGAAGAAGGCATATCTGGATGGTGTACATCCGGCGGCAGCCGTTTACAGGGCTATGGGAACATATGCCGCGCCGCTGCTTAAAAACTGGCTGGAAAAAGATAATAGTAAATAAAGAAACTTTGCTTTCACCGGCCTTTTTGTATTATAATAAAGAAATAGATAAGTAGGCAGGCGTTAAATTTAACGCGGCATTTATGCTGAATATTTAATTATTGAAGATAGAGGAGAATATCATGTTTATTGATCGAGCGAGAATATATGTTGAGGCAGGTGCCGGCGGCGACGGCCGCAGCAGCTTCAGACGCGAAAAATTTGTTGAAAAAGGCGGCCCGAACGGTGGTAATGGCGGTCGCGGCGGCGACGTGATTTTAAAAGCTGATAAAAATCTCAATACTTTAATTGATTTTCGTTACAAAAGAAAATTTGTCGCCAAACGTGGCGGACACGGCGGTAATTCCAACTGCACAGGCCCACGTGCCGATGATGTGATCGTAAAAGTACCTCTTGGGACTTTAGTGCGCGACGATGCTACCGGTGTGCGCCTGGCTGATTTGACTGAGGACGGACAGGAATATGTTATTGCTAAAGGCGGCCGTGGTGGTAAAGGCAATGCCTGCTATGTTACAAGTACCAACAGAGCGCCGACCTTTGCAGAAAAAGGTGAACCGGGCGAGCTGCGCTGGATAAAGCTGGAGTTGAAGCTTCTGGCTGACGTTGGCCTGGTAGGCTATCCAAGTGTCGGTAAATCCAGTATCATTGCACAGGTTTCGGCTGCAAGGCCTGAAATCGCCGCTTATCATTTTACTACACTGACCCCTGTTTTAGGAGTAGTGCGTATCGATGCTGAACGCAGCTTCGTTCTTGCTGATATTCCAGGACTTATCGAAGGAGCGCATGAAGGAGTTGGCTTGGGTCATGACTTTCTGCGTCATGTAGAACGTACAAAAGTACTGCTGCATGTTTTGGATGTTTCCGGTACCGACGGACGTGATCCTGTTGAAGATTTTGAAAAAATCAATTTCGAGCTGTCTCAGTACAGCGAACGTTTAGGACGCCGCAAGCAGCTGGTAGTTGCCAATAAAATGGACTTGCCGGAAGGCAGGGAAAATTTCCAGCGTGTTAAAGAATATGTAGAAGCTAAAGGTTACGAAATCGTTAAGGCTTCGGCGGCTACCGGCGAAGGTCTGCAGGAACTGATGTATAAGGCTTACGAAATGCTGCAGAACTTTGAACCGGAACCGGACGAAGAAGAGAACATCATTATGGATGAAATAGACCCGGACAGCTTTGAGATCACCGCTTGTGCGGATGCTGACTTTGAAGTAAAAGGGAAAAATATCGAGCGCCTGGTCGCTATGACCAATTTTGATAACGACGAAGCTTTGTATCGCTTCCAGCTGATTTGGAAAAGCCTGGGGATTGATGCGGCTTTAAAAGAAAAAGGTATTCAGGAAGGTCAAACCGTACGTATCCGCGATATGGTATTTGAATTCAAAGAATACTAAGATTTTAACGAGGGGATTGAGCTGGATGACTTTTGACCGCTCTGCACTTAAAGAAGCTAAACGTATCGTAGTGAAAGTTGGTACCAGTACCATAACTTACGCTAACGGTAAACGTAATTTTGAACAGATAGACCGACTGGCCCGGGAACTTGCCGACTTACAGAACCAGGGCAAAGAAATGATCCTTGTTACTTCCGGTGCCGTTGCTGTAGGGGTAGACCGTCTGGGCCTGCCCGAAAAACCAAAGACTATTCCCGGCAAGCAGGCTGCTGCTGCTGTGGGGCAGGGTATTTTAATGCACACCTATGAGAAGCTTTTTGCCGAATATGGACAGATCGTAGCGCAGGTGCTGCTTACAAAAACAGAATCTTTGGACAGGCACCGCTATACAAATTCCCGCAACACATTTATGGAACTGCTGAAAAACCGAGTTATTCCTATTGTCAATGAAAATGACGTTGTAGCTTTAGATGAATTGAAAATCGGCGATAATGACAATATGTCGGCGCTGGTTGCCGGTATTGTCGATGCCGATCTGGTAGTTATCCTTTCTGATGTGGACGGATTGTATACCGCAAACCCACAAACACATCCAGAGGCGAAACTGGTGAGTATCGTCAGCGATATTACCCCTGAAATTGAGGCCAGTGCCGGTGGTGTTGGCAGCAGCTTGGGAACAGGCGGTATGTTTACCAAGCTCCAGGCGGCTAAAGCCGCTACCAGTTCAGGTATCCATCTGGCCATTGCCCGCGGCGATGAAAAATATGCTATAGCCCGTATTTTGCAAGGTGAAAATATAGGTACAGTTTTTGTTTCGAAAGAGAACCGGCTGCAGTTTCGTAAACGCTGGCTGGCCTTCGGCGCCCGGATCATGGGCAAACTTGTTATTGACGAAGGCTGTGCTAAAGCCGTGCGTAAAGCCGGCGGCTGCAGCATTTTACCGGCAGGCATCGCAGCAGTGGAAGGACAGTTTGAAGCGGGAAACACCGTCAGCGTTGTCGATATGGCAGGGCACGAACTGGCCCGCGGGTTAAGTCACTATTCTTCAGCCGAGCTGGAGCAGATCAAAGGTGCAAAAACTTCGGAAATAGAAGATAAAATAGGCCATAAAAATTACGATGAGGTTATTCATCGTGATGATCTGGTTATTTTAGGTTAGGAGGTATCTGACATGACAACTTATGAAATGGTGCGCACTAAGGCCGAAGCGGCACATCGTGCGGCGGGTGAACTGGCAGTAACTTCTACCGTGATCAAAAATAAAGCCCTGCTGGCGATGGCGGCAGCGCTTGAAGCAGGGACTGCGGAAATTTTGGCGGCTAATGCCAAAGACATGGAAGCCGGCCGTGCTAATAATATGAAAGAATCGATGTTAGACAGATTGGCACTTTCCCAGACGCGTATCAACGCTATGGCTGAAGGTCTGCGTCAGGTAGCGCAGCTGGAAGATCCTGTCGGTAACGTTTTAGATGGGCGCAGGCTGCCTAACGGTTTAACTGTGACTAAGATACGTGTTCCTCTTGGCGTTATTGGAATTATTTATGAAGCCCGTCCGAATGTCACAGCTGATGCGATCGGCTTGTGTGTAAAATCAGGAAATGCGGTTATTTTGAAGGGCGGCAGCGAAGCGCTGAAGTCTAATATTGCCATTGCCGGCATACTGACGCAAGCGGCAGAGGCAGCCGGCATTCCTGTCGGAGCAATACAGTTCGTTGACAGCAGTGACCGTCAGGCAGTAACTGATTTGATCAAAATGAACGGACTGGTCGACGTAGTTATTCCCCGCGGCGGCGCTGGCCTTATTCAGGCTGTGGTGCAGAATGCAACGGTCCCTGTCATCGAAACAGGCATCGGCGTCTGCCATACTTATGTAGATGCAGGAGCCGACTATGATATGGCGCGTGCGATTGCGATCAATGCCAAAGTGCAGCGCCCGGCAGTGTGCAATGCGATGGAAACATTACTGGTGCACGAGGATGCCGCTGCTGAATTCTTGCCGCAGATGCTGACAGAATATTTTGCTGCCGGCGTTACCATTATCGGCTGTGAAAAAACGCAGGCCTTCGATAAGCGAATCCAGGTAGCTGAAGAAGCAGACTGGGCCGCAGAGTACGGAGATCTGCGTTTATCGGTAAAAATAGTAAGCGGCCTGGAAGCAGCTCTTGCGCATATTGCTAAATATGGCACTAAACATTCTGAATGTATAGTTACCAGCGACTATAGTCACGCCCGTACGTTCCAGCAGCGTGTCGATGCTGCGGCAGTTTATGTTAATGCCTCGACGCGTTTTACAGACGGCTTTGAATTCGGGTTTGGCGCAGAGATCGGCATCAGTACACAAAAACTGCATGCACGCGGGCCAATGGCTTTGCCTGAGCTAACCAGCAGCAAATATCTTATCAGCGGCGACGGACAAATACGTGGTTGATTTTAAGCTAAAAGCAGCCTGCGCCCAGCGCAGACTGCTTTTTCTGTTTTTAAAAATCACTTTTTTGTCATACTTTTTGCAAAAAATGTCATTAAAAAAACACAGAATTTCGTTATCATAGGTTTTGACCAAAAGAAGAGAATAAGTTATAATTTTAAACGTAATACGAGCTGATAAGAATTGTTAATTTTACGAAAGTAAAGAGGGATGTATGATGTTAGCATGGATAAAACGCAATAAGTATCTGATGGGATTTTTGATAGCTGTGATAGCGATCGGTTATTTTGGCTATGGTTATTATAAAAGCAGTACCGAAGTTAAAGAAACAGTGCGAACGGCGACTGTTGAATATGGTCACTTATCGGACAGCATATCGGCTACCGGCAGTTTAAGCGCCGTAGATAATGTCGATATCAGCTCCAAGATCACTGGCCGTATCGTTGAAGTCTGTGTTGAAGAGAACGATCATGTCAATGCCGGGCAGGTGCTGGTACGTTTAGACGACACTTCGCTGGCGGCCACGCAGACACAAATGCAGGCCAAAATGGAAAATGCTTTGGCTACTTATAACCGTTACAGTGCGTTGCTGGCTAAAGGCGCTATTTCTCAATCTGATTATGATCTGGCGGAAGCCGATTATACAGTTGCGAAAGCAAACTATGACCAGGCTACCTCTAATGTTAATGATACGGTCATTACCACGCCGATTGCCGGTTATGTCATAGGCAAGCCTACCCCTGTTGGGCAGACTATCAGCTCCGGTATTTCCGAACCGCAGGTCATCATGTCTATTGCCAATCTGGATAATATGCAGATCGAAACCATGGTCGATGAATCCGATATCGGACAGGTAAAAGTAGGGCAGAAAGTAAGCTTTACTGTCGATTCCTATCCGGACAGAACTTTTGAAGGTATCGTAAGACTGGTATCCCGCAAAGCTGTTACCGAAAACAACGTCATTTATTACACTGTTTATGTAGATGTAGCCAACTCGGAAGGCAAATTGCTGCCGACGATGACGGCGCGGGCCAATATTATTGTCAATGAAGCTGACGGTGTGCTGATGGTACCGGCTAATTGCCTGCGTACAGAAGGAAGCCGCCATTATGTACAGGTTTATAATGAAGCAACTAAAGCCATTCATGATGTAGACGTTGAAGTAGGTCTGAGCGGTGACGATAAGGTCGCTGTCAGCAGCCCTGAACTTAAAGAAGGCGATAAGATTTTGATCAAGGCCGCTAAAGCAACGCAAACTAATAGTAACCGCATGGGTGGCCCTCCGATGCACTGATAAAATGAAAGGAGCTGCGCATATGACTGCTGTAATCAGGCTTGAAGATATTATGAAAACATATGTTATGGGCGATGCCGTAGTCCATGCGCTCGATCATGTCAGCGTAGAGATCGGCGTCGGTGAATTTACTTCTATTATGGGGCCGTCCGGCAGCGGTAAATCGACAATGATGAATATTCTGGGCTGTCTGGACAGGCCGACCTCAGGGCAATATTACCTGGATGGCAAAGAAGTCGCCGGCTACAGTGACGATGAACTGGCGCGTACGCGCAACGCTAAAATCGGCTTTGTTTTCCAGAACTTTAATCTGCTGCCGAAACTGTCGGCACAATTAAATGTAGCTTTGCCTTTAGTTTATGCCGGCATCGGCGAAGAGGAAAGACTGGAACGGGCTAAAACAGCTTTGGAAGCAGTTGGGCTGGGTGACAGGATCGACCATAATCCAACGGAAATGTCAGGCGGCCAGCGTCAGCGTGTGGCGATCGCCCGTGCGCTGATCAACGACCCGGCCATTATTATGGCCGACGAACCTACCGGTAACCTTGATACCAAGTCCAGCTATGAAATTATGGACATCTTTAAAAAAATGAATGATGGCGGCAAAACGGTAGTCATGGTCACACATGAGCCGGATATTGCCGAGCAGACCAAACGGATTTTAACTATGCGTGACGGTAAGCTGGTCAGCGACGAATGGAGGGCTGACCATGTTTAACGAATCCATCAAAATGGCGATCGACGGAATGATTACCAATAAGCTGCGTACCCTGCTGACGCTTTTGGGTATCATTATCGGTGTCGGCGCCGTTATTGCCATGGTCAGTTTGGGCTTTGGCGTGAAGGAACAGGTCAAAAACAATATTTCCAGCCTGGGCAGTAATCTGCTTATCGTTATGTCCGGCGGACGTACTGCCAGCGGCGCACGTTTGGCAGCCGGCCAGGGCGCGCGTCTGACGGCGGAAGATGCTTATGCCATCGAAAAGCAGATCGAAGGGATCGCTTATGTTGCTCCGGCCGTTTCATCCTCTTATCAGTTAGTCGTCGGCAATCAAAACTGGACTGCCAGCGTTGAAGGAACGACACCTAATGTGCTGGATATCCGCAGCTATAAATTAGCCGAAGGCCGTAATATGACAGAACGTGATCTCAGCAGCAGAGCCAGAGTTTGTGTTATCGGGCAGACGATTGTTGATAATCTGTTTCCCGAAGGCAATGCTGTAGGCAAAACCCTGCGTATCAATAAAGCCCCGTTTCAGGTAGTCGGTATCCTCGAAACCAAAGGCCAGTCGGCCGGCGGTCAGGATCAGGACGATGTTGTATACATACCGCTGACGACGGCACAAAACCGCATGATGGGCATTACCTACATCAACAGGATCACGATCCAGGCCGAAAATGAAAATGTTATCGACCAGGTACAGGGCGAAGTGGAACAGCTGCTGCGGCAGCGGCACAAAATCAAAACGGGTGACGATGACGACTTCACCGTCCGGAATCTGGCGGCTTTGATGGAAACGATGATGGAAACTGCCAATACCATTACCCTGCTGTTAGGCTGCATAGCGGCTATCAGCCTGCTGGTCGGCGGCATCGGGATCATGAATATCATGCTGGTTTCTGTTACCGAACGGACACGGGAAATAGGCATCCGCAAAGCACTTGGGGCTACCTACAACAATATCCTGCTGCAGTTTCTGATCGAAGCTATGGTGATCGGCGTTGTCGGCGGTACGCTGGGTGTGATTTTGGGGATAGGCTCCTCCTATGCCATCAGCTATTTTGCCGGCTGGCAAACAGTCATTTCCATACCGACTATTATCATTGCGGTGGTATTCTCCGTTGGTATTGGTTTGTTCTTCGGTATCTATCCTGCACGTAAAGCCGCACTTTTAGATCCTATCGAGGCGCTGCGTTATGAGTAAAAATTATTGCAGTGAGCATGAAGCTAAGCAAAATATAACTAAAAAAGCAAACTGGCACGAGAAAATGCAGGCCTTCTTAGATTATCTAAGAAGGCCTAAAACCGTTTTTGATTTAAAAGACCGTACCAAAGCATTGCTGCTTTTGGCCGCTGTCATAATCGGAGTTCAATATCTGTTGCAAGTATTTTTCTAATTTCTAACTGCAGTTAATAAAAAAGACCGATCTGTTTACAGGTCGGTCTTTTTTATTTTTTCATTTTAGGATAAGCAAATTTTATTCAAAAAAGGGAAAATTTATATTTGATACAAAAATTTTTTTAGAAAAGTCAATATACTTAATATAAAGAAAAACAAATAGAAAATTGTATTACTAGAAAAATTTAAAATTAAGAGTATAATTAATTATATAAAGTTATAATTTTTAAATTAAAATAGATGAAACTAAAGGAAGCGAATTTGATGAAAAAAGCTTTGACAAAAGCGGGGATTACTTTAATTTTAAGCTGTAACGCCATTCTGGTACAGGCAGCACCGTCAGACATGCTCTCACAGCAAAGCAGAATAGACCAGATCGAACAGCAGCAAAGTGCCAAAAGGCAGGCCAGGGAAGAACAGGCCCGGCTTAACGCGCCTAAAGTCAGTTTAACAGAGAAAAATGAAAAAATTGAGTATCTGGAATTGCCCGAAGAGAGAATCAGTTTTTTAATAAAAGATATTCTTGTAGAATGTGACATTGATAAATTCGAGCGCTTAAAAACAATTATAGCGCCATACGAAAACCACAGAATGGGTGTACAGGGAATAAACATTGTGGCCAAGGTGCTTTCTGATCACATTATTGCCGAAGGATATGTAACGACGCGCGTCGTTGTTCCTGAACAGGATCTGTCCTCGGGACTGCTGCGGTTGAAAATTATTCCGGGTTATATCCAGGATATACGTTTTGAAAAACCAGATACCTATGGCACCTGGCGCAATGCGTTTCCGACAGCCAAAGGTGACGTGTTGAATATCCGGCGTCTGGAACAGGGACTGGAGCAAATGAAACGCATACCCAATCAGGATGCGGATATGAAGCTGCTGCCTGGAACTGAACCGGGTGAAACAGAAATAGTACTCAACATCAAACGTACAAAACCATGGCTGCTGGGATTTTCGGTGGATGACAGTGGTATAGAAAGTACTGGTAGGCTGCAGGCTGGTATAAGCGCTGCGATTTATAATCCTTCTGGATTAAATGATGTCATCAGCTATAACTATGGCAAAGACGCCGCGCATAATGATAGAAACTATGGATCAGATAACTACAGTTTTTCGTACTCTGTGCCTTATGGCGATTATACATTCAGTTTTGCAAAATACAGAAATCAATATCACCAAACCATAGCAGATATAGTGCCATTCCGTTACGATGGCAAAACAGACGGCATGGAACTTGGAATACAGAAACTGGTTTATAGAGATAGAACAAGGAAAACTCAGCTTACATTTAAAGTATTAAGAAAAGACAGACATACCTACCTTGATGGAGAAGAACTTATAGTACAGCATCAAAAAACAACTGCGTACCAGGGTGGTATTCTGCATCGCCAGTATTGGGGACCGACGACCCTGGACTTACAGCTTTATTACCAAAAAGGAGTACCCTGGTGGGGATCTGAACCCGGTTATAGTGATCATGTTCTTGGCATGGCTACTACAAGATATGGCCTGTGGGGAGCTAATTTTAATATGCAGACACCTGTAAAATTTGGGTCTGCACAAGGCCGTTACCGCTTTAGCTTCAGAGGTCAATATACAAGAGATATGCTTTATGGCAGTGACCAGTTTAGCATCGGCGGGCGTTACAGTGTCAGGGGATTTGATGGTGAGCTGACGCTGGCGGCTGAAAACGGTTTTTATATTCAGAATGAATTAAGTATACCAGTCAAAAATCTTAATATCGAACCTTATATAGGAATTGACTATGGTCAGGTATGGGGGCCGTCTGCTGAATATCTGCTGGGCAGAAAATTAGCTGGCGCTGTTTGCGGTATTCGCGGGTCTATTGGCAAAAATTTTCAATATGATGCGTTTATTGGTACGCCGCTTTATAAGCCGGAAGGCTTTAAAACCGGCAAGACAGTACTGGGATTCAGCACTTACATGTATATCTGATAATGAAAACGGGAGTGGATGAATAATGAGCAGCTATCGTAAAAATAAATTAAACAAAAAAGTTTTAGCCTGGCTATTAATGGTTAATTTAGGTGTCCAGCCAATATTGACGGCAGTAGTTTTTGCCCAGTCTGTCGCCGTACCTGACAAAAATCAGGGGTTAAATCCCAACATCGATCAAGCCGCTAACGGAACTACAGTAGTTGATATTCGCACACCTAACCAACACGGTTTGTCGCATAATCAGTATTTGGATATGCAGGTCGATAAAAGCGGTATTATTTTCAATAACAGCGGCGCAGTATCCCAAACGCAGCTGGCCGGTTATATTAACGCCAATCCGTATCTGGCAGGGACACATGCTAAAGTCATCTTGAATGAGGTTACCGGCAGACTGCCGACAGCTATCAATGGTTATCTGGAAGTGGCGGGCAATCAGGCCAGCCTTATTCTGGCCAATCCCAACGGCATCGTCGGCGGCAACTTCGGTTTTATCAATGTCGACAGGGCTGTTTTAACGACCGGCAAGCCGCAATTTGCTTCTGACGGAAGCCTCAACAGCTTTTTAGTCAACGGGGGCGATATCGAGATCAACGGCAGCGGCATGGATGCTCGTACTGCCGGGCAGACTGATATTATCGCCAATGCGGTAAAAATCAATGCGGGACTGTGGGCAAACGAGCTTAACATCGTAACCGGACAAAATGAAGTCAACTATCAAACGCAGGAAGTAAAAACCATAGCAGATACCAATAACGGCATCAGCCTCGATGTTGCTGCCCTTGGCGGCATGTATGCCGGCCGCATCAAAATGGTTGGTACAGCTCAGGGTGTCGGCGTCAATACTGCCGGAAGCATCTATGCCGACAATGGTATAGAATTGACTCAAACGGGCAAGGTGCAGCTGCACGGAAGTGTTACCGCCAAAGGCGATATCAATGTCAGCTCACTTGATGAATTAACGAATACAGGAACCGTTTATACCCAACAGAATCTGTCGTTAAAAAGTACTGCCGGCCTTAAAAATCAGGGAACAGCTAAAGCCGACAAAGAATTACAAATACAGATTGCCGGAAACTTGCAAAACAATGGCAGCATTGAAGGAATGAAGCTGCAGATTCAAAGTGCGGATCTGTTTAATACAGCCGATCTCAAAAATCTTGGCAGCAGCATTATGAAGATCGAGGCGCATAATATAACCAATAAAGGCCTTCTCGCCAGCAATGGCGGCATCGAACTTACTGCTGACGCTTATGACGGCAGTAATGCCGAAGTGAAGGCGGTCAATGGTGATTTGCATATGCGGACTATCGGTGATATCGTTTTGGGAGCTCAAACCTATAGCAAAGAAAATACAGATATCACAGCAGGCGGAAATATCATCAATACAAATGATCTTTATAGCGAAGGCGAGCTTACTGTTAAAGCAGGCGGCGGTTTTAGCAACACCGGCAATATTATTGCCGAAAAGGATTTGCGCCTTACAGCGCAAACAGGAAACGTCATTCAGCAGGGTACGGTATACGGCAAAGCAAATGCCGTGCTTACGGCAGCTGGGGCAATCGACAATGCCGGGCAGCTTTTAAAAGCCGAAAAGACATTGACCGTCAGCGCCGGTACGCTTATCAACAATCAAAATGGCACTATAACTGCCGATCAGCTGACGATCAGCAGCAGTGAACTGAACAATAACAGTGGTGATATAAAAAATAACGGCAACAGTATTTTAGCCGTTACTACGGGTGATATCAATAATATTGACGGCAATATTTTAAGCAATGGCGAACTGAGCATCAGTGCCCGTAATATTACTAATACACGCGGCATCGTTTATGCAAATGGAGTGTTAGGCGTACAGGCATCATCCTTCAGTGGCGATGGTAAAATTTTAAGCGGTAAAAATTTATCGCTTGATTTACAAAATGACTTTAATAACAGCGGTGAAATACAGGCAGAAGAAGAACTGCTGCTTACTACTAAAGGCAGTCTGACCAATACGGGCAGCCTTCTCGCCAACAAAAAAAGCATTGTCAATGCCCGGGATATAACCAACAGCAGCAGCGGCAAAATCGCAGCAGCTGACATCAGTATCAACAGCGGCAACAATTTTAATAATACTGCACTGATCAACGGTTCGTCGGTATTAATAAAAACCGGCGTATTAAATAACACTGATACCGGCAGGATCTATGGCGATAATATCCATATTGGCGCCGGCACCTTAAATAATACTGCTGTTGCCGGCGGCACGGCCCCCGTTATTGCCGCAAGAAATGACATCGAACTTGGCGTTGGCTCTTTCAACAACAAAGAACATGCCGCGGTAAGCGCCCAGGGAAATATGCATATCGGCGGCAGCCTTGCTGCTGACGGCAAAGCAGCAGGCAGCGCGTCAGTTATCAACAATAACAGCGCCACGATCGAAGCAGGCGGCGACCTTACCGTCAATGCGGACAATATCAATAATACTAACGAACATTTTCAAACAGAAGTGCAGATAATAGGTACAGAACAAATCGATGAACTGCAGGGCAATGGCGCCAGCAAGCGTTATAAATATGGAACGGACGATGTTTATATTTATAATAACGAATCAGACCATCTGCATACCCCGGAAGGAAATTATGAGGAATGGTATCGGTACAGATATACCAGAACCATAAAACAGGACGTCATAACTTCTACTGACCCCGGTAAAATACTGGCAGGCGGAAAAATCAATATTCAGGCCGATACTCTGACTAACGATAAAAGTAATATTGTCGCCGGCGGCGCGCTTAATGTACAGGCGTCCAATATCAACAATATTGAAACCCAGGGACAAAGGATCTATGAAGACAGCGGCACAGCCGACCATTATTGGCGCCATAAAAAGCATGGAACAGATAATACAGGTCATGATGCTGCGGCATATAATCCAGCCAATACGGTCAATGACATCACTGTTCAGTCGACCGAGTACAAGGGCGATACAACACCTGTCACCAGCGGAATAACAGCCGGCGACTATATAGCTGCACCCGTGCAGAAGGTCACGATAGGCGACAGTTCCATTATCACTGCTGATGTCAGCACCAAGATCCCTGCAAGCAGCCTTTACATGATCAATAAAGACGCTGCCGCAAAATATATCATCGAAACAGACCCGGCCTTCGCTGATTATAAAAACTGGATATCCTCAGACTACTTCTTTGAAAAAATGCAGAGCGACCCCGAAAAAACAGCGAAACGGCTGGGTGATGGTTATTATGAGCAGCAACTTATAAAAGACCAGATATTGCAGCTCACAGGTAAACGTTATACCGGTAATTATGCCAGTGACGAGCAGCAATATCAGGCACTTATGGACAATGCTGTGGCCTTTGCCGCACAAAGCGATGCTCAAATAGGTGTAGCGCTTACAAAAGACCAGATAGCTGAACTTGATAAGGATATCGTCTGGATGGTCGAAAAATCAATCATTCTGCCGGATGGACAGGTCATAAAAGCATTAGTACCGCAGGTATATATCAAACAGTCCAAAGATGAACAAGCCGTAGGACCGGCAGTTATTTCCGGTGCCGACGTCAACTTTAAAGTGACTAATGACCTGCTTAACAGAGGTACAGTCATCGGGAAAAATAAAGTCGACATCAGTGCTGATAACGTAAACAATTTTAATGGCGTCATCAGGGGCTCTGACGTAACGGTCAATGCTGTAAACGATATCAATAACATTGGCGGGGCCTTTACGGCTGATAAAGATATGCGGCTGGGAGCAGGACGTGATATCAATATCGTCAGCAGTACGAATACTCAAAAAAACTCTCAAGGCCATACTACCAATATTGCAGCCGTCGGTTCTGTCAGTGTGAAGGACGGCGATCTGACCATGTCGGCAGGACGTGATGTAAATCTTACTGCAGGCAATATCCAAAATCAGGGCAGCGGAAATACTGCTATAACAGCTTCCCGGGATATCAGCCTGAAAACGGTGGAAGTATCAGAAAGCCATGACCTGAGCTGGGATCAAGACAATCGGCGCCATGATGATGCCGCCGTTGATATAGGCACAAGTATCGTTACTAAAGGTAATTTGGCTCTTAGCGCCGGCAATGACTTGAATGCCCGGGCAGCTTCAGTAAGCAGCGAAAAAGAACTGGACGTCAAAGCCGGTAATAATATCAGCATCACGTCCGGACGGGCAAGCAGCAATGTGGTAGACGATCACAAACACAAAGGCAAATCGGGTGGCGGCAATAGCCAAACCACTACCACTCATGACGAGCAGCATATCAGCGATACTGTCAGCAGCACTTTCAGCGGCGGCAGTATCAACATCAGCGGGGGGAAAGATGTCAGTATTATCGGCAGTAATGTGACCGGCGACGGCGCAGTCAGTATCGAAGCTGGCGGCAATATTGATATCGGCAGCGACAGTCAGCATATTGATGAAGTACATACCTTTAATAAAAATAAATCCGGTATGTTTAGTTCAGAAAAAACAAATATTTATGATGCTGGAACCTCTGACAGTAATGCAGCCAGTACTATCAGCGGCGGCACAGTCTACCTGACCAGCGGCAAAAACACTACTATCACGGCTTCTAACGTCGTTGCCGATAATGACGTCAACATCACAGCCGGCGGTAATGTCAACATCACAGCAGCCGAAGATACCTCGTCTTCGACCTATAAAAAACAAGTCAAAAAATCGGGACTGCTGTCAGGCGGCGGACTGGGCTTTACCATCGGCAGCGAAAAACGCAAAGACCAGTACGACAACCAAAACATTGAACAGGCTGGCAGCACTGTCGGCAGCATCAGCGGCAGCGTCAACGTCGAAGCAGGCAAAGATGTAAATATCAGTGCCAGCGACGTGCTGGCAGGCAAAGACATCAACCTGACCGGGCAAAACGTCACTATCGAAAGCGCCGACAATACCTACAACGCTCAGGAAAAACACGAATATAAAAAGAGCGGCTTAACGGTGTCGCTCACCACACCTGCGTTATCAGTAGCAGAAAGCGTACATGATACAATCAAAAAAGCAGACAGCGTCAAAGACGATCGCTTAAAAGCGCTGATCGTCGGCAAAGAAGTGAGCGACCTGACTAAAAACGGAAAAGACAGCGTTTTAAATCAAACTAAGGACGGCTTAAAAGATGGCTTTAATGCTGATGATTTTAGCCTTAATATCAGCATCGGCAGCCAGAAGTCAAAAACTGAATCCAGCAGCAGTACAACTATTGTTCAGGGCAGCACAGTCA
>URXA01000009.1 GCA_900551745.1 uncultured Phascolarctobacterium sp.
CCTGTGCATTCGCAACTCCGGTAGGTACTCCTCCCTGTACTTTGGTACTTGGACCCGGCAACTATAAGTTTATGGACTATGTAAAAGTCGGCGTACCGCTGGTTATCCTTTGCTTTATCGTTTCTATCATCGTTATTCCGATGGTATGGCCTTTCTTCCCCGGTTGATTGGGACTAACCGTGTAAGAATGTACATAAATTTCTCCTTTTAACAGTAGAAATGCTTTTTGGGTGGTATTTCTGCTAGTGGACCTGGGATTTAAGAGGGAAAGAAGGTGTGACTGGTATGGGAGCAGAAGTTATTGCTGGTGGTCTTATTGCAATTATTTTCTCTACTTGCTGGTGGCTCGTTAGAAGTTAATTCTAAAAATCATAATTCGTGTATGTCAGTCTTTCCGGTCAAGTATAAGGTGAACCGGTGGAGATAGTACATAAAGTTCTCCTTCGCTGAAGCAGAAGTACTAATTGGTACTTCTGCTTTTTTATTGCTGTAAAGGAGTGGCAAGCAGATGTTTTTGTGTGTTTGTAATGTATTTTATTTCAGTTTATATAATAATAATTAATTTTGAAGTAAAAATAAATTATAAAAAGTATTCATAAAATATGATTTTTGCTTCAGCAACAAATATTGCGGAGCCAGGCGCAGAGCGAAGAATAACAGACTGTTGCGATAGCAACAAATAATTGAATATTTATTTAAATAAATTAAACGATTGAGGATAATAATGTTCGTTATTTAAACTATTTTCTAACTGGAATGCATAAAAATAAAATTTCTATACTTAGCCTGTGATTGCTTAAAGTAATCAACATAAATGCGGAGGTGAATTTCATATATTTGCTGTTTTACAAAATTATTTGAAACTGAGGTGAAGGTATGTCGTCGGCAGTAAAATGTTTAATTGTTTTGGCAATAGTGGCTTTATTATTTATTACTGAACTTATTCCTCTGGCTATTACTGCAATGGGAGGAGCTATAGCCTGCGGGCTTTTGGGATTTATTCCGGCTCAACAGGTTTTTTCAGGGCTTTCGGATTCAACAGTAGTTCTTTTTGCAGGTATGTTCGTTGTTGGTGCGGCACTGTTCCATACAGGACTGGCACAAAAAATTGGTATAGGTATTGTTAAAATTTCAGGAACTAAGGAAAGCAGTTTAATGTTTGGCATTATGGTGGTCAGTGCAGCATTGTCTTCCTGTTTATCTAACACTGGTACAGCAGCCTGTCTGATGCCTGTTGTTTTAGGTATTTGTGCCGCAGCTAAGATCCCTGCTTCCCGTCAGTTGATGCCCTTGGCTTATGCGGCCGGCATCGGCGGTGTTATCACGATGGTCGGCACACCGCCTAATATTATTGTATCCGGTGTTCTTACTTCTTTCGGCTATGAATCTTTTTCCTTTTTCGAGTTTGCCTGGATAGGTATTCCTCTGACCTTTGTGGTTATTGCTTACATGATGTTTATCGGCAAGTATTTGCTTCCGAAAGCAGAATTGGATGCTGACCAGGAAATTGAACAGGAAATTGAGGCTACTGTGACTGACAGTAAAAAACAAATTGTTTCAGGTTTGATTTTAGCAGTTTGCATTATTGTTATGGCACTTGATCTCAAAGCTATTTCTCTGGAAATGACGGCTATTGTTGGTGCACTGGTTTGTGTATTAACCGGCTGTTTAACTGAGAAGCAGGCTTATGCAGCTATTGACTGGGTAACTATTTTCCTGTTCGCAGGGATGATGCCTGTTTCGGCTGCTATGGATAAAACCGGTGCTGGTAAATTGATCGCTGAGTGGGCAGTAAGCCTGATGGGTGGCGATCCTACTCCGATCATTATGACTTCGGTACTGTTCATTATCTCTTGTACTTTGACGCAGTTTATGTCTAATACGGCAGCCTGTGCTCTGCTGGCGCCGGTAGGTGTGGCGATTTCTCAGCAGCTGGGCGCTTCTCCGAAAGCAGTGCTGATGGCTATCGGCGTAGCAGCATCCTGTGCGTTCGCGACTCCGGTTGGCACTCCGCCCTGTACTTTGGTACTTGGACCTGGCGGTTATAAGTTTATGGATTATGTAAAAGTTGGTGTGCCTCTGGTGGTGCTCTGCTTTATCGTTTCCATTATAGTTATTCCAATGGTATGGCCTTTCTTCCCCGGTTAATTGGGACGGCTGTGGAAGAATAGTACATAAATTTCTCTTTTTAGAACGGAAGCACTTATGGGTGCTTCCGTTTTTTTATGGGAAATCAGAGGGACTGTCGGTAAAATGATAAAAGAGCCTGTTCTAAAAAGAACAGGCTCTTTTATTTCTTAAATATTTAAAGCTTTATTCAAAACAAATTAGTCAGCAATGGCAGCAGCAGCGGCGCTAAAATAGAAGTAGCAATACCGGTAAGACCAATTGCTACACCGCCGATGGCGAGCTGCAAGGCGCTTTTATTGACGCAGGCACTGGTTCCGAGACCATGACTTGAGGCACCAATAGCCAGACCGATAGCGATATCGTTTTTGAAGCCCAGCCAGGATAAAATTTTATGATTGAAGGTGGAACCGAACATACCTGTAAAGATAACGCAGGCAGCTGTTAAGGAGGGTATGCCGCCAATGACGCTGGAAATATCCATGGCAATAGGCGTTGTTACTGATTTGGGAATCAGAGAAAGCAGGACCTGTTCGCTGGCGCCAAACAGCTTGCCGCAGACGAAGATGGAAACAATACCGATAACAGCAGCGACAATAACTCCGCTGACGATGACGGCAAGATTGTTTTTGAGTGTCCGGCGGTTGCGGTATAAAGGGAGTGCCAAAGCTACTGTAGCCGGTCCTAAAAGGAAGTTGATGAAGCTTGCTCCGGCAGCGTATTGTTCATAAGTGATATGAGGTGACTGAAAGTAAATGATACCCATAATGATGGGGCAGGCCAGCACGAAAGGCGGAATAATATTAAGTTCAAAACGATTGACGACCAGTTCACAGAAGACATAAACGATAATGGTCAGCCCAATGCCGAACATGGGCGAATTTAATAAAGCTTCAGGAAAGAACATTAATTTTTCCCTCCTTTGCTGTGTTTGGAAACCAGCTCGACAAAAGCTGTAGTAGTAATAAGGATAATCAGGCTGCTGACGATGATCGTGATGAAAATTGCGATGCTTTCAGCTTTAATAATATCGAGATAAAGCAGCATACTGATGCCTGCTGGTAAAAACAGCATGCCCATCTTTTCGATCAGGATAGTACAGGCGTCTTCGACGCTTTCCTCACGGATGACACCTGTCAAAAGCAAAATAGCCAACAGGATCATACCAAGCAGTGCCGGTGGAAAAGCAATGTGCAGGGCCTGCAAAAATAAAACACTGACCCATTGCAGAGCCAGCAGAATAGCGATACCACGTAAAATAGAACCAGCTGTCATAAATTTTCCCCTCAATTTGTATAGAATAACTATTATTGTACTCTTGCATATATGTTTGTCAAGATTTTGATGAATTAAAATAATAATAAAAATATTTGACTTTTTGACTTTTGATGTTTATAATAAAAATTAAGGAAGCCGGCGATGCCAGCTTCCTTGCAAATTACCCTATTTGAAAGCGATATAAAGATTAGTTAAAAGTATCAAACCTAAAAGACCCATGGCAAACAGTCCCAGCAGTTCGAAGCGGTACATGGATACTTCTTCATTGAGTAGTGTATAGCTGCGCTGGATAACGTGGATTTTATTTTCAATATTGTCTTTCCAGACAGAAGCACGCAGCAATGACAGATATCGAGTGTAGATACGTGCATAGAAAATATCTTCTGTTACCTGCAGGGCATTGTTGATATTGCTGGTGAGACTGCTGACATCAGCCATCAGTTCCATCAGGTTACCGCGGATCTGACGATAGCTTTCGAGCCGTGTTGCTTTACTGGTCATGTTGGCTTCTTCAAGTTCATCATAGGTTTTGTCAATGGCATTGTTGAGGGCGTTATCATAATACCGCAGCTCTAAAAACTGTGCATTGGCAAATTCAAGCAGATCAGGAACGTCAAGGCTTCCGCTTTGGTCGTAAACTACAGCTGAATCCCAAGCCAGATAAGTGATGTCATCGGCATAGGAGAAGCGATTTTCCAGTGTTTCCCTGCGTGTTTGTTCACTGACAGGGGTTCTGTCTTTAAGAAGCAGCGGCACCAGATCCCAGTCGGGGATATTATCTTTGAAGTAATAAACAACAAAGTCTTCGTCAAAATCCGAAACGCGCTCGTTTGAGCAGGCGGGACGGATCGTTTCCAGAACGGCGTCCAGATAATGATGGATCTCTTCTTCCGGCATATTTTCACTGATGATAGCCATATCGAGATATTCATCGTAAGTCACATCGTCTTCAAAGGGGATTCTGATAATCAGGCTGATAACTCCCAAATCAAAAATACGGGCCTTGATTTCAGCCAGATAGGTTTTACCGCCCAGTTCCATTTCGTGTGAACCAAGTTCTACCAAAACAGGTGGGTCTTTAAAGGTAATAGATTTTGTCGAGATCCTGTCCAGACGCAGACGTGAAGCTATTTTATTGCGGCTGGTCCACAGGGCCTGTACAAGGTCCAGGTTGATTTCGTCGGCGACGTCAAACAATCTGTAAACGATCATGGATGTATTCATACTTGCCTCCATATTATATTACTTTGATGATTTGCTGGTTGATATTGAATGATACAGGTCAGTAATAAGTGCAGAAGCGTATTGGCGTAGGGAGATATTAGCTCGCTGACTACGCAGAAGCAGCTTACTTAATTGGTTTATTCGCCGCAGAGTTTAGTTTCCCTGCGTGACGATAAAAATTTTCTGTAAAAATAAGTTAACAAATTCTAAATTAGATGATAGTCAGGAGGTGTAGCGATATGCAGGAACGCTACAGTGAAGAAGTAAAAAGTATTTTGGAAGCAGCACAGCAGCAGGCTGTAATGAATTATCAGCAGGAGCTGTCATGTGCACATATTTTAGTGGCTTTAAGCAGCAGTGAAGGTTTTTTCAGATTTTTACTCACTAATGTCAAGGCCGATGAAAGAACCTTTGCACAGGAGGCTAAAGCGTTGATGCAGCGCATTCCTTCTGTAAAGGGGATGGATCGCCAGTTGGTGATGAGCACAGCTTTAGCCAGAGTATTGGGGCTGGCAGCACAGGCAGCAGGGCAAGGTGAGGTGAATGTAGGCAATTTAGTTGCAGCTTTAGCCGGTGACGGTGACAGCGAGACGGTTGCTCTGCTCAAAAAGTACGGTATTGATAAGAAAAAGGCTGAGGGTTTGTATATGGCTTATACTAATGGGCAAGCTGATGAAGAAAGCAAACAGACGCTGGAAAAATATGGACAGGATCTTACTGCTAAAGCGATGGAAGGCAAGTTGGATCCAGTTATTGGCCGTGATGAGGAAATTCGCCGTGTCATTGAGATTTTATCACGCCGTAAGAAAAATAATCCGGTGCTGATAGGCGAGCCCGGCGTTGGTAAAACGGCGATCGCTGAAGGTCTGGCAAGACGTATCGTAGCGGGTGATGTGCCTGAAAATCTGAAAAACAAGACTTTATACGCTTTAGACCTGGCAGCTTTGGTGGCCGGCGCTAAATATCGCGGAGAGTTTGAAGAACGTTTGAAAAAGGTTTTGAAGGTTATTTCCGATTCTGCAGGACAGATCATTATGTTTATTGATGAGCTGCATACCGTGGTTGGTGCTGGTGCAGCCGAAGGAGCCATGGATGCGGGTAACATACTGAAACCGATGCTGGCCCGCGGTGAATTGCGTTGTATCGGCGCGACTACATTAAATGAGTACCGCAAGTATATTGAAAAAGACAGCGCTTTAGAGCGTCGTTTCCAACCGGTAATGGTCAAACAGCCAGGCGTTGAGGATACGATTTCGATTCTGCGTGGATTGAAAGAACGTTATGAGGTGCATCACGGTGTAAGGATTAAGGATGCGGCTTTAGTTGCGGCTGCTGTAATGAGTAACCGTTATATCAACGATCGTTTTTTGCCTGATAAGGCGATTGATCTGGTCGATGAGGCGGCAGCACGATTGAGGACCGAGATCGATTCGCTTCCGGCAGCGCTTGACGAAAGTAAGCGGCGGATACTGCAGCTGGAGATCGAGGCTCAGGCCCTTGGCAAAGAACATGATGAGCAGTCTAAAGAACGGCTGGTGAAAATTGAAGAAGAGCTGTCTGAGCTGAGGAAGGAAAATGAAGAGCTCGTTAAACGCTGGGACGGAGAAAAAGCTTCTATTGCCCGTGTGCGCGAAGTGAAAAAAGAGATTGATGCCGTTAAACAGGAAATGGAAGGCGCTGAGCGCAGCTATGATCTGAATAAACTGGCAGAACTTAAGTATGGACGGCTGCCGGCGTTGGAGAAGGAACTTGCAGAAGTCGAAGCAAACAATAAAAATGATAAAGAGAATGTGCTGCTGAAAGAAGAAGTAGATGAAGAAGATATCGCTAAGGTGGTCAGTACTTGGACAGGGATCCCTGTTTCGCGTCTTAGCGGCGGCGAACGCGAAAAGCTCGTACATCTTGAAGATATCCTGCATCAGCGCGTTGTCGGTCAGAACGATGCGGTTAAGGCTGTCAGTGAAGCTGTCGTTCGTGCCCGTGCCGGCATAAAAGATCCTGATCGTCCGATTGGCTCATTTATTTTCCTTGGTCCTACCGGCGTTGGCAAAACAGAGCTGGCTAAGGCTTTAGCCGAGATATTGTTTGACGACGAACGCAATATGATTCGTATCGATATGAGTGAATATATGGAAAAACATACCGTTTCCCGTCTTATCGGTGCACCTCCAGGCTATGTAGGCTATGATGAAGGCGGACAGCTGACTGAAGCAGTGCGTCGCCATCCTTATTCTGTGATTTTACTGGATGAAATCGAGAAAGCACATGCTGATGTGTTTAATGTACTGCTGCAGGTACTGGATGATGGCCGGTTGACCGACGGACAGGGACGCAATGTTGATTTCAAAAACACGTTGATTATTATGACGAGTAATCTTGGTTCGGCCGAGATCATGAAAAAGCAGGGACAAATTTCCAGAGAAGATATCCAGAGTATGCTGATGCAGTTCTTCAGACCGGAATTTTTGAATCGTGTGGATGATATCGTGGTCTTTAAGGCCTTGGAAAAAGAGCAGATTAATGATATCGTGAAAATGATTCTGAAAGAGCTTGGTGAAAGACTGGAAAAACAGCTTGATCTGACGCTGGTATGCAGTGATGAAGCTGTGGCATATCTGGCAGATACAGGGTTTGACCCCGCTTTTGGTGCCCGTCCTTTAAAACGCTTGATCGTACATACTGTTGAAAATCTGCTGGGAAGAAAAATTGTCAGCGGAGAGATCAAGAGCGGTGAAACTGTAAGAGTAGTCCTGAAGAATGGTGTAATTGATATTGAGCAGGTTTCCTAAGTATTAAAAAAGTAAAGATTTCTGTAAAACAAGGCTGTGTTCGTTGAACACAGCCTTGTTTACGTATATAATGAGTATATAAGGAATTTTTTTATTGGAAGGAGCGATCAGAATGGCTAAAAAGGTAGTGATTATTGGCGGTGTTGCTGCTGGAATGAAAACAGCTTCACGCCTGCGCCGCAGAGATAAGGACGCAGAAATCACAGTAGTGGAACGTGGACAGCAGGTAAGTTATGGAGCCTGCGGTTTTCCTTATTACATTGGCGGAGATGTAAAGGATTTTTCCAGTTTTACTCATACACCGCAGGGGTTTGCACGTGATGCGGAATTTTTTAAAAATGTTAAAGGCTTTGATGTTGTTACCGGGCATGAAGCTCAAAAAATAGACCGCGCGAATAAAACGGTAACCGTAATGGATAAAGAAACTGGGGCAATACAGGAAATGTCATACGACGTATTAGTGTTAGGGACTGGGGCTACGCCTGTAAAGCTGTCTTTACCTGGAGCTGAACTGGGAGGGATACATAATTTCTGGTTCCCCTGGGAGACACTAAAGGTTAAGGAAGAGATGGAAGCCTATAAAGTCACCGATGTCGTTATCGTTGGGGCGGGCTTGATAGGCATGGAACTGGCGGAGGCTTTTCATAAGCAGGGGCTGACTGTAAATATTGTAGAGATGCAGGATCGTATTCTGCCGCAGATGCTGGATCTGGAAATGGCTGATTTAGTTAAGAAACCATTAGAAAAAGCCGGTATCAGGTTATATCTGGAAGAAAAGACGCTGGGTTTTGAAGGCGAAAATGGACGAGTTACAGCAGTAAAGACTGATAAACGTACGATTCCGGCTCAGTTGGTTATTGTGGCGGTAGGTGTACGCCCGAATACAGAGTTGGCAAGTGCTGCCGGACTGGAGCTAGGTACAAGCGGGGCGATTGCTGTTAATGAATATTTGCAGACCAGTGATCCTGATATTTATGCCGGCGGTGACTGTGCAGAAAATATGAATCTTATCAGCAAGAAAAGAATATTTGCACCAATGGGTTCCACTGCGAATAAACATGGACGTGTTATTGCGGACAATATTTGTGGTGACATGATAAAATATCCCGGTGTTTTAGGAACAGGGATCTGTCAGATATTGAACTGGCAAGCCGGAAGTACGGGTTTGAACGAAAAAACGGCCAAAGCCGCAGGGATTGAGTTTGAGTCTGTGGTCGTACCTGGATTTGACAGATTAGGTTATATGCCCGGCGCGCAGCGTTTGGTCCTGAAGCTGCTGGCGGAAATTAAGACTCAGAAGGTTATAGGGGCTCAGGTTGTAGGAACCGGCGGCGTTGATAAACGTGTAGATGCTTTGGCTGCTGCCATGAGCTTTGGAGCGACATTAGAAGATTTGAGCAATATTGATTTCGCATATGCGCCGCCTTTTAACGGGCCAATAGATAATATTGCGACAGCCGCCAATGTTTTGATGAATAAAATAGAAGGACGCCTGCGCAGTATTAATCCGAAAGATTTTAAAGAATTGCGTAAAAGCGGTGAATATACTTTGGTAGATGTGCGCACTCCGGGAGAATATAAAAGTAACCGTATCGCTGGCTGTGCTAATATCATCAATTTACCTTTGGGCAAGGTGCGCAGTGAAGCCGAGAATGTGCTGGCTGATAAAGACGCTAAACTTGTTTGTTCCTGTCAGATCAATCTGCGTGGTTATGAAGCTGAAACTATGCTGCGGGCCTTAGGTTATAAAAATGTCCAAAGCCTGGAAGGAAGCATGAGCAGCTGGCCTTATGAAACTGAAAGCGGCGAAAAGAACTAGAAAATAAATGTTACATATATGCAAGATTTCTTAGCTTTTTTGCAGAAACCTTGCATATATTTTTTTGTTTTATAAAAAGACTTGCTTATTACTTTAAAAGGGCGTATAGTTTAATACTGTTTGGGAAGGGGTATTACAATGATTATCAGACCAGCTACAATTATGAGGAATGATTATAATTTGATTTCTGAATATGCGCATCAAAGCGGCGAAATTGTATATTTAACGAAGTATGGTAAAGGTGATTTGGCTGTGATGAGCATCAAAACTTTTGAACAGCGTGAAGAAAAGTTTAAGTTCTATCATACTGTTATGCAGGCAGATTTAGACAGACAAAAAAGTGCCGAAGAGCTTTTTGACGGAGACGACGCTATCGCCAGATTGAAGGCGAAATTTATTGACTGATTATGCAATACGTACAGGATTGAAGATATTACCGCAGGCATGGCACGATCTTTTGGAAATTGGGTTTGTCTACAGCAGACAGGGTAAGAGACTTGAAGCAAGTGCTGTGACATGTAGTATTGTTAGTAAACTAAAGGAACTACAGGATTTTGCAATGCTGGGGAACAAAACACCCTTGAGCAGTTTGAATGAGAAAAAATATTTGATGCTGATGATAGATAAGTATGCCTGTATTTACCGCAAGGTTGAAAATACTGTATATATTTATCATGTTACAGAATTACAGCGTGATTATCCTAAATTAATGAAATGACGGCAGGCAGCTTTTGCTTACAGCGAAAGCTGTTTTATTATTTTCCGGCAAGGGTATTTTACAGTAGTTTCACATATTTTCGAGTCTAGTGAGAACACTACCCTTGTGGTATAATATTTAAATATGAACAGGATAATTTGAGCGTTAAGGAAAGTGGTGAAGAAATGGCTGATAAATTTTTAGTTATTGATGGCAGCAGTTTGATACACAGGGCATTTTTTGCTTTGCCGCCGTTGATGACCAAGCAGGGAGTTCATACTGGCGCAGTATATGGCTTTTGTAATATGCTGGTGAAGCTTTTGGGTGATGTAAAACCTAAATGGCTGGCAGTTGCATTTGATAAATCACGTAAAACTTTCCGAACGGAAATGTTTGCAGATTATAAGGGGCAGCGTAAACCTACGCCCAGTGAACTGAGCGAACAATTTCCACTGGCCCGGCGTTTGCTGGAAGCTATGAACATCACTGTTCTTGAAACTGATGGCTACGAGGCTGATGATATTATCGGTACTTTTGCCGTACATGCGCCGCAGAACGCAGAAATTATTATCGTAACCGGCGACAAAGATGAATTGCAGCTTTTGGATGACAGGGTAAAGGTTTATTTTACCAAGCGAGGGATTTCTGATATCAAGGCGTATGATGTTGCAGCATTTGCCGCTGATTATGAAGGGTTGTCGCCAAAACAGCTGATTGATTTAAAAGGACTGATGGGTGACAGTTCAGATAATATTCCTGGCGTTCCCGGTGTAGGCCCTAAAACTGCTTTGAAGTTGATTTGTGAATATGGAACAGTAGAGAAGGTTTTAGAAAATATTGCGCAAATCAGCGGAAAAAGTTTAAAAGAGAAATTAGAAAATAATAAGGATGCTGCGCTGCTTTCAAAAAAGCTGGCAACCATTTTTACAGAAGTTCCAGTCGATCTTGATCTTGATAAATATGAACTGAAAGCTATGTCGGATGAGGCAAGGCCTTTAATGCAGGAATTGGAGTTCCGAAATTTGCATGAGAGATTCCAGACTATTTTGGGCGGCAGTGACGGTACCTTTGATCTTTTTGGAGAAAGTATCGGTCAGGAAAACGCCAATATAGAAATTGCGCTTTTAGAAACAGCAGAACAGGGCAAAGAATTCTTTGCGTTATTGCAGCAAAAGCAGGAAAAGGTTGCATTTACTGCTGTTTGCGGCGGCGAGTTACCTAAAATCCATTTTACTGCAGTGGAAATTTTTAATGATGGAAAAATTTATAAATTGCAGGAAGGCAGCGGGGCCTGGAACTTTTTTTATGAATGGCTGTCTGATTACAAACAATTGAAAGTTACATGCGACAGCAAAGAGATTTATAAGGCATGCATGTGCCTGGACAAAAAAGCTGCCGGTATAGTTGATGATATCTGTATAGCTGCTTATTTAATTGAACCAGGTCGCAGCTCCTATAGTTTGAAGGCAGTTGCAGAACGTTATCTGACTGCGAATAACGGTGGGACTGCCGTAGATTTACAAGCTTTGCTTCCGCTTATTGAACAAAAACTGCAGGATTATGAATTGTACAAATTATATACGGAAATGGAACTTCCGTTGGCCGCTTTACTGGCAAAAATGGAATTAGCCGGGATCAAACCAGATGTGGAATTGTTAGAGAGTATTACAAAAGAAATGGCGGTCCAGATAACTGCTTTGGAGATTTTGGCAGAAGAACAGGCTGGTGAAAATTTTAACCTGAAATCGCCTAAACAATTAGGTGTACTGTTGTTTGAAAAGTTAGGTCTGCCGATCATAAAAAAGACGAAGACAGGTTATTCTACAGATGTTTCTGTTTTGGAACAGCTGGAAGGTTCGCATCCTCTGATTACAACGATCCTGGAACATCGCAAGCTGACGAAGCTGCATTCAACATATCTGGAAGGACTGCGGCCGCTGATTAACCCTGCGACAGGTAGAATCCATACGCATTTTCAGCAGACAGTAACGGCAACAGGAAGGCTGTCAAGTACTGACCCGAATTTGCAGAATATTCCTGTACGAACTGAGATCGGTAAAAGGATCCGTGAAATATTTATACCGGGGACTGGTTATGACTGGTTGATGTCTTGTGATTATTCTCAGGTAGAACTGCGCGTACTTGCACATATGGCACAGGATAAGCTGCTTTTGGAATCATTCCTGCATGGGCAGGATGTACACGCACGTACGGCGGCAGAGGTTTTTGGGGTGCCGTTGGAACAGGTAGATTCAATGATGCGTACCCGTGCTAAAGCAGTTAATTTTGGCATCGTTTACGGCATCAGCGATTTTGGGCTGGCTAAACAGCTGGATATCAGCCGTGGTGAAGCAGCCGAGTATATCAAGAATTATTTTGCCCGTTATACAGGGGTAAAGAAATATATGGATGATACGGTCAGGCAGGCCCGGGAACAGGGTTATGTAGCTACAATGTTTGGACGGCGCCGTTATCTGCCTGATATCAGGCACAGTAATTTCAACTTGCGCAGTTTTGCCGAGCGCACTGCCATCAATACGCCAATTCAGGGGACTGCGGCGGATATAATCAAAATAGCGATGCTTAAAGTTGAGCAGGCGCTTGCTGACGCTAAAGTCAAAAGCCGTATTTTGCTGCAGGTACATGACGAGTTGGTATTAGAAGTTACGGAAACAGAAAAAGAGCTGGTGGCACAGCTTGTAAAAAAAGCAATGGAAAGTGCTGCTTCTCTTAGCGTGCCGTTAACTGCCGATGTTGCCTGGGGGAAAAACTGGGCGCAGACAAAATAGGAGGGATATCCATGCCGGAGTTACCAGAGGTGGAGCAGGTCAGAAAAACTTTGCTGCCGCATATTAAGGGAAAAACGATTACTAAAGTTGAAGTATATTTGGATAGACTGGTCAAACATCCATCACCCGAGCAATTTATCCAAAGTCTGACCGGCCATACAATTGAAGACGTTTGCCGCCGCGGAAAGTATCTGGTGCTGCAAACAGGTGCTGATCAAAAACTCATCGTACATTTGCGTATGACCGGGTCTTTAGTGGCGCAGGCTGGTGATTTAGAAGCACCGCCTTATGCCAAGATAAAATTTGAATTGACTGACGGCGTTACGATGTGGTTCTGTGATATAAGAACTTTCGGCACACTGTATTTAGTTACGAATGATGATTGTTACATTGCAGGTTATGAAACCTTGGGGCCTGAACCGATGACAGTAGGGTTTAATCCTGAATATCTGGCCCCGATAGCTGCTAAAAGCCGCAAGCCTATCAAAACGTTGATTCTTGATCAAACTGTTATTGCCGGACTGGGAAATATTTATGCTGATGAGTGCTTGGCATTGGCTGGAATTTTGCCTACACGCATAGCTAATACTTTGACGCGTGCAGAAATTGAAGCTGTGCATGAAGCCGCTAACAAAGTGATTGCACAGGGGATTGCCAATCGAGGAACCACTTTTCGTGATTATAAGGACGGCGAAGGCAATAAAGGTGACAATCAAAATCATCTGCTTGTTTATGGACGTGGCGGCGAACCGTGTAAAACCTGCGGTGAGCCTTTAGCCACTACTAAGGTTGGTGGCAGGGGCACTACTTACTGTGTCAAATGCCAGCACTGAGTGAAGTTATGAAAACTATTGGTTTAACAGGTGGTATTGCCTCTGGAAAAAGTACTGTCGCTTTGATTTTAAAGAAGCTGGGAGCGCATATTTTCGATGCGGATATCGCAAGCCGACAGGCAGTTGCGCGTGGATCACAGGGGCTGCAACAGGTTATAGATGCTTTTGGCAGTGCTTACCTGACAGTTGACGGTGATTTGGACCGGCAGAAAATTGCACAGCTGGTTTTTGAAAATAAAGCAGCGTTGGGGCAATTGGAAAGCATAATTCATACTTATGTGCGCAGGGAAGCAAAAAAATTTTTAGAACAGTGCAGACTGCAGAATTTATCAGCAGCTGTGCTTGACGTGCCGCTGTTGATTGAATGCGGCTGGTATAAAGAAGTTGATTTAGTTTGGCTGGTTGCTGTTGACGAGCAGACGCAGATTGAACGAGCTATGGCACGCAGCGGAATGTCGCAGCAGGAAGTAGAGGTTCGTATTGCGGCGCAAATGACTTTAACTGCAAAGAGCCGATATGCGGATCTGATCATTGATAACAGCGGCAGCCTGATACAAACTGAGCTGACAGTAAAAAAAGAATGGGAAAAAGTATTGCAGATGGAGGATTAAGGTTGGCCAGACGTCGAAAAAAGAAAAACAACAGCCGCAAAATTTGGTTTGTACTGATTTTGCTGTGTGCAGTTTCGTTGTTGGGCTGGAAAATTTGGACGTCTGACGAAGTACAAATGCGGTTTGTTTATATGTGGCCTTATCAGGGCGAGATTTTGGAATACAGCGGGAAAAACAAGATCGATCCTTTTTTAGTGGCGGCAGTCATAAAAAATGAAAGTAATTTTGACCGTAAAGCTGTATCGAAGGTTGGAGCGATCGGACTGATGCAGATTATGCCTGATACCGGGGCCTGGATCGCCGAACAGATGGGAATCAAAAATTTTGATCCACAGGATTTATATCGTACAGACGCTAATATCCGTTTAGGCTGTTGGTATCTGGGTGAACTGGAATATGAATTTCAGCGTAACTGGGTCTTAATGATGATTGCTTATAATGCCGGTCGCGGTAATACAAAAGCGTGGATGCAGGAAAATAATTGGGATTACGATTTTAATAGAATCGAGGATATCCCATACAGCGATACACGTGAATATGTGAAAAAAGTTTTGTATGATCGGGATGAGTATTACAAATTATATAAAAACAGGTTAAAAAAGTATTGACGGAGTTGTAATAGTGTGCTATTATATCACTGTTGCTGATTTAGGCAATTGTAATGCGGTAGTGGCGGAACGGCAGACGCGCTAGCCTCAGGAGCTAGTGGGGGCAACCCCGTGGAGGTTCAAATCCTCTCTACCGCACCATTTTTGTCTATAACGGTAATTTTTTAACCCCAATGCGGTTGTGGCGGAACGGCAGACGCACCATCTTGAGGGGGTGGCGGGGAGACCCGTGTGGGTTCAAATCCCACCAACCGCACCAGATAAGAAGATATACGCTTCACGAATTTTCGTGAAGCGTTTTTTATTTGTCAGAGGAGCAAAGTTTTTCTTTGTTAGTTCCAGCCTGATCATATCCATAGTATGATTGGAATAGAACGAGTGCAAAGGACTTTTGGGGCATTATCATAGAAAAATAAACTATAAGCAGTGCATATTTCAGAAAACTGCTATTTTTAAAATCTTTAAAAATTATCTTTGACGATTAAGTAAGATTATATAACGTCATATTTTTTCATAAAGTCCTATAATTAGATTCGTAAGCAGCAATGCAAAAAATATTTAAGGAAGTGGACTTTATGAAATTCAAAAATCTTGTATTAACATTAGGCGCATTGATGATGCTGACCTTTACTTCTATGGCTGCAGCCGCACCTAGTCCGGTCAATCGCAGTATGACAGCTATTAATGCAGCAAAAGCTGAAATACCTGCTGTATGTGAACTGGTTGGTTATAATGTGGAGGGTGACACTAGTATCATAACTTTTAAAGATCCTAATACTTTGGAACGTTATGTTGTAGATGTGAATACAGCAACGGCTAAGGTGAAGGAGATCGAAGTAAAAGGCGCTACCTTTGTTATGGGCAGTACTATGGTCACTAAAACTCCGGATGATATAGAAAAAATTGTTTTGAAAAATTATCCTAATGCCTATGAAATCGTTATTACTCAAGGGCAGGACGGAAATAATATTTATTATATCGCCGACTTTTTGACTGATAAATTTGACGGAGAATTAAAGTTAGATCCTGTTACCGGTGCTATTTGTGAACGTGAACTGGAATATTTCTAAGCTGAAAATAAAAAGGAGTACATCGATCGATGTACTCCTTTTTATTTTTTAGAAAAGTTTTAAAATATCATTGTTGTTAAAAGCGTTGATTGGTTTTAAAGGACGCGGAAAATCGTCAGGCTGCTGCAGCTGTTTGTCCATCCAGATAATATCCAGCCACTGGTCAAATTTATAGCCGGCTTTAGGATGCGGACCAAGATTTCTGAAGCCAAAGGCAGCATGAAAATCGATACTGCGTTGGTTATTAGCAGTAATGCATGCATAAACATTATAAAAACCTTGTTTTTGAAGCAGGTCCAAAAGGCTGCTGTAAAGTTTTTTGCCAATACCGCTGTTTTGGGCTTCAGGGGCCAGATATATTGAAAGATCAGCGTCGTAAAGATAGGCGATGCGTTCCTGGTAAGGAGAGCCGTAGGCAAAACCTAAGATTTTGCCGTTTCGTTCATAAACTAAATACGGGTATTTACTGCTAATGTTTGAAATACGTTCAGCAAATTCTGCCAGGGTTGGCGGTTCATATTCAAAAGAAATAGTTGTATCCAGGACATAAGGTGTGTAGATATTTAAAATTTCGATGCTGTCTTTTAATTCAACAAAACGAATCTGCTCCTGCATGTTCAAGCCTCCCGGGTCTATTGACGTTCGTTTAAAATGCGCTTAAAGATTGCAAACATGACTTCTGCTACGTCATCATTAAATTTGATTGCTATAGACTCCCCGTCTTTTTTGGTAAAATAGATGATATTTACTGAAAGATTGGCATTATCCAAATCGTTGAGTTCTACAACTTTTGCCATTTTATTGCTTAAATAAATGATACGCTGGTTCGTAAAGAAAAGATAGCCGATATCAACAACAGCGGTTACTTCTTCAGTAAAATGAGGATGTTCTATTTTTTCGCCTTTAAAAGAAATTGTTTCGTCTATTTCTAAGCGGCGGGTCAATTCAAAATAGTTATCTTCTTTCTCTATTGTTTTATGTTCGCAGAAACCTGCCTGCTGAGCTGCGGCATGACATATTTCTCCTTCGTTCAGCGGAAAGTCGACTTTGATATCTCCTAAAGGAGCATTTTCTGCTGACCATAAATAACGGTATTTATCTAAAGCATTTTGAATATTGGGTTTGAATTCATAAGGTATATCGAGTTTTGTACAAATTTCCCTCAAAGCGGCTTCTTCATCAGGACTGAACCTCTGCTGCTCAGCTATTTCGTCAAATTTTTTATTCAAGTAGTCGTGAAAGACCTGAACGCGTATATCATAGCCATCTTCGTAATCATAACCAAAAACAGTATTGATTTCGCTGATTGTTAAAGGTTCTTCGCCGCTGATTATTTTTCGGCAGCGAGAGAAGTAAGCTACTTTTTTAGCCCCATTATCAGCTAAACGCTGTAATTTTTCGGGAAGCTCTAAAACTTGGGCGAGATGTCTGGTTTCTTCAAAAACGTGGTCGTCTTTGCTTGCAGCGGTAGTATAGACATAGTCGGCTACCTTACGGTACATACTGCTGCGGTATTCGATATTGCTGCTGTCAAATTTTGCTCCCCAGTTTTTGATAAAATTGCTGACGATCTCTTCAGTCAATTCAGTAGCAGCAGTACATTCTGCCAAAAAATTATTTATTTCAACTAAGGCGTTATGACCGGGCTTACTGCCAAAGAGCCTGCTCATCATTCCCTGGGTCTCTAATTCCTGTTTTTCAAATCCGTTCACTGGTGTGCTCCTTTTCTTATCTAATTTAAATGATATTGTAAATAATATTATAGATATTATACAAGAAAAACTGTAAAAAGTCATTTACCCAATTTGTGAAGAAAAAAATTATGGGCATTAGTTATTTTGTTGCTGCGGCGGTTGAAAAACAGTTTTATGAGTTTTTTTTATATAAATGCTATGATATAATCAAATTAATAATAGTTGGTTTGGAGATGAGTCTATGTCCTTGTTGGATGAGAGAGGTACAGGGGCTATCAGCTGGCAGCGTAATTTAGCCGTATTATGGTGTGGCGTGTTTTTTGCCTGCGCCAGTTATACGATGGTAGTTCCGTTTTTGCCTGTTTATTTACTGCAGGAGCTGCATGTTGAAAGCAGTGAAGTAAATTTTTGGAGTGGTCTTGTCTATTCGGTAACTTTTTTAGGCGCTTCGATTATGGCCCCGTATTGGGGTGCAAGGGCTGACAGGGTTGGTCAGCGGCGTATGGCGATACGAGCAGGCTTTGGTCTCGCATTTACCTATTGGCTGGCAGGAATTTCGCAATCGCCGGAACAGCTTTTAGGGGTGCGTATTTTGACTGGTTTGATCAGCGGATTTGTACCTGCATCTATGTCGCTGGTATCTTCGACACTTCCTGAAAGCCGCATGGGCTGGGGAATGGGCCTGATGCAGACTGCAGTTGCCAGCGGCAGTATTTTAGGACCGATGATGGGCGGTTACTTCAGCTCTTGGTTTGGCATGCGGTTATCTTTTTTTGTTGCCAGTTTCTGCCTGGGCTTGGCAACAGTAATGGTTGTGCTTTTAGTTCGTGATATTCCGCATAGCCGGGAAGAAAAGAAAACCAAAATCAATTTGTGGCAGGACTTACAGGAGTCTTTGCATAATAAAGGACTGCTGTATGTAATGACGATGTTCTTTCTGATCCAGGTCTGTACGATGATTATTCAGCCTTTGGTAACTATGTATGTTTCACATCTGATGGGCAGAATGGATGAATCGGTCGTTAAAGCTGCCGGTATTATTTTTTCGCTGGCTGGTATAGCAGGTATCATTGCCGCTCCGTTTTGGGGCAAACGCGGTCAACAGCTTGGTTATACCAAGGTACTGTGTTTTGTTTTATTTTGTGCCGGCGCTATCAACCTGTGTCAGATTTTTGTGCAGGATATCTGGCAGTTTGCCTGTATCCAGTTCGTATACGGTTTATTCCTGGCAGGAGCTGTACCTAATGTTAACGCCCGCCTGGTAGAGGTCACAGATCCGTCAATGCGCGGTAAGGCTTTTGGTCTGGTGACATCAGCGCAGCAGTTCGGCGGTGTTATAGGCCCTCTGCTGGGAGGTTTTTTGGGCGGCTATATGCTTACGCGTCACATTCTGGTCATTACAGGAATTATTTTACTGCTGGCAGGCAGTTACACTTACTTTACAAAAGTGAAAAAGACTGCTGAAGTTTAAGGCGCGGTTTAAAAACTTACATTATGAAACTTTAGTGAATTGCAAGGCCTGCACTCTTGACTAAAATTTAGTTTGAGTAAATAATTAAGATAGTGACGGATATTGATTATCACATGAAAGTGAGTGATTTATATGTTAAAAGAATTTGAAGGTCAAATGCCTAAAATCGACAAAAAAGCCCATGCTTTTGAAAGTGCAGATCTGATCGGAAAAGTAGAAATGAAAGAATACAGCAGTGCCTGGTTCAATGTTACTATTCGCGGCGATGTTAACCGTATAGAAGTAGGACGCTACAGCAATATCCAGGATAACTGCTGCCTGCATGTTGCCGATGATTATGCCTGCATCGTTGGTGATTTTGTTACTGTTGGACATGGTGCTATCCTGCACGCCTGTACTGTTGAAGATCATTGCCTGATTGGGATGCATGCTACCGTACTTGATGGCAGCGTTATAGGACATGGTTCCATTGTGGCAGCTGGCGCAGTGGTGACAAAGGGAACTAAAGTACCGCCATTTTCACTGGTTGCAGGTATTCCGGCAAAAGTGATCAAAACTCTTGACGAAAGTAATCTGGATAATATCCATGCACAGGCTGTTAAATATAAAGATTTGTGGAGCAAACGCCACAATATCATGCCGGAGATAGACGGCGAGACTTATCATGGTGAAAAAATCGTGTAAAATATAAGTGAAAGGAGCTGCAGCAGCAGCTCCTTTTTAATTTGCAGTACGGCAGGAATAAACATTTCAGGCGGCGAATATATACGCTAGCTGAATTCGTGAAAGGAGTTTTAAAAATGAAAGATACGATAAAAGAATATTTGGCAGGTCAGTATGACGCTTATGTAAAAGATTTGGAGACGCTGACTAATATCGATTCAGGGAATGGAGATCTGCAGGGAACGGAAGCTGCTAATAAGTTTGTCGCGGAAAAAATGCAGGAGCTCGGAGCTGTTACTGAATTTCGTTATAATGACAGGGCGTGCCATCTGATTTCCCGCCTAAAGGGAAGCGGAAAATTGAGTATTCTGCTTGTTGCACATGTTGATACGGTATTCAACCGCGGTGAAGCGGCTAAACGTCCTTTTAAGGTTGATGAGAATGGATTTGCCTGGGGGCCTGGTGTCGGTGATGACAAGGCTACTGTAGTGGAGGTTATTTACGGGTTAAAAGCTTTGCTGAAAGCAGGATTTTCGGATTTTAAAGAAATTATTTATTATACCAACGGCGAAGAAGAAGGCGGCTCCCCGACTGCCGAAGCGATTGTGGCAGAGCTTTCTCAGCAGGCAGATTTTGCCGTTATTATGGACGTGGCCCGTCCTAACTGGGGCATCGTTACACAGCGTAAGGGTAATGCAAAGTATAAGGTTCAGGTAACAGGGATTGGCGGACATCATGGCAATGCTTCACAGCATTGCGCCAATGCTATTCATCAGCTTGCTTATACAATTACAGAGCTGCATAAATTAGCAAGCCCTATGCCTGGAGATCCGGCAGATTTTACAGCAAAAGCTTTAGCTGGTCGCGGTATTGTTGATTCTGGCCAGTTTATTCCTCAGAATACTGTCAATGTCGGCGTTATTGGATCGACCAATGACAAGATCAGTGTCATTCCCGGCGATGCTTATTGTGAAGTCAATGTTCGTTGTTTTTCCGTAGCGGAGCAGGAACGGTTGGACAGAGAGATCAAGGCTTTAGCAGATAAAACAGTTGTTGCCGGAACTAAAGTTGAAATTACAGGCGGTATTGTTACAGGACCGATGGAGAAAACGCCGCAGGTCCAGAAAATGGTTGATGTTTACAGCAGGATCGTCAGGGATGAATTTGGTGGCAATGTTACTGAATGGGTCGCCGGCGGATTAACTGACGGTAACAGAACTGCAAAATATATTCCCACTTTAGATGCATTGGGAGTGGAAAACTACGATGAGCATACTGATCATGAATCCGTTGATTTAAAAACAGCGGTTCCCAGAACTACAGCTTTCGCTCTGACTTTAGCAGAGTTAACAAAAATATTTTGATTTTTTTTGCAGGCAGTCGCAGACTGCCTGCAGTTATGTTAAACTAATAAGGATATAATAAATCTGTAAGGTAAGGGATGAAAGCATGGGGAAAAAAGACAATAAATATTCTAACGTAACGGCATCATTGAGTGAAGGCGGAATTTTTGGGTTAGGACGTCCTATTGATTTTACTGATGGGATCACAAGAATAGCACTTATCTGCACTATTTTAACGTCGGTAGCGGCAACCTTCTGGAAAACTATGGGGGGTGCCGATACAGAAACTGCCATGTACTTTGGACTCAATACGGCAGCTGCGTTTTTCTTTTCCTGGCTGATTGCGCAGGAGCTTGACCCGGATCGCAAACTGGGTGGTATTATCGGCGGAGGTCTGAGTATTGTAGCTGCTTTGACTCTGGGAGAGGGTAATGTCCTTGTTTTGCTGTGGCTGCTGTTTATCCTGCGGATGTTAAACCGTACTTCCGGTTCGCGGCATAAGATTGGGGATAATGTTTTCCTGATTTTTATTGCTTATTGGCTTGGTAAAGATGGATACTGGCTTTATCCAGTACTCACTGGTACGGCTTATATTATTGAAAGTCAGATCAGGGGCGGATATTACAGGAGCCTGTATTTAGGCGGTTTGGCGTTTGCTGTTACAGCAATGGCTGACACTTCTATGAAAGCGCACAGTCTTTCAATGATTTATGTCTATCTGATGGCGCTTTGTTTTATTTTGTTTTTGCCTGAAATAAGAATGGCGGCAGTGACAGAAGCCAAAGGGGATATTGACGGAAAACGCATCAGTCCCCAGAGGTTACAGGTGGCACAAGGCGCGTTTCTGATGATAGGTTTTTCAGTGCCGTGGGTACATGGCGACGCACAGGCTGCCGCGCTGACACCAGCCTGGATGGCCGGAATCGGCGTAGGTGTTTTTCTGCTTGTCGATGCTATTCAAAAAGCCATGTTTGAAAAAAATAAACAATAAATTCAGGAGGTTTTTGAAATGAGTGAAAACAGAAAAATCAGATTTACAACTAATAGAGGAGAATTTGTCGTCGAAATGTTTGAAGATAAGGCTCCCAAAACTACCAAAAATTTTATTGAACTGACAGAAAAAGGCTTCTATAATGGCGTAGGCTTTCATCGTATTATCGACGGCTTTATGATTCAGGGCGGCGATCCTACAGGTACGGGCATGGGTGGCCCGGGATATAAAATTGATGATGAATTTGGTGAGGGGCTGAAGCATGATGACGAAGGAGTTCTTTCGATGGCTAATGCCGGGCCTAATACTGGCGGCAGTCAGTTCTTTATCACTTTGGCACCTACGCCATGGCTTAACGGGCATCATGCCATTTTCGGCAAAGTGGTTGAAGGTATGGATGTTGTACGTTTGATCGGCGCATTACCTACGGATTTCCGCGATCGCCCCAAAGATCCTGTAATTATGGAAACAGTAGAGGTCATAAAGTAATTTGCCTGCGTATGTTTATATCTTACGCTGTCGTGATGAGTCGCTTTATACCGGCTGGACAAACGATTTGGACAAACGGATTGAAGCGCATAACAGCGGTAAAGGGGCAAAATATACCCGGGGGCGGGGGCCTGTAGCTTTGGTCTATAGTGAAACGCTTTCAACTAAGGAAGAAGCGCTGCATCGTGAATGTGAAATCAAAAAGATGACTAAAACTGCTAAATTAGCCTTAATTAAGCAAAATATGAAGGAATAGAAGCAAAAATATTAAAAAAATTACAAAAAATAGCAAAAGAGAGTTGCTTTATTGTAAATAATAGGCTATAATGGGCTGGTGAGTGAGATGTTCTAGCTCCTCATTAAAGTAATTTTTAGGAGGCCCAGAAAATGACTGGCAAAGTAAAATGGTTTAACGCAGAAAAAGGTTATGGTTTCATCGAACGCGAAGATGGTGGCGACGTATTCGTACATTTCTCCGCTATTCAATCCGAAGGTTTCAAAACTCTTGAAGAAGGTCAAGCAGTTGAATTTGACGTTGTTCAAGGCAACCGCGGTGAACAAGCTGCCAACGTTGTTCGTCTGTAATTGATATAGATTAAAATTTTTTTTAATATATAGCAGCATATGAACAGAAAAGTAAGGCGCTACCTTAAGGTAGCGCCTTTTTTCCTTTTTATAAAATTTTCATTGCACAGCAGTTGTGTTGTAGTGTTATAAACTTTATTGGTATAATGAAAGCGAATAAAAAACGTGAAATTGTCTAGGAAAGGAAGTGTAAAGCATTGGAAAATATACTGCAGGGACTTAATGAGTCTCAGCTTGAAGCTGTTACTTCTACGGAAGGGTTTATACGTGTTATAGCCGGAGCCGGGTCAGGTAAAACAAGGGCGCTGGCACGGCGTTTTGCCTATCTGGTCAATGAAATCGGTATTCTTCCGGGAAATATTCTCTGTGTTACTTTTACTAATAAATCAGCTAATGAAATGCGCCAGCGAATCCATAATCTGACTGGTGATAATGATACTGGTTATATCAGTACTTTCCACAGTTTCTGCGTATCTGTTTTGCAGGAAGACAGCCATGTTCTGCAATATCCAAAAAGCTTTCTGGTTTTAGACAATTCTGATATTGATTCTATGCTGAAAATTATTTACGAGGAACGCGGGCTGACACTTAGAAATATGACTTTCAGCAAAGCCCGGGATATGATTGAAATCAGAAAAATATTTAAAGAGCCGGAATATTATCTTGATATGCTCAATATGTCGTTAGATACATTGAGACAGAAATATCTTGCTGCAACAGAGACCTCTGATATAATTTTTTATGGTTATTTATATCAGGAGAAAAAATGCTTCGGACTAGATTATAATGATTTAATTAAATTCACTTTATATATTTTCGAACAAAATGAAGCTATCAAAATAAAATGGCAGCAACGTCTGGAATATATCATGATTGATGAATTTCAGGATATTGATGAGCTGCAGTACAAATTGATGTCAGTACTGTGCGCCTACCATAAAAATCTGTTTATCGTCGGGGATCCGGATCAGACAATTTATACCTGGCGTGGTGCTAATGTTCGCTATTTACTGGATTTTGATAAGATTTTTCCAGGGGTAAAAACTATAATGATGATGCAGAATTATCGCTCTACACCGCAGATAGTTTCGGTCGCTAATGATTTGATTGATAAAAATAAGTTTAGGATCAAGAAAAATCTTATGCCAACTATTGCGGATGGAAGGAAGGTTATATGCCATCATGCAGATACTTCTGAGTGCGAAGCAATGTGGATAGCAGAGCAGATTAAGGCATTGCATGGCGAGGGGATTTCTTACAGGGAAATCACTGTTTTATATCGTGCGCATTATATTACCAGAATCGTAGAGGAAGTTTTTTTACGTGAAAAAATACCTTACGCTATTTACAGCGGGGTGCAATTTTTTAACAGAATGGAAATAAAGGATGCTCTGGCATATTTACGGTTGATTGCATATAAAGATGATCTGGCGTTTTTAAGAGTAGTTAATGTTCCTAAAAGAAATCTTGGGGAACGGCGCATAAAATTTTTGCAGGAATATGCGGTCAAGCACCAATGCTCTCTGTATATTGCTTTAGAGACAAATTTGGATAATGAGATTTTTAAAGGGACAAAAGCCGCACAGTTTGTAGCATTGATTGAAAGTTTTGCCGCTAATTATGCAGAAAGACAAATTTCGGAATTGCTGGCTGCGATTTTAAATGAGAGTGGCTATGAAAAAATGCTGCGGACAGAAGGAAGTCAAGAACGTCTGGATAATCTGGCGGAACTTAAACAGTCGGTTTATGAATATGAAACTTCCTGCGGGGAAGAAAGTACTTTGGAACATTACTTGTCACATGTTGCTTTGTTTACTAACAACGATGCGGCTGATAATAGTGATAAAGTAAAATTAATGACAGTACATTCGGCCAAAGGCCTGGAATTTCCATATGTGTTTTTATGTGCAATGAATGAGGGTGTTTTTCCGTCCAAGAAAACAGATACTATTCAGAAGATGGAGGAAGAACGCAGACTTGCTTTTGTAGCAATGACCCGTGCCCGGAAAGGGCTGTATCTTTCTGAAGCTGAAGGCAGAAATTTTGATGGCTCACCACGCTATCCGTCGCGATTTTTACTGGATATAGAGCCGGCATTGCTTACTTATACACAAACGCCGCAGGAAGGCTTGATAAAAGAAACAAAAGATTATCTCGTTATCAATGAACGTTATCTTGCTGATGAGAAAAATCAGTCGTCACTGGCTGTCGGGCAGCGCGTAAAGCATAGTGTTTTTGGTTCTGGTACTGTTGTCGATGTAGATTTGATCAAGGCCGCGCATCTTGTGAAATTTGACAATATCGATACGCCGCGCAGTATTTCTTTCAGGGCAAAATTAGAAAAGAATTAAATCTTTTGGCAAGATAGGCTTAAGCTAATCAAAAGTAGTCATATCAAACGCATTTCAATTGAGAAATGCGTTTTTCTTTTTGTGTTTTTCGCGGCATTCATTTATAATTATTGTAGATGATGTTAATTAATTTTGGAAGCGGAGGTGCAGTATGCGCTCAATAATAAAAGTTTTAACTTACGTTCTGCTGGCTCTGGTTTTGTTTGTGCCCGTTAGAACCGGCTGGGCGCATGAGTATACGCCTGCGGAAAAGAAAATGATTGATGCGGCGTATCGGGATGCACATTGGACTACAGTTGCAGCAGCAGCCTGTATAGGGGCATATTCACCGGAAGATGCTCCGGAATTTGGTTATTTGCGCGACTATGGTTGGAAGATAGTGCCGCATAAAGTGAAAAAAGGAAAGCTGGAAGCCAATTTTATTGTGGCAAAAAGTAAAACCCGGCGCGGCAGAGATGTTTATATAGTTGCCTTTCGCGGCAGTGCCAGCAAGAGTGACTGGACTGTCAACCTGAACACTGACAAGGTACCGTACGGCGGCAGCAGCCTGGAGGAATTTATTGAATATGCCGGACGTTCTGAAACAGATAAAACTGTACCGATGGTACATAAAGGATTTAATGATTATGTAAATACTGTTTTGGAAACAATGGTCGATACTAACGATGACGGTATTGATGAGATTTTGTTTAATGAGATTTTGGCTAATACTGATACACGTGTATTGCTTACCGGGCATAGCCTGGGCGGAGCTGTAGCTACATTACTGGCAGAGCGCCTGGTAAGCATGGGTGTAGATAAAGATCGTGTGCCCGTTATAACTTTTGGCGCGCCTGCCATAGGCAACGCTGCTTTTGCCGAAGCCTACGGTGATAAGATAGATCTACGCAGAATAACTAATAATGCTGATCCTGTGCCGGGCAGCCTGCAGACATTTTTTGGAGGTTACAAGCAATTTGGGAAGCATCATAAATACAATCTTTCCCGTAAGCTGAGTGATTTTCAGCATGATATGGGAATGTATTTTGATTACAGCATGCGAGAATATTATGCGGCTTTGGACAAAGCAGAGGCAGCCGGTGTACGTGAAAAACTACCCATGCAAAAACTTGAAGGGACGGAACCGTTAGTAGCTGTTTGGATAGGCAGCAGTCTTGAGGTAGATAAAAGGGACTATGTGCCTGATATTAAAAGGTTTATTATGAACGAATATCAAATGATGCTGCCGCGGTATGTGATCGTAGATACGGAAACAAAACTTTATGACGACAGCGTTTATGCAATGGAAAAATTTTATCAGAAAGCGCGGGAGATGGGCGCAGATTATATCCTGATTGCTGAGATTGATGGACGGGTACTCAATGACAGGGAAAAATGGTATATCAATATGAATCAAAGCGTATTCACAGTTGATGCCAGGCTGGTAACGATGAACAGTTTTGCACGTTTTGTTTCACCGGTTTCCGGGAATATCCAGGCAACAACTTTTGTTTTAGAGCAAAGCCGCGAGGAGCTTAAAAAGCATCTGCCATTTGTCAGGTTAGATCAGCATGCTTCGCCTCGCCGTCTATGATCAAAATTTTATAAATAGGTGTGAGAAAAGTATGGAACAAGAAAAGCTGGAAAGTTTAGCTCAGGAATTAGCGGCTTGCAGAGAATGCCCTCTGCGGGAAGCAGCACAGGCTCCTGTAGGCTGGTTTGGTAATTATGACAGTCCGATTGTTTTTGTTGGTGAAGGGCCTGGCGGCGTGGAGGATGACTACGGCTGCCCCTTGATTGGCCCGTCCGGACAGTTGTTGGATAAGGCTTTGTGGGCTGCCAAGATGACGCGTGACCGTATTTTAACGACCAATGTTATCAAATGCCGTCCTAAGGGTAACCGCACGCCGAATATTGCAGAAGCAGATTTCTGTGCACAGCGTTGGCTTGATAAGGAGTTGGCGATATTACAGCCTAAAGTTGTGGTTGCTTTGGGCAGTGTTGCTTTACATTATCTTGGCAATCAGGATATGCGTATCACCAGAGACCGTGGTAAATGGTTTAAAACAAAACATGGTTTTGATTGTATAGCTACTTTTCATCCTGCGTATTTACTGCGCATCAGTAATATTAAAGCGCTTAATGCAGCCAAATGGGATGTTTTTCATGATTTGGAGGCAGCAAGGGATAAAGCGTTGGCGGCAGTGCCTGATTATAATTTGATGTCTGAAGAGAAAACCGACCTTTTTAAATTGTTTCAACGACGTAAATAAATTTTCAGAAGCTGCGGAATAAAAATAAAAAATTATATAAAAAATCCAAGTTAGGTATTGCTAACTTGGATTTTTTATGTTATACTCAAAATCAAGTTAGACGGGGCTAACCAGACGGTGTGATTTCGACCCTTCTTTCTTTTATCACTTATGAATAATAACCGGAGCCTTGCCGGTAGCTACGTTTGGTTAGCTAAACTAACTTTTTCTAAAGGAGTTATCATGCAGTTTGAATTACATGGCTTTAAAAGTTTTGATGAATTGCTGGCTTTCCATTGCGCACCGGCGTTGACTGGAATCAAACCGGCCAATCTTGTCAGCTGCCCTACTGCATCTATGCCTGTAGTCGCGCCGCTTTTGGCTGATTATACGGAACAGTTTGCCGATAAGGGGATTGCTTTTGAAGTTTTATGTCATTGTGCGGCACGAACTTTGATTTTAGTTTATCAGCCTCAGCAGCTTGAAGATTTGTTGCGGAAGCAGGTGATAAGCTGTTATTTACAAGAACTTGGTTATAAGTCTGGTTCGGTGCATTCATTGCTCCGACAGTTAGGGGCAAAGATATCCTGCAGCCAGGATTTTCCGCATGAAATTGGTATATTTTTAGGTTATCCGTTAGCGGATATCCAAGGCTTTATTAAAAATAAAGGCAAGAATTGTAAATGCAGCGGTTATTGGAAAGTATATGATGATGTCGAGCATGCCAAGCGTTTGTTTGACGCATATAATAAATGCCGGGACAGGTTGTTGAAGGCTGTAGCTGAAGGCGTACCTTTACATCTGGCAGCGGCTTCTTTTTAAGGAGGTTTTATTATGGAAAATATTCCTGTTATTTATTGGTCTGGTACCGGTAATACGAAACTGATGGCTGAGGCTGTGGCCGAAGGCATTGGAACTGCTGCAGAACTCAAAAGCGTTAGCGATATCACTCCTGAACAAGCGGCTGAATATTCAGCATTGGCACTGGGATGCAGTGCTATGGGTGCTGAAGTTCTGGAAGAATATGAGTTTGAACCTTTCTTTACTGCATTAGAACCGTTTTTGCAGGGGAAAAAGGTTGTGATTTTTGGTTCTTATGGCTGGGGCGGAAGTTATATGAGTGATTGGGAACAGCGTATAAAAGCAGCTGGTGCCGAATTGATTGCCCCGGGGCTTTTGGTATTGGGGGCCCCAGATGAAGCGATGGCTGAAAGCTGCCGCGAGTTAGGTGCGGCTTTAGCTAAAGCATAACTTTACTTCTCCGTCATAACTACGGTAAGAGCAGACTGTGGTTATGTCCTTTAATATTCCATTTCTCCAAATGCAGATAACCGGGTCCTTTCGGGGATTCCGGTTATCTGCATTTTATTTTAAATGGATGTTTAATAAACGTTATAAACGAATACAAAATTTATATAATAAAGAGCTTACTTGAAAGCGTATCATAAGTAGCTTATAATAAGGATAAAGGTAAGGAGTTGTTTAAATGGAATCATTGATGAAGATCAGCGATCCGATTTTGTTAGCTCTGATAGCAACAGGTTTTACCTGGTTCATGACTGCACTTGGTGCGGCGATGGTATTTTTCTTTAAAGAGATTAACAAAAGGGTTTTAAATATGATGCTGGGCTTTGCTGCAGGCATTATGGTTGCCGCTTCTTTTTGGTCGCTTTTGGCTCCTGCCATAGAAATGGCGGAAAAAAGCAGTTTGCCTGCCTGGCTTGTTGCTGCTATTGGTTTTTTGAGCGGTGCTGCTTTTTTGTGGCTGGCGGATAGAATACTGCCGCATGCGCATTTCTTTGCAAAAGAAGGGGAAGTAGAGGGGATTCCAACTAATTGGCGTCGTAGCATTTTGCTTGTATTCTCAATTACTCTGCATAATATCCCTGAAGGTTTGGCGGTTGGCGTTGCTTTTGGAGCAGCGGCGAATAGTATGAGCGAAACAGGACTGCTGGCAGCTGTAGCTGTTGCTTTGGGAATTGGTATTCAAAATTTCCCTGAAGGTGCTGCAGTTTCTATCCCGCTTCGGCGCGAAGGTGTTTCGCGGATGAAAAGTTTTATGTATGGACAGGCTTCCGGGCTGGTAGAACCGATAGCTGGTGTTATTGGTGCGGCGATGGTTACTTCCATGGAAGCTATTTTGCCGTATGCCTTAGCTTTTGCTGCCGGCGCTATGCTGTATGTCGTTGTCGAAGAGCTGATACCGGAGTCTCAAAGCGGTGGAGAACATGAAAGTGCGGACCTTTCGACGATTGGTTTTATTATTGGTTTTGCGATTATGATGATTTTAGACGTAGCTTTAGGTTAAGCGCGGCTGAAGCCGCATTTATAATTAAGTGATAAAATTTTATTAAGGAGTGAGTACAAATGGGCGAAAAGAAGTTCTACATCTGTAAACATTGTGGTAATATGATTGGTATGATCAAAAGCAGCGGCGTAAATGTCGTTTGCTGCGGCGATCCTATGACAGAACTGAAACCTAATACAGTGGAGGCTTCGCAGGAAAAACATCTGCCGGTAGTTACTATTGAAGGTAATATTGTAAAAGTAAAAGTTGGCAGTGTTGATCATCCTATGACAGAGGAACATCATATTGCCTGGATTTATCTGGAGACAGAACAGGGCGGCCAACGGAAGAAACTGGCTGTTGGTTCTAAACCGGAAGCTGAGTTTGCATTGGCTGGCGGCGACAAGGTAGTAGGTGTTTATGAATACTGCAATCTGCACGGCTTATGGCTTACAAAAGTTGAATAGAAGGTTGTGATTTGAACCGGACGGTGTTTACCGTCCGGTTTTTATTTTCAAATAATATAGCAGGCGGAGCTTTATATAGCAGGACTTTTTATAAAACTGATAGAATTAAGTCATATAAGTGATATTGAAGGAGGGACGAGAAATGAGTGAATTCAGTGAAAAAATGGGTATGGAAGTCGGTAATGCTTTTAAGAGTGGTTATAATTGCAGCGAAGCGATAGTTGAAGCTTTTCGCAAATATGCCGGCGTAAATATTGATGATAACGCTTTTCGCCTGGCTTCAGGATTTGGCGGCGGTATTGGTCACGCCCGTAATATTTGCGGCGCTTTAGTCGGTTGCACGATGGTTATCAGTACATTGATCGGACGGAATACTCCTGAAGAAAAACCGTTGAAAGAAATTTATCCTGTTACCAAAGAATTTCACGATCGTTTTGAAAAAGAATTTGGATCAACAATGTGTAAAGATCTGATGCCATATGAATTCAATACTCGTGACCATCTGAAAAACTGTTTGAAACTTACAAATCGCATTGGTAAATTTTTAGCAGAGTTTTTGGAAGAAAAAGATTTGCTTACAGTATAATAATGGTTTTAGCTCAGTACCATTTCGGGGTGCTGAGCTATTTTATTAAATAAAATGGCAGGAAAATGTAATCTGGATGTATAATATAAACATATTATGCTGGTTGCCAAGCAGTATTTATCGGAAAAGGTTATGAGGGGGCGTAGCTGGTGATTGTTGGAATCGGTTGTGATCTAACAGAAATTCATAGAGTAAAAAAAGCTCTGACAATAGAAAAGTTTGTGGCAAGAGTTTTTTCTGCTGCTGAACAAGAATATTGTGAAGCCCGTGGCATGCAGAAATTTGCAAGTTACGCGGCAAGATTTGCTGCTAAAGAAGCTTTGCTGAAAGCTTTGGGAACAGGCTTGAGAGGCGGCAAGCTTATAGATATTGAAGTTTATAATGACTGTATGGGAAAGCCGAGTTTGCATTTGAGCGGTTATTTTGCTACACTGGCTGAAGAGCGCGGTGTCAAAGAAATATATCTTTCGTTGAGCCATACTAAAGAACTTGCTATGGCTCAGGTTGTATTGGAGGGATAAGGATGAAACTGGTTTTTGCTAAGGAAATGCAGAGTCTAGATCAGCAGTCTGCAGAACAGATCGGCTTGCCGACAATGGTGTTGATGGAGAATGCTGGTAAAGCTGTAGCGGAAACGGCTGCGGATTTTTTAGAAGATTGTTTTGGCAAAAATATTGTTGTTTTTACAGGTAAGGGCAATAATGGCGGTGATGGTTTTGCGGCTGCACGGTGGCTTTCCAATCAGGGGGCGCGGGTAAAGGTGTTTCTTGTATCACCGTGGCAGGAACTGACAGGAGATGCTGCGGCGCAGCTGCGTATTTGCCGGAAGTGTGGTATTGAACTATTTGCGCTTAAGGAAGACAGAGGCAGCTGGGATGTAGCGGAAGTAAGTTGCCGTCAGGCTGATTTGGTGATCGATGCTGTTTTAGGAACAGGGTTTAATGGTGTTTTACAGGGGGCGCAGCAACGTGTCTGTGGTTTGATGAACAGTATTGCTGTGCCGGTTGTGTCCATTGATGTTCCAAGCGGTGTCAGTGCTGATACAGGCAGTGCAGATAAAAATGCCGTGCAGGCAGATATTACAGTTACTATGGCACTTGCTAAACCTGGTTTGTTTTTGTATCCGGCAGCTGAATTGAGCGGAGAAATTATAGTTGCTGATATTGGTATGCCTAAAATACTTTTAGAACGTATGGATAGTAAAAAGTTTTTGTTGACTGAGAATATCGCTTGTGATTTACTGCCGCAGAGAAATGGAAACTGCCATAAGGGTGAAGCGGGAAGGGTAGTTATCACTGCTGGATCACCGGGTTTTACAGGTGCGGCTGCGTTATGCTCGGAAGCGGCTGTTAAGGCAGGTGCTGGTCTGGTAAGTTTGCTGACGCCGCTTTGCAGTCGTGAAGTATTAGCAGTGAAGCTGACAGAAATTATGGTCGAAGGTTTGATTGAGCGGATGCCGGGAGCTTTAGGTGGAGGTGCCGCTGGTACAGTGCTGGATAAAGCCGGCAGAGCCGATGTTTTGGCTATAGGTCCTGGTCTTGGTACGTCTGGAAGTACGGTGGAAGTTATTCGGGAGATTTTGCAGTCGGTGGAAGTGCCGGTGATTATCGATGCCGATGCGTTGACTGCATTGCAGGGACATGTTGGTATTTTAAATACCATGAGGGCACCAAAAGTTTTAACGCCGCATCCGGGAGAGTTGGGAAGGCTGTTAGATTTGGAACCGGCCGAAGTTGACGCCAGACGCCTGGAATTGGCAGGGAAATATGCTGCCGAGTGGGATGCCGTCCTAGTTTTGAAAGGCGCGCCTACTGTTATAGGCTGTCCTGACGGCAGTGTTTATATTAATACTACCGGCAACAGTGCTATGGCTACGGGCGGCAGCGGGGATGTGCTGACAGGAATTATTGCCGGTTTGGCGGCGCAGGGGATTTCTGTACAGGAAGCGGCATTAACAGGTGTATATCTGCACGGGCTGGCCGGCGATTTGGCCAGTGAAGGAATTATTGGGCTGGCAGCAGGAGAAATCAGCCAGTATTTGCCACAGGCCCGTAGAATTATTGAGCAGGGAGAATAAAAGATTTCACTTAAATTTTGCAGATAAAAGTTAGGGTATGTTTACAATACTTACGCTGAAATGATAAAATTAAGTATTAGAGATGCGAGAAAGGGAGATGCCGTTTGCAGAAGAAATTAGTTTTTGTTTTTGCACTTTTAAGCTGTTTGATGTTTAGTTTAACGGCTTTTGCCTCAGAAATAACAGATGTTCGTTGGGGAGTTGATAAAACTAATGTGCTGCGTTTTGTGGTGGACTGTGATAAACCGACAGGTTATAAAATAACTTTTGACGGCAATACGATGCTGATAACTATGGATGCAGATTTAAATAGCAAAGTTGGCCGTGCTCATAAGATAAAGAGCGATATTGCCAATGAAATGCGTTTAGATACGTCAGATGGTAAAACAGTGCTGAAGGTTCCCCTGCAAAAGGCCATTGGCAGTAAAGATTATAAAGGGTTTACTTTAAAAAAAGATCCTGTTACCAAAAGACCGGACAGAATTGTCATTGATGTTATGGCTAATAAACGCCAGGCATCTGAACCTGCCAAAACAACACCTGCAGGCGGTAAAACTACTACAGATAAAACACCGACACCGGTCGTTAGTAAAACTGCCTATCGTACCAGCGGTGGTCTGAAAGACAAAATCATTACGCTGGACGCAGGACATGGAGGCAGTGATCCTGGGGCAGTTGGGGCAAAAGGTACTAAAGAAAAAGATATTACTTTAAAAATAACGCAGAAAGTCGAAGAACTGCTGAAGAAAAAAGGCGCTAAAGTTACAATGACACGTGTAAAAGACGTTGATGTTTATGGCGTCAATGCTACGGATGCGCAGGAGCTTCAGGCTCGTGTCGATGTAGCTGAAAGCAGCGCTGCTGATCTTTTTATCAGTTTGCATATCAATGCTTCGGTCAATAAAAACGTAGGCGGCTTCTCGTCCTATTATTATCCCAAAACAAGTCATGATGCACGTGTTGCTACGGCCATTCAAAAACGGATGACGAATAGTTTTGGTTTGGATGATTTAGGTATACGTCAGGCAAACTTCTACGTCAATAAACGCAGCAGTATGCCATCGGCATTAATCGAAATGGCATTTATAACTAATGCCAAAGAGGAAAAACTGCTGAACAGCAACTGGTTCCAAAGTAAGCTGGCGAAAGCGATTGCTGATGGTATTGAGGACTATTTTAAATGATGTGGGAGGCCAATATGTTAAAGAAATTTGCAGTAGTCTGCACTTTGATGCTCTGCTTGTTAGTTGCAGGCTGCAGTGATGATCAAACTGCTACGGTTATCCCGCAGCCTGAAACGAAACAAACGCAGAATGATAAGAATAAAGAAATTACAGTAACGGTTTATCGTGCACCCGTAAGCGGTGAGGAATATCTGTTGCCGGAAAAGGTAACCCGCAAAGCTGGTGCAATGACTGCTCCGGAGATTGCTTTGGATATTTTAGTGAACAGCAGCCCGCAGGATAGTGCGAAAATGGTCAGTCTGTTTCCTAAAGGGACAAAAATCAGAACGATGAAAGTCGAAGATGGGACTGCTTATGTTGATTTTTCCAAGGAAATTACCAATGTACCGCAGGGATCCTATACTGAACTGATGCTGACAACAGCTATTGTCAATACTCTGACAGAGTTTCCGGAGATAAAAAAAGTACAGATTTTAGTTGATGGTAAAAAAATTGCGTCCTTGAAAGGACATACGGATATTTTAGATCCTTTGGAACGTAATACTACTTTATTGAAAAAATAAACGGGAGCAGTATCGGCAAAAGTCGGTACTGCTTTTTTGAAATGGGAGTGCTGTTGATGGAGTATTTTTGTGGTAATATTGAAACGATGGAAGCGTTAGGAAAACTTTTGGGAAGGCTTGCTAAAAACGGGGATGTTTTTTGTCTTTGTGGGGAGTTAGGTGCCGGTAAAACTTTGTTGTGTCGTGAAATAGCTATGGCACAGGGGGTTGATGCCAGTGAAATAAACAGTCCAACGTTTTCGATCATGAATGTGTATCATGGTAAAATGGAGATCAGGCATTTTGATTTATACAGGCTGAATACTGTTGAAGAATTGGAAAATATCGGCTATGGGGAATATGTTGGAGGCGAAGGGCTAACTCTTATCGAATGGGCGGATAATTTTTTAGAGGAAATGCCTGAAGAAAGTCTTGATATCTACATAAAAATTGTTCCGGAAGGCCGTTTGATACAATTGCTCCCTAATGGTGAAAGGTATCTGGAATTGTGCGAGGAAGTGGAAAAAAATGCTGACTTTAGCCATTGATACGGCAACTAAAGTCTGTGCCGTGGGTTTGTGTCGTGATGGACAAATTTTGGCAGAATATAGGATCAATATGGGCATGACTCACTCTGAGGGGCTTATGCCGCAGCTTGAGCAGCTTTTAACACGGACTAAGATCACTAAAAATGAGATCGATCTTTTAGCAGTCAGTATGGGGCCGGGGTCTTTTACCGGCTTGAGGATTGGCCTGGCATCGGCAGAAGCAATGGCTTATAGCTGGCATAAACCTATCTGCGGGGTTAATACGCTGAAAGCGCTTGCGTATAATCTGCCGGTAGATGGTTATGTATTATCACCTGTTTTAGACGCACAAAAAGGCAATTTTTATCAGGCGATTTATGAATGGCAGCAGGGAAAACTCATAGAGCATCAGGAAATAAAAGTTGTAGATTGCAAGCAGCTTTTGGAAAATATAGCTGTTTTGGGTATGCCTGCTTTATTATTGGGAGAATGTCAGAAAATTGACCTTGCAGATTTGCCTTCGTGGTGCCGAAAGGCTCCAACACATTTATGTTGGCCGCAGGCTGCCTCGGTAGCGCTTTTGGCGGAAGCCGAGTATGATCCTGATAATACCGGTGATATTTTTGGTTTAGAACCTTATTACATTAGAAGATCAGAGGCTGAAGAATTATGGGAAAAACGCCAGCAGGAATAATAATAAGGACTTTGACAGCGGCAGATTTAACTGCTGTCAGCGGCATAGACGAAAAGTCTTTTTTTGATGTCTGGAGTCCAAGTATGTGGCTGGATGAGTTGAATAACAGCCTAACAACATATCTTGTTTTAGAAGATGCTGGGCGTATTCTTGGTTATGCCGGTTTTTGGCTGGTGGCCGGGGAAGCGCAGATAACCAGAGTCGCGGTTGCTGCTGGAGAACGTGAACACGGCTTGGGAACACGTTTGACAGCAGCCCTGATCAATAAGGCATGGGAACTTGGCGCTGTGGCGGTGACTTTGGAAGTGCGTGAGAGCAATATTGCAGCGCAAAAGGTTTATTTGACCTGCGGTTTTGCCAGTGAGGGGATAAGACCAAATTATTATGAAGATAATCATGAAAACGCAATAATCATGTGGTTATATAAGGAGGGTAAGCCTGATGTCTAAAGACGTGTATATTTTGGGCATTGAAAGCAGTTGTGATGAAACTGCGGCTGCCGTAGTTAAAAATGGACGTGAAGTGCTTTCAAATATTATTTCCTCACAGATTGTTATCCATCGAAAATTTGGCGGTGTTGTACCAGAGATAGCTTCGCGTAAACATATTGAAAATATTTTGCCGGTTATTGACGAAGCATTGCGTCAGGCTAATGTGAAGCTGGAAGAAATAGATGCTGTTGCAGTAACTTATGGACCGGGGCTTGTAGGAGCGCTTTTAGTTGGCGTATCGGCTGCCAAAGCGCTGGCTTGGGCTAATGACAAACCGCTGATTGGTGTCAATCATTTGGAGGGACATGTTTTTGCCAATTTTTTGAATGATAAAGATCTGGAACCTCCTTTTATGGCTTTAGTAGTAAGCGGCGGGCACACGGCGCTGTTAAAGGTAACTGATTATAACAGCTTTGAATTACTGGGACAAACTCGTGACGATGCTGCCGGCGAAGCTTTTGATAAAATTGCCCGTGTGATGGGTCTGCAATATCCAGGAGGTCCGGAAATAGAAAAATTGGCGGCAGTGGGGGATCCGCAGGCAATCGATTTTCCGCGGGCGCTTTTGAAGGAAGATTATCAGTTTAGTTTCAGCGGCTTAAAGTCAGCTGTAATCAATTATCTGCATAACGAACAGCAGGCAGGCCGTGAAGTAAATAAAGCCGATGTGGCCGCTTCATTTCAGGAAGCGATTGTAGATGTGCTGGTGCAGAAAAGTGTGCATGCACTGCAGGATACAGGTTTGAAAAAAATAGTTCTGGCCGGTGGTGTTTCGGCTAATAAACATTTACAAACAGCGCTAGCTGAGGCTGTAGGCGGGATTGGTGCAAGTTTGGTACATCCAACTCCAATTTTATGCACTGATAATGCTGTAATGATAGCTTGCCGTGGTTATTTTATGTATCAGAATGGTGAGTATAGTCCTCTGGATTTGAACGCTGTTCCATCGTTGAAATTAGGTTAAACGGTGTCCACTGAAGTAAAAAAACTTGTGGATTTTGTGGATAAAATGCTGAAATATAGCTAAAAAACCGTTCTTGTTGTGCATAAGTCTGTGGATAATGTGGAAAAACATGTGGATTGATGGGGATAAACAAGGTAATAAGAAACAGGGGATGAATGATATGGCCAAGAATTTGACTGTAGAACAAAAAAATATTTTATCCTCTATGAAAGTCGGCGCAGCTTTTGCTGCCGATGTTGCTCATGCATGCATAACGATGTATGTTTGGGACGATAACCCAAAATTTCTGTATATTTATCATCAGGAACTGCCAAGAACGCAATTTTTGGGTGAACTGCCTGATAAAACAGGTCGCGAACTGCGCGGTAATGAGGAGCCTTTAGTGCAGCGGGCACTGCAGCGAGGGGTGCCTTTGTCAGGAAAACGTGAGCTGTCACTGGGGCTTTTTGTCGATTTGCGTGTTTATCCTATTCAAGATAGTAAAGGAAAATGTTTTGCCGTAGTTGCTTTTGATACCAATGAACCGGAAGAGCTTTTCATTATGACGGCATTGGAGTTTTTAAAAAATACCGGTCGACAGATTTTAAGCAGTAATTATTATGGCAGATTGCTGCCTGGCGACGGGCTGATGATCGTTGATAAGGACAAGGTCATTATAGCCGCAAACAGGACGGCCAGACATCTTTTTAAAGTGCAGGGCATATCTAATTTGGTAGGACGAAGGACAAACAGTCTGCAGATCAACTGGCCTTTGGTTGGCATGGTACTGCAGACAGGTGTTGCTGAAGGTAAAGAAATAGACATGCAGGGTCTGCTGCTTGCAATGAGAGTGATTCCTGTTACTAACCGTCCGGATACAGCGGCTGCTATTGTTGTTTTACAGGATATAACAGAGTTAAAAAAGAAAGATACAGAGCTGCTTATCAAATCTGTAGTTATTCGGGAAATACATCATCGCGTTAAAAACAATTTGCAGACTATTGCCAGCCTGCTGAGGCTGCAGGCACGCAGGGCGCATACAGACGAAACGAAACTGGTATTGCGTGACTGTATTAACAGGGTTACCAGTATCGCTGTTGTACATGAATTTCTTTCACAGCAGGATAGCGGTAAAATTGATGTAGCTGTGGCAGCGCAGGGGATTTATGAAGCCATTATTACCAGTATGGCAGACCCCAATCTTAAATTGCAGACAAGTTTTAAGGCAGATAATGTTTTGCTGCCTTCCGATAAAGCAACAAGCATTGCTTTGGTTCTGAACGAGCTTCTGCAAAATTCACTGGATCATGCTTTTGCAGGCCGCAGCAGCGGCCGGATTGATGTTGAGTTTTATAAAATCCCCGGAAGTTATTGCTTAAAAATCTGTGATGATGGTAATGGATTGCCGCCGTGTTTTGTTTTAGATGAGCAAACCAGTTTAGGCCTGAAAATAATAAAAACTATAGTGGAAGCAGATCTTCGCGGTACTTTTACAATAGAAGCCTTGAAACAGGGTACTTGTGCTGTGGTTACTATACCGTCAGAGTTGGAGGGGGCAGAATGAAAAATACTTTAAAAGTTGTTTTAGCTGATGATGAAGCTCTTATTCGTCTTGATATCAGAGAAATGCTGACAGAAGCAGGACATGAAGTTGCAGGTGAAGCCAATAACGGTGAAGATGCAGTTGCCATGACGAGAGCTCTGCAGCCTGACCTTGTGATTATGGATGTGAAAATGCCGCAAATGGACGGACTTACAGCTTCTAAAATCATTACCGACGAGCATTTGGCTCCGGTACTTTTGCTGACAGCCTACAGTCAACAGGAGATTGTATCGCAGGCGAAAAGTTCGGGTGTATTGGGGTATTTAGTGAAGCCGGTTCGTGAAGAACAGTTGTTTCCGGCAATGGAGATAGCAATTTCTCGTTTTGAAGAAATCAAAGCCCTGGGGGCTGAGCTGGGATTATTAAAAGAAAGTTTGGAAACAAGAAAACTGCTTGACCGGGCTAAAGGAATTTTAATGTCAGCACATGGATTTACGGAGCAGGAAGCATATCGAAAAATGCAGCAGTATAGTATGAACAGGCGCATTTCCATTAAGGAATTGGCTGAAGCTGTAATCGCGTCGGCATTAAAAAATAAATAAACACAAAAAATTCACGCAGGCGGAATTGAGCGGCCGCGTGAATTTTTCACTTTTTTGTCAAAAAAATTTACAGGAATTGTCTTGCATTTTTTGGGGAAACGGATATAATAATAAATGTAATTAGCACTCGACAATAATGAGTGCTAACAAAAGAAAAATAAAAAATTTATATAGGTATCTGAAAGGGGACTTGAAAAATGTTGAAACCATTAGCAGATCACATTATCGTCGAACTCACAGTGAAAGAGGAAAAGACTTCCAGCGGTATTTATTTACCGGATACGGCTTCTAAAGAAAAACCGCAGACTGGTAAGGTTGTTGCCGTAGGTATTGGTAAAATGCTGGATAACGGTACACGTGTCGCTCCTGAAGTTAAGGCTGGAGAAGAAGTTGTATTCGCAAAATATTCCGGAACTGAGTTCAAATATGACGGTAAAGATTATTTGATCCTCAGCGAACGCGATGTACTTGCTGTGCTGTAATCAATTTTTCACTAGAAAGCGAATATAAAGGAGTGTATTTGAAATGGCAAAAGAAATAAAATTTAACGAAGAAGCTCGCCGCAGTTTAGAACGCGGTGTCAATGCATTAGCAGATGCAGTAAAGGTAACCCTTGGTCCTAAAGGACGTAACGTAGTGCTCGAAAAGAAATTTGGCGCACCAACTATTACTAACGATGGCGTAACTATTGCCCGTGATATCGAACTTGAAGATCCGTTTGAAAATATGGGGGCACAGCTTGTAAAAGAAGTTGCTACCAAAACTAACGATGTTGCCGGTGACGGTACTACTACTGCTACTGTTTTGGCACAGGCTATGGTTCGTGAAGGCATGCGTAATGTTGCTGCCGGCGCTAATCCAATGGTTCTGAAAAAAGGTATTCAAAAAGCTGTTGACGTTTTGGTAGAAGAACTTCAGGCTGTTTCTAAAAAAGTAGAAACTAAAGAAGCTAAAGCTCAGGTTGCATCTATTTCCGCAGCTGATGAAGAAATCGGCGGTCTGATTGCTGACGCTATGGAAAAGGTCGGCGACGACGGCGTTATTACTGTTGAAGAATCCAAAACTATGGAAACCTGTCTGGAAACTGTTGAAGGTATGCAGTTTGACCGCGGTTATATTTCTCCTTATATGGCAACAGATCCTGATAAAATGGAAGCTGTTCTTAACAACCCGCTCGTACTTATCACAGACCGTAAAATTACTATGATTCAGGATATTATGCCTGTACTCGAAAAAGTTGTTCAAGGCGGCCGGGAATTACTTATTATCGCTGAAGATATTGAAGGCGAAGCTTTAGCAACTTTGGTTGTCAATAAACTCCGCGGTACCTTCAAAGCTGTAGCTGTTAAAGCTCCTGGTTTCGGTGATCGCCGTAAAGCTATGCTGCAGGACATTGCTATCCTTACAGGAGCAACTGTTATCAGTGAAGAAGTCGGACGTAAGCTTGACAGCGCCAGCATGGAAGATTTGGGCAGTGCCAGCCAGGTTCGCGTAACCAAAGAGTTGACTACTATTGTTGATGGCGGCGGCAACAAAGAGGAAATCGCAGCACGCGTTGCTCAAATTCGCGCTCAGATTCCTGAAACTACTTCTGAATTTGACAAAGAAAAATTACAGGAGCGTTTGGCTAAACTTGCAGGCGGTGTAGCGGTTATTAAAGTTGGTGCTGCTACCGAAGTTGAGCTTAAAGATAAAAAACTGCGTATTGAAGATGCTTTGAACGCTACTCGCGCGGCAGTTGCGGAAGGTATCGTTGCAGGCGGCGGTACTGCTTTGCTGCAGGTGCAAACCGCTTTAAGCAAAGTCAAAGTAACAGGTGACGAAAAAACCGGTGTAGAAATCGTTAAACGTGCTATTGAAGAACCTGTCCGTCAAATAGCTTATAATGCCGGACTGGAAGGTGCGGTTATCGTTGATACGATTAAACGTTCCCGCAGAGGTTTTGGTTTTAACGCTTTGACCGAGGAATACGTTGATATGATCGAAGCTGGTATCGTTGATCCTACTAAGGTTACCCGCAGTGCTCTGCAAAATGCAGCCAGCATCGCAGCTATGGTTTTGACTACTGAATCTGTTGTAGCTGAGAAACCTGCTAAAGAAGGTGCGGCTCCTATGGGCGGTATGCCTATGGGCGGCGGCATGCCGGGTATGATGTAATAAAGTTGCATCTTTCACTAAAAGTTCAAGGCCCCGTACTTTGGTACGGGGCCTTTCGCATTGCAATTTCAGCGTGATTATTGTATGATATTATATTATACATTATTAGTTAAATTATTTTGAGGAGGCTTACAGCAACATGCAAACAGGTAACCATGAAATGATCTTAGTTATCGATTTCGGCGGTCAGTATAACCAATTGATCGCCAGGCGTGTAAGGGAATGCGGCGTTTACTGTGAAATAGTTCCCTATACCTGCACTTTAGAACAAATCAAAGCTAAAAATCCTAAAGGGATCATCTTTACAGGTGGACCTAATAGTGTTTACGGTGATGATACTCCTAAGATCGATCCTGGTGTATTTGAATTAGGAGTGCCTGTACTTGGTATTTGCTATGGACATCAGCTGATGACTCAGACGCTGGGAGGCAGAGTTGAAAGCGCTGATGTGCGTGAGTATGGGAAAACAGCTGTAAAGCTCAATAAAAATAATATTCTTTTTAAGGATATCGAAGAGCACAATATTTCCTGGATGAGCCACACTGATTATGTGGCAGAAGTGCCGGAAGGATTTGTAGTAACTGCTGACACAAGTGAATGCCCTGTAGCCGGAATGGCTAATGATTTGCGTAAATTATATGGAGTGCAGTTTCATCCTGAAGTGGAGCATACACCATTTGGACGTAAGATGATTTCTAATTTCCTGTTTGAAGTCTGCGGAGTTAAAGGCGACTGGACTATGAGCAGTTTTGCACAGCGTAAAATAGCCGAGATTAAAGAGGACGTTGGCGATAAAAAAGTTCTCTGTGCATTGTCCGGAGGAGTTGATTCTTCAGTTGCGGCAGTATTGGTACATAAAGCAGTTGGCAAGCAGCTGACCTGTGTTTTTGTAGATCATGGCCTGCTGCGTAAAAATGAAGGCGATCAGGTCGAAACGGTTTTTAAAGAACAATTTGATATGAATCTGATTCGCGTCAATGCAGCGGAGCGCTTTTTAGGCCGGCTGGCGGGTGTTTCTGATCCGGAAACGAAGCGTAAGATCATCGGTGAAGAATTTATTCGTGTTTTTGAAGAAGAATCTAACAAACTGGGTAAGGTAGATTTTCTGGTGCAGGGAACTATTTATCCTGACGTTGTCGAAAGCGGTACCAGTACTTCCGCAACCATCAAAAGCCACCATAATGTTGGCGGTTTGCCGGAGGATATGCAGTTAGCATTGATTGAACCTTTGCGCGAACTGTTTAAAGATGAGGTTCGTGCTGTCGGAGAAGAATTGGGAATTCCTTCTGCCTTAGTCTGGCGCCAGCCATTTCCGGGACCTGGTTTGGCTATACGCGTGCTAGGGGAAGTTACTCAGGAAAAACTGGTAATAACTCGTGAAGCCGATGCTATATTCAGAGAAGAAATTGCTAAAGCTGGTTTAGAGCGTAAAATATGGCAATATTTTGCCTGCCTGCCAAATATTCGTTCTGTAGGTGTTATGGGGGATGGACGGACATATTCTCATACCGTTGCACTGCGTGCTGTAACCAGCAGCGATGGTATGACCTCTGATTGGGCGCATATTCCTTTCAGTGTTTTGGATATTATTTCCAGACGTATTGTCAATGAAGTACAAGGCGTTAATCGCATTGTTTACGATATTACATCTAAACCGCCTGCTACTATTGAGTGGGAATAAAAAGATACCAAATAAAACCGCAGTCCATAAAAATGGACTGCGGTTTTTATTTGGTGTTTTATAATCAGAAATATAAATATGTACGGATATCAGATATTTGTATGAATACACGGGAAATAATTTGTAGTAACAACAGTGATTTTTCGGTTGATAAATATCTGGAAAATTATAATGATGAAATATTTTATGGAAAGAATGTTTTATTATAATAAAAATACATAGTTATTAGCTGGATGAAAAAAGGCAACATATGATCATTCAATAAAGAATAGAACCCGTTAAAGAAAGAATTTAAGGAAATTATACGAAAATATAAAAAACAAACAATAGTGAATAAAAATTAATAAATTTTAAGTTTAATATGCTTTGACAGCTTATTTTATAAGACAAATATTTTGTTCTGTAAAATAAGCTGTTTTTTATTTAAAATAAGTTTAAATGGTGAATTAAATTGCTTGTTTAAGAAAATATGGCTTGTTAAGCGGGTGATTAACGAAAACTGTATTATCTCTAAAAGATTGATTAATATTAAATAAATACTAGGATAAATAACTAAAAATTAAAAAATAATAACGAAGTGAAATCATTACGATGTGAATAAAATGTAACTAAAATGCAAAAATATTCCTAAAAATATTGACAAATCAGTTTTTAACAATTATTATTACATTGCTAGAATATAATTTTATAAACTTAAAGAAGGTAGATGCTTTAAAAGAAAATAAATAAATTTTAGTAAAGTGATTTTTAATATATTTAAAGTCGTTGGGGAGCGATTTTAATATATAAAAATTATAAATTTAAAACTCAATAAAGGAGAGGGTTGCAATGAAAAATAAGAAGACTTTGCATTTGGCGATAGCTTTAGCTATCAGTTCAATGCCTTTATTCGGTGTTGCAGAGGCAGCTAGGGGTTCGATGTATGGCGGAGAATCAGTCGGCGATGATGTTACGATTGAAGCTTCTGCTAATGCGTATCCAAGTTTAGTAGGACACGCTTTTGGTATTTATACGAATGTTACCAATTCAGCTACAGTTACTTCGGCGGGAAATCGTTTGACGATTACTACTACAGGTGAAGCTGGTGACGGCATTCGTTCTAATCCGAGCGGCAATTCTGACTGGCAGAATGCTACCGGTACGATCAATGTTGGTGACGATTTGACAATAACTGTCAGCGGTAACAGTGCCGACGGCTTGAACATTAACGGTTCTACAGTCCTCAATATTGGGGATAATGCTACGATCAATACTTTGTATAATGGGGAATTGAAGTATTCGAATGGTGATACTTCTGACGGAGCCCATGCTGTTCGTGCAAATTTCCATGCTACGATCAATATTGGCGATGGGTTAACGGCCGGGACTCTGGGTGAAAGTTCGCATGCAGTTTATGCGGCTCAGGGCAGGTCTACAACTAATCCGACAGGCGGGTCTAAAATCAATATTGGTAAAGGCGCGGTTTTGTCTACTGCAGGTGATGGTTCGCATACTGTAATGATGGCTTCCAATAATGGTAAGATCGTTATTGAAGAAGGTGCGGAGATGACTACACTGGGTGATGGTTCTCACGGTGTAGCTGCTTATGCTGATACTTCGGCCAAGGGAAGTGTCGCAAACGGTACTGTTGAAATTGGCGCCGGTTCTACTATCGCTACAGCTGGTGATGGTTCTCATGGTGTGTTTGCAAACATGACAGGTTCGGTTTTATCTTTAGATGATAATGTTGGTATTAAAACCGAAGGTGATGCTTCGCATGGCTTGCTGGCACAAAGAGGCGTTATTGAAGCAGGCGACGGCTTGAATATTTCTGTGGAAGGCAGCGGATCTCATGGTGCATATGTAAATGCCGCTACCGGCAGCATAGAATTTTTGGGCGGTGCTGCGATAGATACTAATGACAATGATGGCTACGCTGTTTATGCCGATAAGGGAACTATAACAGGTACGGCTGGTAATTCTACTTTTAATATTACCGGCAATATGTATGCTGATAACAGCGGTTCTATTGATTTGGACATGGATAATAATTCTGTATTCACTGGAAGCACTGCACTCGCAAACAGCGGAACGATCAGTTTGAATTTGAAAAACAGCAGTTATTGGCACGTTACCAGCAGTTCTGAAGTCAGCAGTTTACATGTCAGCGGCGGCAGTATGGTTAATCTTAGTCATGAAGCAGGTATGAATACTGTGGTGACTGTTGATGACCTAAGCGGCAGCGGTGGTGTGTTTAAATTCAATACTGAACTGGACAGTGAAACCAATGGTGATAAACTGGTAATCAATTCTTCAGAGACAGGCAGCACACATTATGTGCATGTTAATGATCTGAGCTTGATTAATGGCGAGGTTTCGGGTGAAAAGAAACTGCATTTGATTACGGATAACAGCAGTAATGCATCTTTCATTGGCGAATATATGGACACCGGCGGATTATGGGATGTACTGCCAACTGTTGAACGCGGTGATACTTTAGGTGAAAGCGCTAATGAGTGGTATCTGACAAAAATTGAAAAGAAAGAAAATGGCAATACTGAAACCATCAACGATGGTTTTGCCAGTGATTACAGCTTATGGCGTGCTACTAATGACACACTGCGTAAACGTTTAGGCGATATACGCAGTGGTGAACATGGAACAGATGGTGTCTGGGCCCGTATGTATCACGGTAAACTGAAAGGTCAGAGCTACACCGATAAATATCATACCTACCAGTTGGGTTATGATAAGACCAGATATGACGAGAAAAATGGTCAGCGTACTAATGGTATCGTATTGGAACGCAGTGAAGGTAAATTGAGCTATACGGCAGGCAAGGGCGAAACAGGTTTGACTGCTCTCGGTTTATACACGACCTGGTTTGGCAATAAAGGCCATTATACAGATATAGTGCTGCGTGCAGGATACTTGGATCACAAGATGAATACTTACGGTGAATATGCTGAACGCAGCGATTATGACAATGCTGCTTACAGCATCAGCTTTGAGTATGGCAGACAGAGAAATTACGAAAAAGGCTGGTTCTTTACACCGCAGGCACAAATTACTTTGGGCAGAATGAACAGTGTTGATTTTACGACAGAACGAGGAACCAAGATCAATGTAGATGGTTTGACCAGTGCTATTGGCCGTATCGGTTTTGAAGTTGGACGGAAGATCAGCCCGGAAAGCAGCTATTATTTTAAACTGGGAGCTTTCCACGAATTTGACGGTGACCGTGATGTATCGATGGTTGCTGCTAACGGCGAAAACCTGCGTAAACGTTATGATAATGGCGATACCTGGTATGAATTCGGTATGGGCGCACAGGTCCAGATAAGCCGTAATACTCATTTCTATGGTGATATTGAACGCAGCTTTGGCGGCGATACGAAAAAGGAATGGCAGGTAAATACAGGTATTAGATGGGAATTCTAAAACTGTTTAAATGATGCAGAATATTGCATAGGGGATTTGGTGGAGGAAAGACGACCAAAGGAGAACTCGGATCATGGATAAAATTCAAGGAAAAATTAAATTTATAGCACCGTCTTTACAGGATGAACATTACAGCACAGCATATATTTTAGGTAATATTACCTGGCTGATGATGCATTCTAAACAACATGAGACGATGCCGCTGCATATGATGGCTTCGCAAATCTTTCCGGCGATCGCCAATAAGCAGTTTGTACTGGGAATGTCAGAAAAAGGCAGCCCTCTGTTTTATATGGCCTGGGCTAATTTTGATGCTGCGTCTGAAGCAGAGTATTTAACAAACTATAATCTGGCGTTAACACCGCATAATTGGAACAGCGGCGATCGTCCCTGGATACTGTTTTTTGCGGCACCTTTCGGTGGAGCTTATGAAGGAGAACGTTGGATAAAAGAAAACCTTTTTAATGATTCTCCTGAAGTACGGTTTCTTTACCATGAGGGTAAAAAACGTGGTAAACGTATTTTATGTAAACGAGGAAAAAATGTCTCTGCGGTGACAAGCCTAAAGTGGCATAGTGAAAATATGCCGTTGGCAGCAGCGCCGATGCAGCTTGAAAAAGATGTGGCATCACTGCTTGATTAATCAAAAATAAAAATCCTCAACCAATTTTTGGTTGAGGATTTTTTATTTTTAAATTATTTTTGTAGTCCAATCTTCGATATTCCAGACTGAAGTTACCCAATCTTCGTAAAATTCAGGTTCATGTGAAACCAGAAGGATACTTCCTTTAAACGCGATCAGTGCGCGCTTAAGTTCTTCCTTTGCGTCAACGTCCAGATGGTTTGTCGGTTCGTCTAAAACCAGCCAATTGATATCGCGCAGCATCAGCTTGCATAAACGGACTTTAGCAGCTTCGCCGCCGCTCAAAACAAAAACTTTGCTGGTAATATGTTCGTTAGTTAGGCCACAGCCCGCTAAAGCGGCTCGGACTTCATAATTGGTAAGACCGGGATATTCGTTCCATACGTCTTCTAAAGCTGTATTTTCGTTTTTATTGCGTTCTTCCTGCTCAAAATAACCAGGTTCTAAAAATTCACCAAGCTCTACAGAACCTGACACTGGCGGTATCAGCCCTAAAATAGTTTTTAAAAGGGTCGTTTTGCCTAGTCCGTTTACACCGCGGAGCGCTATTTTCTGACCGCGTTCAAGATTGAAGCTGACAGGACGAGTAAGTGGTGTATCATAGCCTAAAACTAAGTCTTTTGCTTCGACTATGAAACGGCTTGGAGTCCTTGCTTCTGTAAATTTAAAAGTAGGCTTAAGCTTTTCACGAGGCTTTTCAATGATTTCCATTTTATCAAGCTTGCGCTGCCGGCTTTTGGCCATATTAGTAGTAGCGACGCGCGCCTTGTTGCGTGCGACAAAATCTTCCAGTTTGGCAATTTCATGCTGCTGACGTTCATAAGCGCTTTCACGCTGAGATTTATAAATAGCGTACATTTCCTGGAATTTGTCATAGTTACCGGTATAGCGGGTTAGTTCACAGTTTTCCAAATGGTAGATAACGTTGACTACCTGATTGAGGAAGGATATATCATGAGAAATAAGAATGAAGGCATGTTCATAGTTTTGTAAGAATCTTGTCAGCCATTCGATATGCTCAACGTCTAAATAGTTGGTAGGTTCGTCTAATAATAAAATGGAAGCGTTCTGCAAAAGCAGTTTGGTAAGTAAAACCTTACTGCGCTGACCGCCGGAAAGTTCGCTGACATCCCTGTCAAGCCCGATGCCGCCTAAGCCAAGACCGTTGGCCACTTCTTCTATTTTAGTGTCTAATGAATAGAACCCGCTGTGTTCGAGCTCTGTCTGGATCTCGCCTACAGTATTCATCATTTTATCTATTTCTTCAGGCGCAGCGTCAGCCATCTTGTCGTAAAGTTCCAGCATCTGTTTTTCTGCTTCGTACATATCGTTGAATGCAGTGCGCAGGACCTCGCGGATAGTTTTACCGGCTTCCAGGGTACTTTGCTGGTCTAAGTAACCAACGGTAACACGTCCGGGCCATTCTACTTTGCCTTCGTCTGGCAGCAGATGCCCGGTAACTATATTGAGGAAGGTTGATTTACCTTCGCCATTAGCACCGACGAGACCAACATGCTCGCCGCGCAGTAATTTAAAAGAAACATTTTCCAAGATCTGGCGGCCGCCAAAAGTATGGGAAACATTAGTGACATTCAAATAGCTCATACTAAACCTCTTTCATGAAAATATATGTTACAATTTTAACGTAACTAATAGTAGTTTGTCAAAGCAGAAAACAGGATTTTACATAGAAATGTCGAATAAAGCAATACTGAATCTAATAAGGAGGCTTTTATAATGATTTGCGGAAATAAGCAAGATATAGAAAAAATACTGCCATATGTATCAGAAGGTTTGCAGAAAGCTTTACAATATATAAAAGAAACAAACTTTGCCGAAGTAAAGAACGGTGAATATGAAATAGACGGCAGGGATATATTTGTAAGAGTCAATACATATTCGACAGAAGCAAAAATAAACAAAAAGCCCGAAGCTCATAATCAGTATATTGATGTACAATATTTGGGTGCAGGCGAGGAGATAATTTATTTTGCTCCCAGAAGAGCTGAACATATTGTAGTTGAAGATTATGCAGATGACAGTGATCTGCTGTTTTATAAAGAAATAGAGGAGAAGGATCACATAGTTTTGCAGACTGGTGATTTTGCTGTATTCTTTCCGTGGGAATTACATCGGCCTGGCTGCAGTACCAAGGATGGAATGCAAGAAGTGCAAAAAATAGTTGTCAAGATTAAACATAAAAATCAGTAAAATTTTCAAAAAAGTGTTGACAAGATTACAAAATTGCCATATAATACCACTTGTGACGTTGAGAAACGTTAGTGACCTTCCCCGATAGCTCAATCGGTAGAGCACTCGGCTGTTAACCGAGTTGTTGTAGGT